>NZ_JBWKCY010000052.1:0-18548 GCF_056436245.1 Streptomyces sp. NPDC043812
CTTCCTGCCCATGCGCTGGGCGACGTCTGCGGTTCCGAGCGGGGTGCGGCCGGCGGGGATCATGGCTGCTCTCTCCTGATCGTGGGTCGTTGCGGTTCGGGTGTCATCCCGGGGCCTCGGTGATGACGTGAATAAACGTACACCATCTATGAGTGCATGGCGAGCGGGTTCCGCGACTGGCGCCTCGGGCAAGGCTGCTCGCCTCGTTTGTGAGCTGCCGCGCGGCTGTCGGGCAGGTGCCGGATGCGCCTGCCGGACAGTCGGATCCGACACCTGAGAGCGCTCCGGGGGCTTCAGATCAAGCGCACGCGGAGTACCCCTGCTTGGGTGTGGTCGAGATGCTCAGGAACTCGTGAGCGGGCCCGGGTTGGCGGATCGCCGCGGAGCGGCGGCATGTCGTTGGTGGTGACCGGCGGCTGGCCTCCGTTCCCTTCCGTTGAGGGCGGTGTCGAGCGCTGCCAGCGGGGACTCGCGGTTGTTCTCCCGCTCGGCAGTCGGCGACTGTCTCGTGCGGGCCGCGGGGAATTCCGCCTGGAACCTGTCATGGCGGTTGCTAGAAGTGGTCGGGGAGCCAGGGTTCGTTGTCTGTCGTACTGCGGATGAGGGTTGTGAGCGCCTTTTCCGATACGGCGCGGACCCCGGCCAGGCGGGCCGAGGCGAGGGTCCTGTAGCCACCGGCGTACCAGACCGCGAGTTGTCTGCGGGTGAGGGTCACCTTGCTTTCGGTGTGTGTCGGGCTGATCTCGGCGGTTCCGGCGGTGATCCGGAGGAGGTACTGGTCCGGGGTGCCGCCGTTCTCGTTTTCGATCGCGATGGGCACGGTGGAGTTGAGGTCGGCGGGCCATCCACGGAGTCGGATGGCTTCGGGGATGTCGAGGATGCGCAGCATCCAGGGGTGCCACGCCTCGGCGGTGGGCCGGTGGTGGTGGAGGTTGTGGAGCAGGGAGGGGTAGGGCGGGAGCACGCCGCGCCGGAATTCGATGGTCTCGGCGCGGGTGTTGTGGCGGCCGAGGAAGGCGAGCATGGCGATGGCCGTTTTCTGGCTGGTCGCCCAGAAGTCGTGGACGACGAGGTTCATGCCGTGGCGCTCGCGGCGTTTCGTGGCGAAGGACAGTACCCCGGCGGTGGGTTGGCCCGGCCTGCGGAAGCGGTACGTTGTCAGGCCGCTCTTCTGCTGCTTCCAGGGAAACCACCAGTCGGGTCTCTCCACGGGGCCGTTCCACTGGCGGGCGAGGTTCCGCTGAAGGTCGTGGGCGTCCGGGGTTACGTTGTGTTCGATCTCGAAGTCCTTATTGCTGAAGGACCGCTTCAGGTCGTCGGTGGCAACGGCCCAGGCGAACACCGGCACGGGTGCCTCCCAGCCGAGCCTGCGGGCGTAGCCGGTCGAGGATGTCGAGATCGCGGAGATCACTGCACCCTGCTCCTGGAGGGGGCGTAGCCGTTCGGCGGCCATGCGGGTTGC
Organism: Streptomyces sp. NPDC043812; assembly: GCF_056436245.1. NCBI lineage: Bacteria > Bacillati > Actinomycetota > Actinomycetes > Kitasatosporales > Streptomycetaceae > Streptomyces > Streptomyces sp. NPDC043812. The sequence goes on from NZ_JBWKCY010000052.1 coordinate 1,463, forward strand.
CAGGTGCTCGCCGCGTTCTTCCGGGGCAACGCAGCCGGCGCCGAGGCACGCGCTGGGCACTGGGGAGCCGCCGAAGAATTGATTGACGAGCATGCCGAGGCCGCCGGCGACGACTCGGCCTTCGCGGGTCGCCACCCGAAGATCGGCGTGTTGGCGCAGGGCGGTGATGTCGCCGATGCGGTGGCCGTAGGCGCGGGTGGTCAGCTCGTCGTACTGCTGCCACAGGTCGTTGTCGGCCACGGTGAAGGACAGCTGTTCGCTCATGGAGCACCTTCTAGTAATTGGTGGCGGCCCGGACAGCGTCGGGATCGGTGGGTACGAGGAAGGTCCGGGTGAAGGTCAGCACTCGTGTGCCCGCCTGGTTGTGGCCGGAGGTACGGCACGAGACGATTCCGTTCTCGGGCCGGCTCTTGGAGTGTCTGCGGCTGAGGACTTCCGTCTCCGCGTAGAGCGTGTCGCCCACGAAGACGGGGGCCTCGAAGCGGACGTCGGTGAGTGCGAGGTTCGCGATGGTCAGGCCGCTGGTGCTGCGTACGCTCATGCCTGCGACGAGGTTCAACGTGACGCCGCCGCATACCAGGATGCGCCCCCACTCGGTCATGCTGCTGAAGTGGGCGTCGATGTGGATGGGCGCCGCGTTGCCGGCCAGCGTCGTTCCCAAGAGGTTGTCGACCTCGAGCACCGTCCGCCCCGGCCGGTGCTCGATGACCAGGCCGACAGCGAACTCGTCATACCCGAGGCCAACGTTCTCGCGGATGCGGCCCTCGGCGATGTGCCGGTAGCCCTTCGGCAGATCGTTGTTCACGGTGGTCTCCGGTTGCTTCGGGCGGGCCGGATCAGCCGTCCACCTCGCGGACAAGGGCGTGTGCCGCGGTGAAGAAGGGGGTCCCGATCATCTGGCCGTCCACGGACGTGATGCCGTTGCCACTCTTTCGACCAGCGGCAACGATTGCCCGCGCGCGTGCGATCTCCTTGTCGGAGGGTGCGAAGGTGTCGTTGATGACGGCCGCCTGACGGGGGTGGACGGCGCCTTTTCCGTAGAACCCGAGATCCTTGGCCTTCTCGGCTTCGCGCCGCAGTGCGTCGAGATCGCTCAGGTCGAAGAACGGCGCATCGATGGCGGGGATACCGGCGGCCGTCGCGCTGTTGACCAGGGCGGAGCGGGCATAGAGCAGGGCCTGCCAGCCCAGTCCGCAGTGGACGGTCGCGGCGTAGTCGGCCGAACCGAAGACGACACCGCCGAGCCGGGGCGCCTTCATGATCGAAGGGAGTTTGTCGAAGGCGCGCGGGGTCTCGATCAGTCCCCAGATGTCCGGGGTGTAGCCCTCGGTGTCCAGGACGTTGGCCACGAGTTCGATGTCCCGGGCGGATTCGGTCTTCGGGACGAGGATGAGATCGGGCTTGAAGGTGTACGCGGCCATGGCGACGAGGTCCTTGGTGCCCTCCAGGGTCGTCGGGGCGTTCATGCGCACGCCTCGGCTGCACGGCGCGTCCGGCCGGGCGAAGAACTGCTGTGCCTGGGTGCGGGCGGCCTGCTTGTCCTGCATGGCCACGGAGTCTTCGAGGTCGACGAGGGCCACCCCGGCGCCGGAGGTCTGCGCGGTCTCGTACCGGCTGGGATGCAGGCCGGGCGTGATGATCCAGGCCCGGCCGGAGCGCGGTGGCTGCTTCATGGCGGAGCTCACCTTTCGTCGCGCTTGCACGTGATGAGGTGGTCGAGCTGTTCGAGGTTGGCGGCGCCCTTGATGTCGGCGTCGGTGACATCGATGCCGAAGCGGTCACCGAGCAGGACGGAGAGCTCGACGATCGCGAGCGAGTCGAAGCCGGCGGCGTCGAGAGTGGCATCCGCGGTCAGCCGGTTCGCGGACAGCTTGAGGTCGGTGAGCAGGATGCTTTCGAAATCACCGTTCACGGTGTCTCCCTCGGTCGCAGGGGTCACGGGGTCAGATCGGGCCAAATGGCGGTGGTGGCGCCCCAGGTCACTCCGGTGCCGAACGCGGTCAGCACGAGGCGGTGTCCGGCCTTCAGACGTCCGTTCACGGCGGCCTGCGCCAGGAGCAGGGGGATGGAGGCGGCGCCCGTGTTGCCCACGGAGTCGACGTTGTGCAGCTGGCGGTCGTCGGGGACGGCGAGCTGCCGGGCGACGAAGGAAGTGATCCGCGCGTTCGCCTGGTGGGGCACCAGGCGGTCGACGTCCTCCATACGCCAGCCCGCCGCCGCGACCGCCTGCGCGGAGACGGAGGACATGCGGTCGACCGCGTGACGGAAGACCTCTGCCCCCTGCATGCGCAAGGCGCCCGGACGCGCGGCCCGGATCAGATCGGCGCAGGTGCCGTCGCTGCCCAGTACCACCGGGCCGATCGCCCCGTCCTCCCACGCCTGGCCGCGACGCAGCACCATGGCCCCGGCGCCGTCGCCGAAGAGCGGAACGGTCGTACGGTCGCCTTGAGCCGGCAGCGTGGAGAGCCGGTCGGCGCCGATGACAAGGACCGCCTCTGCCGTCCGGGTGGCGATGAAGCCCGCCGCCGTGGCGAGCCCGTAAAGGAACCCGGTGCAGCCCGCCGCGAGGTCGAACGCGGGGATGCCGGTCAGGCCCAGACGGGATGCCACGGTGGTCGCGGTCGCCGGGCAGCACCGATCCGGTGTCGCTGTGGCCAGCACCAGCGCCTGGACCGATCCGGAACGCGCCAGCGCCTTCTGCGCGGCCTCCGCCGCCAGATCCTCGGTGGAGATGCCCCCGTCGGCGATGTGCCGCTGGGCGATGCCGGTGCGGGAACGGATCCACTCGCCCGTCGTGTCCAGCCGGGTGCAGAGCTCCGCGTTGGAGACGACCGTCGGGGGAAGTGCCGCGCCGATGCCGCAGATGACCGTGGCGTCGGGTTCGCTGTGATTGCTCATCACGCCTCCTTGAGCATGCGGGCGATGTCGTCGATCAGGTCCTCCTGGCCCGCGACCACCTGGCGCTCGCCGAGTGCGAAGAAGAGGTCCACGGGGTCGACGCCCTCGCGGCAGGCGGAGTCCAGCACGGGCTTCTTGAACCCGGAGAACACCCCAGCCAGCCCGCTGACGAGGCTGACGGAGTCGATCACCGGCGGGGCCTTCATCAGACGCTCCTCGGCGGTGTCCGCCGCGGTCAGCAGCTTGCGCAGGTTGATGCTGGTGGAGTGGCCCATGCGCTCCAGGACGGCCACGAGGACTTCCAGTTGGGTGTTCCCGGCGCCGGCGCCGAAGCCGCGCGCAGTCGCGTCGATGATCTGCGCACCGGCCTGGATCGCGGCGATGGAGTTCGCGACGGCCATACCGAGGTTGTTGTGGCCGTGGAAGATCACCGGGACGTCGACCGCCGCGGTGATGGCGGCGATCCGCTCGGTGACGTCGGCAGGGAGGTAGCAGCCGGCGGAGTCGAAGATTCCGACGGCCTGCGCGCCGAACTGCGCCAGCAGGCCGCACTGTTCGGCCAGCTGGTGAGGGCTGGCCATGTGGCTCATGAGCAGGACACCGTGGGCTTCGGCCCCGAGATCGCGAACGACGCCGAGGTGGGCTTCGCTCACGTCGGCCTCGGTGCAGTGCGCCGCGATCCTCACCACGTCCGCACCGAGCGCGACGGCGCCGCGCAGATCGTCGGATGTGCCCCAGCCCGGGGCCATGAAGACACCCATCCGGGAGTGAGTAAGCGCTGCACGGACGACCTTCAGCATGTCTGTGTCACTCAGGCAGGCCCGGCCGATCTGGAGGGAGGATGCGCCCAGGCCGTTGCCGTGGCCGACCTCCACCACGGGCACGCCGGCGGCGTCGGCGGCTGCGGCGTAGGCCCGCATCTGGTCGGCGTTGAGCTGGTGGCGCACCGCGTGATGGCCGTCCCTGAGCGTGGGGTCGTGGATCAGTACCCGGGCTGCGGGGCCCGCCGTGGCTTCGTCCATGAGCGATTCCTTCACCGGCACTGGGCGGCCGCGTACTGCTCCGCCAGGAGCACGGCGGCCGCGTTGATGATGTCGAGGTTTCCCGCATACCGGGGGATGCGGCCGCCCTTGGCGGTCACTTGCACCACGACGGAGATCCGGCCGTCGTCCACCGCGACTGAGGTCACGGTGAACCCGGGCGCGTACGCGCGCACGTTCAAGGCAGAGGCCGCGACGGTCGAGCGGACCAGCTCAGGCCTGATGTCGTCGGCCAGCAGGGTCATCGCCACCCGGAACGGCGGTGCGGGCCGGGCGGGGCTGAGGTTGACCATCACCTTCGTCTCCGGGGCGCCGGTGAAGGACCGGATGGCGGCCTCAGTGGTGGCGATGTACTGGTCAAGGTTGCGCCGGGTGGCCGGCCCCGCGCTCGCGCTCGCCCCGGTGGAGACCACCTCGATGTACTGCGGTGTGCAGTGCTGAGCGAGGGCGTGCAGGACCGGGATCGCCGCCTGGCCGCCACAGCTGATCAGGTTGATGTGGCGGTCGGTCAGCCCTCTTTTGCCGTTGACGGCAGGCACGACCATCGTGCCGAGCTGCGCGGGGGTGAGGTCGATGAGTGTCGCGTCCGTCTCCCGCAGGAGAGGCAAGTGCCCCGCGTGGGCATCGGCGTTCGAGGCGTCGAAGACCACGTCGAAGGGCCCGGACTCCAGCACGGAGTCGATCCCGCCCGCGGACGTCGCACACCCCATCTCGGCCGCCCGCCTCAGGCCCAGACTCTGCTGGTCCCGGCCCACCACGAGGCGGCAGTCCAGTACCTGCGAGCGCCCGACCTTCTCCACGAGGTCGGTTCCGATCAGACCGGCTCCGAGCACCGCGATGCCTATCCTTTTACCGGCCATGGGCCGCTCCTTGGTCGTGGGTGAGTGTGTGCCGATGGCGGCAGGCGGCCGCATCGGGAAGACAGCGGGGCGGATCAGGAGACGCGGAGCTCCACCGGTGGCAGATGCGGCGCGAAGACCCGCACGGTCGTTCCCGCGTCCAACGGGAGACTGGCGTGCACCGCCCCAGCCAGGACGAGTTCACCGGCCCGAAGGCCCCCTGAGGTGACGCTGCTCAGCCGTTCTGCCAGCCAGGCCAGCGGGCGAAACGGGTCGCCGAGGACAGCCCGGCCTTCCCCTGTGACGACCGCCCTGCCGTCGACGCTGACGACCAGCTGCTCGGCAGCCAAGTCCCACGCGGGATCGAGCGGGACCATGCGCCCGATAGCGACCCGCGCGCAGGAGGCGTTGTCCGCGATGCTGTCCGCCAGAGCGATCCGCCAACTGGTGAACCGAGTGTCGATCACCTCAATGGCGAGGAACACCTCCGACACCGCGTGCCTGGCGGCCTCCAGGGTGACGTCGGAGCCCTCCAAGTCGCGGCCGAGCCGGAACGCGATCTCCGCCTCCACCCGCGGCGCCAGGAGCTCTCCCCTCAGCAGCTCGCCGCCGCTGGGCAACAGCATGCTGTCCAGCAGGACACCCGAGTCCGGCTCGTTGACCCCCATCTGCTCCTGCATGGCCCGGGAAGTCACCCCGACCTTGTGACCGACGACGCGGGCCCCGCCGGCGACCCGGCACGCAACGGCGACTGCCTGGATTCGATAGGCGTCCTCAAGAGTCAGGCCGCCTGGCTGCGCCGTCAGCGGAGCCACCGGAACTCGAGACCGCTCCGCCGCGAGCAGAGCAGACGCCGCGGAGCTCCACTGACTTCCCCACTCATCCATGGGTACCCTCCCAGGGGCTCGTGTGATGCGGGAGATACATGCAAAGACCGAGCAGCCAGCGGCCGCCTGTGCACGGCCCGGCGCACGGGCGAGCCGAGCGCGCAGAACCCGATCGCCTTGGGCTGTCCTGGCCTGATGAAGAGTCAACCCGCAGCTGCTTGGCAGCGGTACGGTGGCGGGCAGGCCAAGCGGTATATCGCGTATACGGGCAGGTGCTCATGACCACGCGCACACCGAACCACCAGCTCCGCGACCTCGTCGCAGAATCGGGCCTCACCTACGAGGCCCTGGCGAGGTCCGTCCGCGCGGTCGCCGCTGAATCCGGCGTCGAACTACGGACCAACAAGTCCGCCGTCGAGCACTGGCTCGACGGCGCCACGCCCAGAGGCAATACCGGCCGCTACCTCGCCGTCGCCCTCTCCAGGCGGCTCGGCCGCATTCTGGCCCCGGCCGACCTCGGCCTGCCGACCGCAGGCGAGACGTTCAGTGACACCATCGGACTGTCCCTCGGGGCCGACCCGCTGGACGCCTTACTGCCGATGTGGAGGTATGAGTTGGATCGGCGCAGCTTCCTGACCGCCTCCGCATACTCCGTGGCTGCCGCCGCCCTCCCACTCAACCACGTTCAGGAAATCGCCGACCGCACCGCGGCGGCCCGCACCGGCCACACCGTCGGCATGGCCGAGGTCGCCGCCGTCCGTGACATGATCAGCGCGTTCTCCGAGATGGACGAACGCCACGGCGGCCAGCACGGCCGAAGCGCCCTGGTCACCTACCTCCGCGACGACGTAGCACCGCTGTGCCGGGCCCGCTTCCGCACCGAGGACGCACGCCGTCAAATGCTCTCAGCGGCCGGCCGAGGCGTGCACCTCCTGGGATGGAAGAGCTACGACGCCGGCCAGCAAGGGCTCGCTCAGCGCTACTATCTCCAGTCCTACGCACTGGCCGCTGAGTCCGGCATCACCGGCCACGACGGTTTCGTGATGCGCACCATGGCCATGCAGGGCCTCAAGCTCCACCGTCCTGAGCACTGCCAGGGCCTCGCCGAGACCGGTCTTACCCGCGCAAAGGGCCGGGTGGACGCCCAGACCGAGGCCCTGTTCCGGGTTGTTCACGCCCATACCCTGGCAAAGTCCGGAAAGCGGCGTGCCGCCCTTGCCGAGGCCGAGGATGCCCGCGTCCTCCTGACCACGGCCCCCGGCGACGACGTACCGTTCTGGGCTCTGGCCTGGGGACCCCCCGCCGCGTCGGTGTACTCCCGCACCGCCAAGGTCCACGAGACTGTCGGCGACCACCGGGCCGCCGCCGAGCAGTACGCCCTGGCTGCCACGTCCCGCCCCGCCGGAACCTACGCCCGGATCGTCGCCCTCGACCTGGTGGCCGGCGCCGAGATGTACCTCAAGCGCGGCGGCATTGAGCAAGCGTGTGTCACCTGGCATCGAGCCATCGACCACATGGACGGCGTGCGATCCGTCCGCACCCGCAAAGCCGTCAGCAGGATACGCAGCGACCTCGCCCGCTTCCGTGCCCGCGGCCTGCGGTGCGCGGCTGAACTCGACGAACGGGCCCGCGACTTCCTCACCAGCACCTGACGGCTTGCTTCACCTCTAACCCCGCTGCGGGCAGTACGCCCCGGAGAAAACACCGACCGAGGGACTGATGATGCAGCTCAGGCATCGTGCCGGAGCGGTGCCTCCGTGTAGCGACGCATGATCGGCTTCAAGTAGTCCACGTGCGGACCTCCCAGGTCCGCAAGCTGAGCGGGGGAACTCACCAGAGCGATCCGATCCAGCTCGGGGTCGTGCCCCAGGGTCTTCTCGGCGACCGTCACGGCGTCGAAGCGCTCACGTAGTACCGCCGCCGGCCGGGGCGGGGCGAGATAGACGAGGCCGATGCTGCGGTTCTCGCCGCGGGTGACGGTCCACAGGCGCAGTGCCTCGGGCGCCAGGTCGACACCGGTCTCCTCGGCCAGCTCTCGCGCGGCATGGCGACGCAGAGCCGTCTCATCGAGCGACTGCTGCTCCTCGGGCGGCTCGACGGAGCCGCCTGGCAGCTGCCACCGTCCCGGAGCGGCTGTTGATGACGACATCTTTGCCACCAACACACGCCCGTCGTCCGTCGGCTGTACGACGTTCACGAACAACGACGGCAGCCACGAGGTACTGCCTGGGACGCGGCGCAAGGCGTAGTGCCGGTATGTCACCCGCGCCCAGGAGAGGACGAGACTGTGCGGCCCCTCCCACTTCACCCCCGCACACGCCACCACCGGACCGTCGAAGAGGCTCGGGTTGGCCTGGACGGCCTTGTTCCATACGAGGTCCCTGGCCAGCTCGTCCTCGTGCGACAACCGCGGCGCTTCCGCCTCTGTCAGGCGGAGCCGGTGAACGTCGAAGAGGTCAACACCCGCGGGGGGTAGTGTCTCGGTCACCGGCCCATCGTAGGGCGGGCCTGCGAGCAGCACCGGTACTCGCAGAGGCGGACTTCTGCGTCGGGCTGCAGGACCAGGGGTCAGTGCCCGGGCAGTGGATAGCGAACCCCGGTGCGCCGGCTGGCACCTCACTACGGAGATGCCCCCGTAACCGTGCGTCTCGTGCGAGTCGGGGGTGCGGCGAGGCCCCGCCCCCGCTTCGGCTACTTCTGGGCTCGGTACCAGGCGAGAAAATGCACGGGCGCCGTGCCGTGCCCGGCCGGCCCCTCGCGTGACCGCCCGACCCCTGCGCCACCGCGCCTGCCCGGCGTTGTCCGGCGTGGGTGGGGTGGAGCTGCTGGGGGGAGGCTGGAGAGGAACACCGGTAGGAAGGCGGGAGCAGCCCATGGCGGTCACCACGTTCCGTTCGGGGGCGCAGCTGTCGGTGCGGCCCTACGTGCCGGGCGACGAGGCGGCGGTGCTCGACCTGGTGGCGGCCGACCGGCTGCCCGGACAGCCGCCGACCACACCCGCGATGCTCGCCGAGGCCGTGGCGGGCCGTTCACCGGTGGACGGCGGCTGGTGGACGGAGCTGGAGCCGCCCGTCACCGAGGTCATCCATGACGAGACGGGCACGGTCCTGGGCGTCGTCTCCTGCGCCACCCGTCCCCGCGACGGGGCCGGGTTCATCCTGTGGCTGCACTGCCGCGAGGACCAGGCCCTCGGCGAGGTCCTGACCACCTGCGCGGTCGGCCGGCTCGGGGAACAACGCACGGTGCACGCCTTCGAGTTCGCCTCCGCGCTCTCCCTCGGTCTGGAGGGCCTGCCGGTGCTGCACCGGCCGGCGACCCGCCGCGCGCTGGAGGCGGCGGGGTTCACCGCGCGGGACCTGTGGCGCTACATGCGCGCGGATCTGCCGATCGCCGGGCTGCCGCACGCCGCTCAGGTCACCGTCGCCGAGTGCGAGGACCCTCCGGGCAAGCGTCTGGAGGTCCGCGAGGGCGGGGGACTGGTCGCGGAGGCCACCATCGGCCGCCCCGTGGCCGGGATCGGGGTGCTGTGGTGGATCAGCGTCGCCCCGGCCGCCCGTGGGCGGGGCCTGGGCCTGGCCCTGCTCGGCTCCGCCCTGGACCTGCTCGCCGGGCTCGGCGCCCGCGAAGCGATTCTCTACGTCGACGACAGCCTGCGCGGCGACCCAGGGCGCGACCGCACCGCCGCCAACGCCCTGTACGACCGGGCCGGCTGGACCGAGGTCGACCGGCTGCACTCGTTCACCCGTCGCCCGTAGACGGCCCCGCAGCGTGGACGGCGGATGTTCCCCCGGTCCCTGATGCCCGCGGGCGGCACCCGGCGAACCTGTGGCCCGAAAGGGCCCGGGGCGGCCACCCCAGGTGCTCCCGACAGGCAGGACCTGGGGTGGTCAACGGCCGGCCTGTCGTGCTTCGGTTCTGCTGCTCGGTACCGCCCGTCACCCTGGAAGCCATTGACGACGACCTCATCGAGCTCGCCGACGAGCACGGGACCTGCGCCTGGTGCTCGCCCCCGCCCGTGACCGCGCGTTGGCGCCGGGGCGGCCCGACCCGGCGCACCGGCCCGCGCAGCTCCCGGGCCCCCTTGCGCGCCGCTCTATTCCGTCAACCGCGGGGCCCGGGAATGGATGTGCCCCACTCCCACGGTTTCGTTGCGGAGGTGGGGCATCGTGCTGCCGCCCGATGACCGATGACCGAGGGCAGGTCAGGCGCCGCGCAGACGCAGGGACTTGCGGGCGATGTCGTACGCCATCGTGGCGATGGACAGGGCGACGAGGGAGTACACGTAGACCGGTTCGGTGGGCGCGTGCCCGGAGGCGATCGCGCCGGCCAGCGCGCTGCTGCCGGTCACCGCGGTCGCCCCGGTGAGGCTGACCCGGCGGGGCACCGGCAGGGACAGGGTGATCCGCCGGTCCGTGCGCTCCGCGCGGGGCGCGGTCGTCCTGCGGGCGGGCTTGTTGTGCGGGTCCTGCTCCGGCATGGTGCCTCTCCTCGGCAACGGATGTCGGACGCCGGTCGGCGGCCTCACAGTCAGGTGAGCCGACCGGCGACCTGCGTTACACCTCCTCCTTCTCCTTGTCGGTGTGCTGCCTCTCGTGCAGCTTGTCGCCCAGGAGCGCATGCATGCTCGCGGTCAGCGTGTGCCACGCCCGCATGACGGCCCTGCGGACCGTGGGACCGGCCAGGAGGCCCACGGACGCGCCGACGGCGCCCACGACCTCCGGGGAGATGCCGCCGGCGGTGCCCAGGCCGAGTGCGACGATCCCGACGAACGAGGCAGCGAGGGCGAGCGCCAGGCCGACGGCGAGCACGTGGTGCAGTCGGGTTCCCGACACCGGGGAATCCGCGTCCCGCCGGGCGTGACGCACCGCGACGCGGTGGCTGACGGGGCGAAGGGTTCCACGGCTTACGCGTGGCCTGTGCGGTCGGGGCGGCCGCGGGGCGTGGGGGACCGGCGGCGGACCGTCTCCGCTGGTCGGCCCGTCGTGGCTGGCCTCCGGGTCCGTTGCCGCCGCGGTGTCGGTCGCCGTCTCGGTGCTCGTTCCGGGCGTCGGGCGTGGGTCGGCGGGGGTGTCGGCGAAGCCGGCCAGGCCGAGCTCGCGGCGCAGGGCCTCGCCGTCGCGGATCACCCGTGCGACGAGTTCCTCGTGCTCCTCCTCGGTCTCCTCCGGACCGATCGGCGCCCACGCCTCGTCGTCCTCATCGACGTCGAGGTCGAGGTCGAGGTCGGCGTGAAGCTGGGTGCCGGTCTCGCGGCCAGGGACTGCGGGCAGTTCGACAAAGCCCACACCATCGGGCCCGGTGGTGTAGACGCGGTGGGCGCGCCCGGTCCGGGCAGTCGGTTCGCCGTCGGGGTCCCCGTGCGCCTCGGCACCGATGCTGTGGCCCGTCGTGATGTGGATGTCGCCGCTGAGGATCATGCCGATCGCGGGCGCGTGGAGGCCGGTGGCGGTCAGGTTGGTCACGTTGTCCGGGTGCTGCCGCTCGTCGCTCACTTGTCTCCCTCCTCCTCGCTGGTCTTGATCTGCTGGGCCCGTGCCCGGGCACGGTGGGTGCGGACGCGTTCGGCGCCCTCGGTGGTGCCGTTCAGCTCGGCGCGCTCCTTCGCACAGAGCCCGTCGTCGACGAGCCGGAGGCTGTCGCGGTAGATGGGACTGAGCCGCGGGTGGGTGAGCAGGTGCTGCAGCTCGTCCAGGGTGGCGCGGTCCGCGGCGGCCTGGTGCGGGATTTCCGCGGCGGCCGTGACCGCGATCTCGCCGCCGACGACGTCGATGTACGGGTCCGAGCGCAGCGCCCTCTCCGGCAGCGCCCGCCGGCGTTTCTCCCCCTCGTAGTAGCCGGGGATCATGCGGCGCACGATGCCCTTGAAGAACCCCCACTGACGCTTCGCCTCCCAGTCCCACAGGGCCGGCCACTTGAGCCAGAGCACGAGCAGGGCGTTCTGAACCAGATCCTCGGCCTGGGCGAGAGGCAGACCGGCCCTGACGCAGAACCCGATGGCCCTGCGTCTGACGTCGTGGTCGCGCACGAGAGCGACGAACGCGGCGACCGCCTCCGGCGGCGGGGATGGCGCCTGTTCACGGCCACGCTCCTCCTCACGGTCCGGGGGGTGTTCGCTGTGCCTGGTCACGTGCACCTGCTTCCCACTGCGGTCATCGGCCCGCCCTTGCTCGACCGGCTCCCGGGGCGCCACGGGAGCCCCCTGTCACAGACAAGTGCCTTCAGCCTCCCGCCCCGTTACACCTCCCGGCGGAGAAATCTCGACGAACCGCGCCCGCACCGCGGTGCGCGGCCTCCCGTGAATCCCGGGCGTTCTCCTGGGGTGTCTTGCGCCAGCGGCCCGCGAGGCGCCCCGGTCGGTTGTCGGCCGTGTCCGGTTGTGGTGGTTCGCGGGTGCGGGGCTGCGGGGCCGGGCAGGGTGGAGGCGGCGCGTGATCCCGGCCGGCACGCCGGCCGGGTGGCGACGTGCCGGCGAGGTGGGGGAGGGGATGGCGTGGGGCTGTTCAAACGGAGCGCAGCGCACGGCGACAACGACGACAGCAGTGCCGGCGAGGGGCGATGGCTTGAGCAGGCGGCCGCCGGGGCCGAGTTCGAGGGAGCGGAGTTCGTCGACCAGTTCGCGGTGCTGCGGTGGGAGACCACCCGGGGCGGGATCGCCCTGGTGCACGCGATGAACGACGGCAACGCGGCCGTGAAGACGGCTGTGCGCGCCCTGCGTGAGCGTCACGGGGCACGGCTGGCCGGCCGGTATGCGTGTGTGGTCGCGGCGCAGACCGGCACCCAGGTGGTCGAGCCGTACGTCCCGCGCCTCGTGGCCTGCGATCTCGACGCGGGCGGCGAGGTGTACGAGACGACCTGGGCCCAGCTGGAGGCCGCGCTGGGACAGCCGGCACCGTATACTTCTTCCACGCGCTGCGCGATCGCGACGCGATCGCCGCCTGGCGCCCCGGGGCACCGCCGGCGGTCGTGCCTGCCCGCGACATCGTCACCCCCGTCACGGCGCTCACCGAGCTCGCCGCGGACGAGCCGGACGGATCCCCGGCCGCCGAGCTCTGTCTCTACCTCGCCCGTGAAGTCCGCCACCGCGGCCACACCTCGACCACCCGCCACATCGACGAGCTGCGCAAGAACCAGGCCGAGGGCGGCGACGGCGCCCATCTCGTCCTCGGCGCCGTCCCCGCCCCGCTGCTGCGCCCCGCCCCCGGGAAGCTGAGCGAGCTGGTCAGCCGCGCCGGCTGGCTGAGCATCACCGAACGCCGCGACGTCCTGGCCCACCGGGTCGCCGACTTCGCCCAGCGCTGGGACGGCGGACAGGACTGGCACACCGGCGCCGTCACCAGCATCGATCCGGCCGACTGCCCCACCGCCGCCGAGTGGTCGCAGCGCCTGGTCCCGGCCGCTGCCGATCAGCCGCCGACCGTCCTGGAGAAGGTGCTCCTGGACAACGGACGGCAGGCCGGCACCGACGTCCTCCTGCACGACCCCGTCACCGGTACCCCCGTGCTCCACCGCAGCGCCGGCACCCGAGGCGCGGACCTGTTCACCTACTGTCTCCAGCGCCTGCCCACCCACTCGCCACTCGCGGCCCTCGTCCTGAGCGGCGGGATCTGCTGGATCCGCACCGAGGACCAGACCCTGTGGCTCGCACCCGAACGCGAGGGCTGGGGCATCGGATACGGCTACTCCGGCAACGGCTGCCACACCCTCGCCAACCTTGTCGACGCCCTCCTCGACGACATCACCGCCCCTGCCGCTCGGCCCAGCGACCCGAAGGCACCCCGCGGTCTGTTCGAGCTCCTGCGCGACACCAAGGCCGAGACGACCACCTACAGTCGCGCCCAGCTGCTGGCCGCCCGCGCCGGCCGACGCCCCGCCCGACGCACCGTGCGGCGGCCGGACTCCGGCCGCCGCGCGATGCTGCCGCGGTCACCGGGAGACCGCGGCGCCGGTGGGCGGGAGGCACGATGTGCCCTCGCACCGGGGCGGCCGTGGCTATCCTCGTCTTCACGTGCCTCGTCCGGCGCGTGCTGCGGTGCGGACCCACCTCCGGCCGAGAGCGAACCGAGCGGCCGCTCGGACGACGAGGATGTGTGGTGCCGGCAGGCGTGTTCCCGACGTCCTGTGCACCTGGCGCGCCGGGGTGGGACGGCCCCGCCGGTGTGCTGGAGCAGTCATGACGAATCGGAACACCACCCACCAGCAGCGCATCGCCAAGGCACTCAACGACGCCTGCGAGTGCGGCTATCAGGAGGCCCTGCGCCGTGTCAGGGAGGCCGCCGCCACGGGCCGGCTGCCCGCCCGGCTCGATGCCGAAGGACGCGCGCAGGCCGTCCGGATCCTCACCCAGGCACCATCCGCCCCGCGCACGGCCGTCGCGCCGGGCCCGATGAGCAGCGCACCGCGGTCCGGCGCCACCGGCGCGACCGCGGCGCCGGGCGCCGTGCCCTGGAGTGCGGCGGGGCTGGCACCTCTCACGCCAGGCACCGTGACGGCCCTGGCCTCGCTGCCCACGGCCGGCCGGTCGACGCTGGCACTGAACATCGCCCTCCACCACGCCCTGCAGGGCACGAGCACCCTGTTCACGTCGGGGGAGATCTCCTTCAACGCCCTGCAGCAGAAGGTCCTCGCCGCCCGGTACGGCGTCGACGTGCGCCGGCAGGAACCAGCCGGCGGCTGGGCCGCTTTCAAGGCCACCGTCCTGCCCGAGATGGAGGCCCTGCCCCTGTGCCTCCACGGTGCGCGCGTCGGCAGCACCGCCGGCAACAGCCTCCAGTCCGGCCTGATCGCCGGGGCCGGCCGAGGCAGGACACTCCGGCTCTGGATCGTCGACACGGTGCAGCACTTCAGCGACTTCGGCGACGACGGCCTCGACACCGCGGCCACCATGGCCGAGCTGCGCGCCCTCGCACGTGAACATCACCTGGCCGCCCTCGTCACCGCGAAGGTGCTCACCGACCGCCCGGACGAGGCCGTCACCGCCGCCCACCTGCCAGCCGGCATGACCGAGCACACCGACCAGGTCCTCGTCCTCAACCGGCCCGGCGTCTACTGGACCCACACCCCCGCGACCGCCGCCACCCTGAGCCGGCTCACCGGCCCCGGTCCGCACCGCCCGGTCGACCTCGACCTCGAACTCGAGCCCGACCACTGTCGCTTCGTAAAACGGTGAGGACGCGCTCCACGCGCGACAGGGCCATCGCGCCCACGCGAGCGCCCGGCCCCGCACCCGACCGACCAGGTCCCGAAAGGGACCCGGCCCCCACCCCGACGCGGCCCCCGACAGGGGGCACGCCCCACCGCCGGCCAACGGCCGGCCCCGCCTCGAGGTGCTGCTCCCCGATCCGTCCGCCACCTTTGCCGCGGCTGCGCCCGGGAGTCTGCCCGGGGCGGTAATGGCCCTGCTCTGTACGTCTGTTGGCGGGTTTCTCCGGTCGGCTCCCCGGCTCTCGTGCGTGCCCTGCCGTCCACGGCGGCGTCCTGGAGCCGGGTGCGGGCCCGTTTTGCGGCCGAGCTCCAGAAACGGCAGCACTCGCGACGGTCAGGTTCGAAAACCTGACCGACCTCATGACCGATCGGACCTAAGGTCCAGCCCATGGAACCCGAACAGCTCAAGGTCTCATCGCAACGCTGGATGTCTGGGGCGCTGGCCGCCTTCTCGCAGGGACCGGAGTCATACGACTTCGCGGTCCATCACGCCGGGGTTGCGGCAGAACACCTGCTCAAGGCATACCTCGCGAACCTGCACCCGGCACTGATCGTCGAGGGCAAAGACTTTAACTCACTGCTCCACGCGACCGGGCACGGCACCCTTGCCTCCATCGACCTCAGCCGAGCGAAAACCATCGGCGTGGTTGACGCGCACACGCGAGTGCACACGCTTCTGCGGAAGCAGATGCCCATCGACGCTAAGACCTTCCTGCCGGTCGCAGTCGCACGCAACGGTGTTGCACATCTCGGCATCCACGATGTCGCTGAGGTCCAGACCGTCTTCACCACGTGCCTCCGAGTGATCGACCCCCTGCTCAAGGAGCTGCAGATCGACCCCAAGACCTACTGGGGCAACTACAAACAACTCCACGACATGCTGATCGCACAGCACATCGAGGAAGCTCGCATTGAGCTGGAGAGCAAGCTCGTCAAAGCACGGGCGATCTTCGAACAGCGTTATGGGCACCTGGAGCCGAAGGATCGCGAGATCGTGCTGGCCACGATCACTCGGCCGCAGCCGTCGCCGAACCACGGAGAACATGTCGAGGAAGCATTCTGCCCCGCTTGCGGGTCACGGGGTGGACTCACCGGAGAGACCCACGTCGTGGTCGGGGATGAGTTCGTCTCCTTCGCTCCCTACGCGTTCGTCTGTTCCGCCTGCGGCCTCGACCTTGATGGCGACGAGGAACTAGGAGATCTCGCCGAGGAGGTTCCCATCGACATGACGATCAGCGACTACTACTCGGATTGGGAGCCCGACGAGGACATGTATCGCGACAGGTGACGCCTTCAGCTCCGAGCTATTCCTCAGCATCCGTTAGCCGTGGATACCAATAGAGGCGTAGTCCAGCGAATCAGGCCATTCGTCGCCGGTGACGGCGTGCAGCACGATCAGGTCGGACAGGTCTGGCCGCAGTCCGTACGTGGTGGGGTCGGCAAGGAATCTGAGCAGGATGGCGGTCGAGTCGGCACCGAGGCCGTACGACAGAACAGTCGAACGCACGAGGTCTCCCTATTGTCCTGAGTCGGGAATTCGGTTCAGATATCCGGCGAGGCGTTCAAGGATCTCGTCTGCGGTCTTCGTCCAGACGAAGGGTTTCGGGTCCTCGTTCCAGGTCCTGATCCAATTGCGGATGTCCCGCTCCAGATTCTGGACGTTCTTGTGGACGCCTCGCCGTATCTGCTTGTCTGTCAGCAGGCCGAACCACCGCTCGACCTGGTTCAGCCAGGATGAGCTGGTGGGTGTGAAATGCAGATGGAACCGCGGGTGGGCCAGCAGCCACTTCTGGATCGCCAGCGTCTTGTGTGTGGAGGCGTTGTCGCAGATCAGGTGCACGTCGAGGCCGGCGGGAACCTCCTTGTCGATCCGGACCAGGAACTTCTTGAACTCCACTGCCCGGTGTCGGCGGTGCAACTGCCCGATCACTTCACCGGTCGCGGTGTTTAGGGCGGCGAACAAGGTGGTGACCCCGCCGCGCACGTAGTCGTGACTGCGGCGTTCGGGCATGCCGGGCATCATCGGTAGCACCGGGGCGGACCGATCCAGCGCCTGGATCTGCGTCTTCTCATCCACGCACAGCACCAACGCCCTGTCGGGCGGGGCAAGATACAGGCCGACAACGTCGCGGACCTTCTCAATGAACTGCGGATCCTTCGACAGCTTGAAGGTGTCCACCAAGTGTGGCTTGAGCCCGAACGTCCGCCAGATCCGCGAGACGGTCGACTGCGACAAGCCTGTCTGCCGGGCCATCTCCCGTGTCGACCAGTGGGTTGCATT
>NZ_JBWKCY010000053.1:0-17610 GCF_056436245.1 Streptomyces sp. NPDC043812
CGGCCGCGACGGCGCCTCCGGCACCACCCGCTGGAACAACCCCCACAACTCGTCCGGCACCAACCGCTCAACGATTCCCACCATGAACAACACTCTACCGAGATAGCCAAATGAGATGACGTCTTAGGCCGACCGCGGCCCGGCGCAGCAGTACCCCTGCCGGTCAAGTCTCAGCGGTGAACCCATCCGCGGCGCCGGCGGCAACGAATCCAAGGTGAGGCGTCCGCCGTCGGAAACGCCGGCTATGGCTTCGCAGTCGTACTGCCGTTCCTCGTGAACGAGGAGGTAGCTAGCCGTTGCGCGGAAGGGGTGCCCGGTAGGCCCGCACACCCCTTTCCGTCTTTCCGTTGCAAACGGTGCCTGCCGGTCAATCGCAGGGATCGCCGCTGCAGGTGCCGTTTTGGGTTGCGTTCAGGATGGCCACGCCGGTCGGGGTGCCGGCGATGTCGAAGGTGTCGACCACCTCGTCGGTGTCGGTGTTGATCGCCGAGATCGTGTTGGACGCGGAATTGGTCACGTAGGCGCGGGCACGGGACGGGTCCACTGCTGTCCTGGCCGGTTCGTCGCCGACCGTGCGTGTGTCGACGACGATGTGGGAGGAGCCGACGTCCTCGGAGTGCCTGCCTCGGCCACGGGCACCGGCCTTGGCTCGTGACGCGGCTGCCGGCCATCGCGGACGCGGGACCAGGGAGTGCTCGCTCACCATCTGAAATCTCTGCTCTTGTGACGCACACTGCCCGACCGGTTACCTGAACTCGGCGGGCATTCGGTGCGGCGGTGTCCGGTGCTTCACGGAAGGTCGTGCGTATGAGAGGAGCGTGAGGGTGCGTACACAGATCGTTGAACAGGACCGCCTGTCCGTCGGCTGCCACGAGGCCAACGGGTGGACCGTCGTCGAAACCACCGGCGAGATAGACATCTACACCTCCCACGTGATCCGCGCAGCGATCATCAAGCTTCTTCATGACGGCCACCGCCACTTCGTCCTGGACCTGTGCCCCACAACCTTCCTGGACTCCATGGGGCTCGGCATGATCGTCGCCATCACCAAACGCATCCAGGCCCGCCAGGGGTCGCTGCGCATCGCCTGCGCCGATCAGCGGCTGCTGGAGATCTTCAGGCTTTGCGACCTCCGAAAGTCCTACGCTTTCCACGACTCGGCCGACGAAGCCACTCGCGAGGTTCCCCGCTACAACGGTCTCGGGCGCTGGCCGCACTCCCGCGACTGAGCGGTGCCGAGAAAGTGCAGGACCTGCGGCGCGCGCGGGGGACCCGGACGAGCGCCGGCGGCTCCAGGCCCGCCGGCTCCGCGCTGCTTGCCCCTCCCAGAGGGCTGAACGTACTCCGGACGCGGTCGGGTGCGGGCGACAAGCGTGATGTACCGGGTCAGACTCTTTACAAAGGCAGGCAATCTTCCTCACCCCCGCCCACGTGAGGGGGTCCTTCGTGCTCGACGTGCCCTTCTGGCTGTGGGCGGTGTTCGCCGTCACCGTGGTTGTGTCGCTGGCTGTGGACCTGCTGGCGCACCGAGAGGCGCACGTCATCGGGTTCAAGGAGGCCGCCGCCTGGAGCGGTGTGTGGGTCGGGCTCGCCCTCGCCTTCGGCGCCGTCGTCTTTCTGGTCCTGGGCACGACGCCGGGGGTGGAGTACACGACCGCGTGGCTGCTGGAGAAGAGCCTGTCGGTCGACAACCTGTTCGTCTTCGCGCTGATCTTCGCCTACTTCAAGGTGCCTCGCGCCTACCAGCATCGCGTGTTGTTTTTCGGCGTCATGGGCGCCCTGATCTTCCGCGGAATCTTCCTGGCGGCCGGTGTGGCCGTGGTCAGCCGCTTCACAGCGGTGCTCTTCGCCTTCGCCGCCGTCCTCTTCTACAGCACCTACAAGATCCTCAAGGAGGAGGAAGACAGCTTCGACCCGGGGAAAAGTATCGCCGTGCGGCTGCTCCGCAAGATCATGCCGGTTCGGGACGAGTACGACGGGATGAAGTTCTTCGTCAAGGAGGCCGGCAAACGCGTTGCCACCCCGCTGCTCGCCGTCGTCGCGGCGATCGAGGCAGCCGACCTGATCTTCGCCGTGGACAGCGTCCCCGCCGTCCTCGCGGTCAGTGACGACGCTTTCATCGTCTACACCAGCAACGCGTTCGCCATCCTCGGCCTGCGCGCCCTGTACTTCCTGCTCTCGGGCCTGCTCGACCGGTTCCACTACCTGAGCAAGGGCCTTGCGCTGATCCTCTCCTTCATCGGCGTGAAGCTGGTTCTGCAGGCCTCCCACAAGCTGATCAGCCCGGCGGTGCCGGAGATCCCCTCACCGGTGAGCCTCGCCGTGATCGTCGTCGTCCTCGCCGTGTCGGTAGCCCTGAGCCTGCTGCGGCCACCACCGTCCGACAGCGGCGAGCCCGCACGCAGCAGGTGACCACCTGCCCAAGACCCCTTCAAATCCAGGCAAAGCGGGCGTAAAGTCGATGTATGTACGGAGAAAAGCACTCTGCAGCGTCCCGCCCCGGGAGCCTCTGCCCGTCCTGCAAGCAGCCGCTGCCGGCGACGGTCCAGCGGTTCAAGACGATGGGCGTCTACGTCCCGCTCTACGCGGACGCCCCCTGCACCAACCCCTCCTGCGCCAAAACCGGGCAGGCGGACCAGCCGGCCCGCGAGGCCGACCGGCCCCGGCACGCCGGGGGCCAGGTTCCCTCCTGAAGATCCAGCAGTGGTTCACCGAGTCGACACACAACCAGCAGCGCCTCAAGCTGTCCGCCGAAGACCCCGACTGGCACGGTGGTCGTGATCGTCGACGCCCTCACGACCGCCGGTACCTGATCAGCAGCATGGCCGCGTCGTCATGCGGCGGACCTTCCGCGTACTGCCGGAGGTCACCCCGGAGCGCCGCGAGCGCGTTCTCGGGGCCCGGGTCTTCCAAAAGGGACCTCGTTCTCCGAGGGGATGGAAGGTGCCGGGAGGGTCCCTCGTCGCAGCGGTGGGTGCTGCGTCCGGCGGCGGTCAGCCTGCGAAACCCGGACCGGTTGCGCATCCCGCCTCCCCACGCCGGTTGAAGTGTCGTCACTCCCAACCAGCACCACGAGCAACCCGGCGAAGGTTCGATCTGCTGCTGACCAACACGACGCACCTGGACACCTCCGTGAGCGTGGGGCAGCGGGCCTGGACGCCGGCCCTCTGGAACCCCTGGTTCATCGCCGGAGGACTGGCCTTCGGCCTCGCCACCCTTCGGTCCAGCAGGCATACCGACGCAGAACCGCGACCCCCGTCCAGAAGCTGACTGCTCCGCCAGCCAGCTCACAGCCCCACTACTCCAACAGCGGTAGGTCACACACCATCAGAGGGCGACTCCATCGGATCTGACGGGCGATCAGTGGGCGTTGGTGGAGCCGTTGCTGCCGCCGGTGCGGGTGGGGACGAAGGACGGGCGGCGGAGGAGCTGGTCGGGCTGCAGTTGAGCAACTCCTGCTCCACCCCGGGCCAGCTCGGGCCAGGCGTCTTTCGAGGACGACCTGCGACAGGCCCTGCTGGCTTCGACGCTTCGGGCGTGCCCCTCCCCGCCGGTCGCAGCACGCCCAGCGCAGTGTCCGGTCGGGCAGAACTGACGCGCCTCCACACCGTCGGCGAGTGCCCGGCGCGCCTCGTCCGCGGTGACGCACTTCGTCCGCTTCGCCATCCCGCAGTCCCGACGTGAACCTCGACCGGCCGGCGGTCCTGCGCCATGCCGTCGGAGACCACGTAGCCCGGATCCTCCGGCGGGAGCAGGCGTTCAGCGCGGGCGGCGGCTGCCGCGTGCCGCTTGCGGATCGCGCGCGACGACACGGTCTTCGCCTTCTGACCCCAATACAGGAGGTCACGGTGCGGAGCAGGGCTGGATCGCAACGAACTGCGTGTAGTGGTCGCGATACGTCTCCGTGTACGTCTTGGGCGGGCACAGAGCCGCACGTCGCCGCATGTCGCGGGCGTCCTCCTGCAGGACATATCCGGCCTTCAGATACGCACGGACCTTGTCGTCGAAGGCCTGGCGGTAGGCCCCGTGGTCGGCGAAGCCGAGTTGCTGCACGGTACGAACGTCCTCGTAGCTGCCGAGGAAGCCGGCGATGAACCGGGCCTCGCCGAGTTCGACGAACGGCAGGCGCGGCACGGTCCGTCCCGTGCGGTCCTCGGTGATCGCGTTGCCGCGCGCGTCGCGGACGACTGTGCCGTCGCCCAAGGTCCGCAGCTGCGTACTCGTGGGCGGCGCCGAACTCTTGCGCACCCAGTCGTGCCGTTGGAGGAAGTTGCGCACCCAGTCATGCCCTTGGAGGAAGTGCGCGCGCAGGGCGGGCACGAAGGTGGCCGGCGTGGTACCTGCGGCGGGCGGGCCGTCTGCCGGGTTGTCGCCGAGCAGATCCGGCACGTGCGGGGAGCCCGCGACGACGTAGAAGCGGTACTGCCGCGGAGCGACGCCCCGGTCGGTCAGGGTGGAGGAGTCGTCGGCCTCCGAGTTCAGGACGACGACCTTCCCCGCGTACCGGCCGGCAGCGATGTCCGCCTGCGGGTCGAAGGTGTCCGTGGTGAACGGCATCGCGAGGTCGAAGACGCCCGAGGCGTCGCCGGACGCGATCAGCCGGAGAATGGGGTACGAGCTGTCGGAGAAGCCCGTGACGTACGTCCGGGACACCTTGCCCACCGTCTCCTGGGCGCGGGACAGGGCACGGCCGAACTCGGTGATGATCTCGTCGTCGACCCGCGCCCCCTCCTCCTCGAAGCCCCCTTCGATGAAGGTCCCCGGCACCGACGGGTCGAGGATGCGGTTCCGCAGGGTGCTCCAGCCGATTCCGGCGTGTACGAAACCACGGGAGAAGAGCAGCTCCGGACCGAGGTAGCCGTCGCGCGTGCCGAGGCCGATGGCGAAGTGGGACGGCTCCACGAGCACGGTGCGGTTGGTGCGGCGCGGGTTCTCCGGGGCGCTGATCTGGTACGGGACCCGGAACCGCCCGGTCGACGTCTCCCCTTCGAACACGCCGGCGTGCCGGATGTAACGGATACCTCCGAACGTTCCGAGCGGCGTGACGCTGCCCGGGACCAGTCGGTCCTCCCCAATGCCCGCCCCGGCGTCGGACCCGACCGCGGCGGCCTCCGGCAGGCGCGGGACCGCCTCGGCGGCCGGCGCCAGCAGGGCCAGGCCGAGGACGGCCGGGAACAGGGACCGCAGGGCGGCACGGGCCGGGGGCCCGAAACGAGGCAGGGAACGATGCCGGAACATCAGGGGCTCTCCTTTCGCACCAGGAGTAGTGCCTGGCGCGCGGAGTGATCCCACCTGGTGCAGGTTGTCGGTGTGAGGCGCCGACGCCAGCCGACCACCTTCCGCCGAGCGCAGCCTTCCGGCCACGTCCGAAGGAGCGACTCTCTGCGCCGCACGGCTGACGCCCTAAAGCGTGTTGCAGAAGCCTGCGTTTCGGCGGTCGGAGGCGCGTTGGGGTGGATCTGTTCACGTGGCGAGGGCGAGGTTGTGCATGTGGTCGACGGCCTCGACTGCGTGGTGAAGACCGCTGCCGCGCTGTCGGCAGTCCCGGAGGATCTTGTAGTGCTTCATGCGGGCGAAGG
Source organism: Streptomyces sp. NPDC043812 (assembly GCF_056436245.1). Classification (NCBI taxonomy): domain Bacteria; kingdom Bacillati; phylum Actinomycetota; class Actinomycetes; order Kitasatosporales; family Streptomycetaceae; genus Streptomyces; species Streptomyces sp. NPDC043812. Next base: position 5,580 of record NZ_JBWKCY010000053.1, read on the forward strand.
CGTGCTCCACGCGGGCGCGCACTCTGCGGTGCTCGGCGTTGTCTTCCTCGCCGGCCAGGAGGTCCCGGCCGGGGCGTTTGCGGTGCGGGACGACGAGGCCGGTGTTGATGTAGGCGCCGTCGCCCAGCACGGTGACTCCTTCGCAGCGCTGGGCGAGGCCGGAGTTGCGCCAGACCTGCGCGTCGGCCTTGTTACCCGGCGCGGGCCGGGCCGCGGCGACCACGAGTTTCGTGTCGGCGTCGATGACGACCTGCACGTTTGCCGAGAACCGGTAGCTGCGTGAGGATGCGCCGATCTGCCGGTCGCGGACCGGGATCAGGGCGCCGTCCACGATCCACAGCCGGTCCACGGCGTCGGCGGGCGGGGACGTCGGCTCGATGGCCAGGAGAGGCTGCAGCCGCTGGATGACGGCAGACCGTCGCGGGCGAGACACCGAACAGCGGTGCGCGCTACGGCATCGTCAGGTTCGTGCGGTATGTAGACGGCCACCAGCAGCGCCCGCTCCGCAGCGGCAGGCCGCACGGCCGCCCACACCGGGGCCGTTCCCGCCCCGCTCGCGCACCACCTTCAGCAGCCGCTCGAACTGTCGCATCCGCAGTCCGGTGAACGTCTCCACCCACGACGGCTCAGCTCTCAACACCCCACGCATGCAAGGGAAATGCCCAGATTTCAGCCTTCTGCAACAGGCTTCAGCCGATATCCACGTTCACCGCTTCGTAGATCTTCGGCTCGACCCTCGGCATACCGCCGTCCTCGAAGATCGTCGCCGCCTTCTCCATGAACGCCGCGAGAGCCTCCTTCGACTCCCACAGGTCGACCACGAGCCAGCCGCCGTCCGACGAGGCCCCCGCATGCGAGATGAAGCCCTCCGCCGGCCACCACGGCGCCGCGTGGATGTTGGCATGATTGGCCTGGTACTGCTCCTTGGTAACGCCCGGCATGTCGATGATGGCGATGATGGCCATGGTGCTGCTCCCGTGAAGTCAGGGGGCGGGGGGACTCCTCCAGTCGAGCAGTCCGCCCCAGTCTCCGCACGGCGGCGTGAGCCGCCCGGGCTACTGGCCCAGACGGTAAGTAGCGCTTGTGAGGCCCTTCGTCATCGTGCCTGGCGAGTCGCTGGCGGAGGACATGAGCCTCCAACTCGTGAGGAGTTGCGGGGCTGGCCCGACACTGCGCTTTGGCGCACCCGATCGGTTCAATGCAGGCAGGTGTCTCCCTGCGAACTGCAGCGCCCGGATGTAGATCAGAGAAGGCACTTGCCGCTCCATCGTCTCCGCCTCACCCGACCAACGCACCACGGCCGCACCCCGGACGGGCCGACTACGGTGCTCAGTCACAGCCCGTTGTGACTTGGCGCCGTAGTTGGCCGGTCAGCGGGTCACGCACGTACCGTCGGCGAAGCCGCAGCTCACGCGCTTGAACTGGACAGGCCATAGCATGTCGCCCGTTGGGTGACGGGCGGTCCTGCGTCACGTGCGGTCGTGTCGCGTGTTGACGTTGCCGCCCGTCCGGCTGTGTTCTGGCAGCTGTGTCTACGGGGGAGAACTTCGATGTTCGGAATCATCAGGCCATGCCGTCATCGCCTGGGCGAGGGCATGCGCACCGAGTGGATGGCGCATCTGTGCGGGCTGTGCCTGGCGCTGCGCGGCGAGTACGGGCAGTTCGCGCGGGTGGCCACCAACTACGACGGTCTGATCGTCTCGGTGCTGACCGAGGCGCAGTCGGAGCGTACCGGCGACTGGCGGAGAGGCGCCGGTCCGTGTCCGCTGCGCGGGATGCGGTCGGCGGACGTGGCGCAGGGCGAGGGCGCCCGGCTGGCGGCGACGGTGTCGCTGGTGCTGGCCGCGGCGAAAGTACGTGACCATGTGGCCGATGGCGACGGCCTGTTGGGCCGCCGCCCGATAACCCTGGCGGCACGCCGGATCGCCCACGGCTGGGACCGTGCGGGCGCCGCGGGCGGCGAACGGCTCGGCTTCGACACCGCGGTGCTGCTCGGCGCGGTCGAACGGCAGTCGGAGATCGAACGGCTGACCGGCCCCGGAGACACGCTTCTGACGGTCACGGAACCCACGGAGACGGCAACCGCCGCCGCCTTCGCGCACACCGCGGTGCTCGCCGACCGCCCGGGAAACGCCGAGCCGCTGGCGGAGGCCGGCCGTCTGTTCGGTCGGCTGGCGCATCTGCTCGACGCGGTGGAGGATCTGGACGCGGACGAGGCGTCCGGCGCGTGGAACCCGATCACCGTGACCGGCGCCGACCCCACCGAGGTGCGTCGGCTCTGCGACGACGCAGTGCATGGGATCCGACTGGCCTTGTCCGACGCCGAGTTCGTCGACGGGCGGCTGGCGCGGGCACTGCTGGGCGGCGAGTTGGAGCGCGCTGTCGACCGCGTCTTCGACCCCCGGCATCGTCACCACCAGCACCGCCGCCAGGCACGGGGCCCGCGCATGCTGCCGTGGCTGGGACGGCGTACGGCGACGGAAACGCTCTCGGGGACCGGCACGGGCACGGACTGCGGCGTCGGGGCGCTTGCGGGCGCGCCCCCGGAGGGCACCTCGATGTCGTCGGGCCGGCCCTCGGAGGGGCAGTGTCGGCGGTGTGGCCAGTGGCGCCAGTTGTGCCGCGATTGCAGGTTGTGCGTCAGCTGCTGCTCCTGCAACGAGGACGCCGGCCAGGATGACGGAGAGCCCTGGCAGTTCGGCGACGGCAACCGCAACGGCGGCTCTCGCCAGGAGGGTTCCGGCCGGGACGGTTCCGGGGGCGACGGCTGGTTCGGCGGCCCAGGCGGCGGCAACTCGGGCGGCGCCTCCGGCGGTTCGGGCGGGGGCGGTCGGGGGTCGGGGGGCTCCGGTGGTTCCGGTGGTGACTCGGGTGACGGCTGCTGCAGTGGCGGGGGCTGCTGTAACCCGTGCAAGTGTTGCTGCGATTGCTGCGACTGAACGACCGATGAGCCGGGCGGACCCCCGGCCCCCGGAGGGGACCGGATGTGGTGGCGATGGTCAACAGCGGGTCCGCCGCGGTGCCGCATACGGAGCCCGAATGGGACGGCGGCGGCCGGTGCGAGATGCTCGGATCTCGACCGGTGACACCGGGTCCGACGAAGCGGCCATGTTCGGCGGGTACATGCGGAACGGCTCCTTCTTCATGCCGTCGGCGGCGGAGGCCAACCTCGTCAAGGTCGCGGAGAACGGGGGCATCGCGAACGCCGCGAAGGCCGCCGGATGGATCCGGGGGGGCGGGTGTCGTCGGCGGTGTCGCGGCGACCGCCTACGGCGTGGCGAACCTGGCCACGTACGACGCGGACATGATCAAGGCCAATCCCTCGAAGTTCGCCAGCGACCTCAGCGGAACGGCGTTCAGCGCGTCGATGACCGCGCTGACCGTGGCGCCCAACCCGGTCACGGCCGGCCTGGCGATCGGTACAGGCGTGGTGTACGCCGGCTGCCTGATCTGGGACAACCACGAGGCCATTGGCGACGGAATCGAGAAGGCCGGTGATTGGGTGGGCGACAAGGCCTCGGACATCGGGGACGGTATCGCCGACGGGGCGAAGAAGCTGGGCAGCGCCCTCACCCGTTCGACTAGCGAGGGAAAGTCATGCACACGACCATGAGCTCGTTCATGCTTGCGTACTGGAAGGAGAAACAGCCCGTTGGGCGCACGAAGTTCGGCTGGCAGGGCACTTCTCCGGAGCTCGGCGACATCCAGGTGGTGTACCCGGCGGGTCGGGACATGCCGAACGCGATCGTCACGGCTGTGCACGGTGGTCTGATCCCCACGGCCACGTTCGAGACGCGTGGCGTGCACACGGACGTCGTGTCGATGCCGACCCTCAACCGCGCGACGCTCCGGGTGGGCGACGGGGTCGTGCGGATGAGCCGTAACCGGTGGGCGCCGACGCACCGGGGGCGCTCCCTGCACATGACGTATCTGGGCGACGCGTACAGGCTCACGGCGATCAACCGCCGGGCGTACAAGCTGTCCCGGCAGGCCGACGCCGAAGACCCCGGCGTCGTCATCACGGTGCGGCAGTCGGGCCTCGGAAGCGGTAGGAGAGTAACCGTGCAGGCGGCGGGCCGGGTCCTGCCCGCCGACGTCTCGCTCGCGGCTCTCTTCTCCGGAGTCGACCGGTCCGTGCTCACGCGGCGCGGCGCCGTGCGGGCGGGCATCTCAAGAATCTTCAACTTCTGGGCCGAGTCCCAGTCCTGAGCGACTACCAAGTGAGTGATTATGCCTTCGTTCGACATCTCCCGGTCCCGCTTCCGGCTGGCCCGACGAGCATGTGATCGTGCTCTCCGAGCTGGCGGCAGGGGACGAGGTGCCCGACGAGTTCGCGGCGGCCCGGAAGGAGCTGCTGGATTGCGGTTTGATCGATGAGAACGGTCAGCTGTCCCCTCTGCTGCTGCCGCTGATGAAGACGGTCCTCACCCCGGGGGTGGTCATCTCGTTGGAGGCCGCCGGCCGGCAGGGCAAGCTGCACCACGGCATGCTCATCGGTGAGGAGCACGTCGTCGCGCACGAGGCGTGGCCGGGCGTGACCGAGGCCGAGTACTCCTGCGTCGAGCCGAAGATGCTGGTCTGGAAGCTCGCCGACATGGTGAACCTCCAGCAGTCCTCGACAGGCCGGGACACGGCGCTCTCCGTCGTGGAGACGACCATCGCCACCGTCGAGGCAGGTCTCGCGGTCCTGGAAGGCGAGGGCCTCGTCCGGTCCGCCGACGACGAGCGGGAGGCGATCCGCCGGGCCCTCGCGACGGCCGGCAGCCTCGGCGAGCCGGCGCTGGCGCTCGTCGCCGACCTGATCTCCGAGCTTCTGTCGAGCTGGCGCCTGACCTCGGCCTGGCAGGCTCACCACGAGGGCCAGGACGGTGTGGAGACGCGCGGCTTCGCCGTCTGGGACTGCGGCCCCCTCGGCTACTGGCTGCGGGAACTTCCCACCGAGCCTGTGCCCGCGGAGCAGATCACGCCGGCCAGCACCTTCAGGCTCCCGCCGGTCGGATAGCCTGCGGCCGGTTCGCCGTGATCGATGAAGACGACGGCGCCGGGCTGATCGTCCACTCCCAGCGGCGCGTAACACAGCGGCGCCTCGAAATACACCCACTGACCGTGCTGTACTGCTGGGTCGCCGAACCATGTCGCCGCCCGGTCCGATGCCTCCAGCGCGGAGATCACGCTCTCCAGATCTGTCACCGTGTCGCCGACATCAGGCGCCGTGGGGCCGAACCTGATACCCCCCGAAGCCGAGAAAGGTGATCTCGCCCTCGAAGGGAGTTCGGCTGCTCCAGCGCCGGCGCTTTTAGAGCCTGAACTGTTGAAGCTTGCGTTCTGATAAGTAGACCAGCTCGCGCATGAGCGCATCATGCCAGAGCGGTTGCCAGACGGGCGGCGTGCGGGAGGCGGCTGCAACGCCCCCTCACCAGAGGCCTGTTGACGCGGCGCTATGCTGCTCCCGACTGAGGACCTGTTCGAGTGCCGAACCACCGTGCTTGACGATCCGCGGTCACGTAGACGATCGCGAGCGAGCCAGCGGTGCGGCCGTCCGGCTGACGCTCTTTCATGACCTCCGGAGGTCTAGTGACCACCCCGCGCTCTGACGCCGGCCCCGTCGACAGCTTTGCTCCGACTCCGCCCCCGGGCTGTCCCGCTCACGGCATGAGTCCGGAAGGGCTCCGGCGGATGTACGGCCCGGAGGCGGAAGCCGCCCCCCGTGCCCTGTACGAGGAGCTCCGCGCCCAGTACGGCCCCGTGGCCCCGGTGATGCTGCACGGTGACCTACCGGCATGGATGGTCCTCGGACACCGCGAGAACCTTGAGGTCATGCGCACGCCGTCGCTGTACTCGCGGGATTCACGGCGGTGGAACCAGTACGACAAAATCTCCGCGGACTCGCCGCTGCTCCCCATGATCGGGTGGGCGCCCCTGTGTGTCTTCGCCGACGGTGACCAGCACGCACGCCTCCGGTTGGCGGTGACCGAGGCGCTGGGCTACTTCAGTCGGCAAGGCGTGCGCAGGTACGCGGATCGGTACGCGAACCTGCTGATCGACGGATTCATAGCCTCCGGGCGCACCGACCTTGTGCCTGCCTTTGCCGAGCGCCTGCCGATGCTCGTCATGACGAAGCTGCTGGGCATGCCCGAGGAGAACGGTCCGGAGCTCGTGGAGGCCACGCTCGACCTGATGAAGGGGTCCGAGACGGCTCTCGCCAGCAACGCCTTCGTCACGGAGACGTTGGGCAGGCTGTACAAGCGCAAGATGCAGGCGCCGGGGGAAGACCTCACGTCGGCTCTGATCGCTCACGAATCCGAGCTCGAAGAGAGCGAGGTCATCGAGCACCTGCGCCTCATCCTGGTCGCCGCGAACGAGACCACGGTGAACTTGATCGCGAATACGCTGCACTTGGTGCTGACCGATCGTCGCTTCCGAGCCGGGCTGTCCGGCGGGTCGATGACATTGCCCGACGCACTCGACCAGGTCCTGTGGGACCGTCCCCCGCTGTCCGCGATCCCCGGCCGGTGGGCCACGGGTGACATCAAGCTGGGGAACGCGGAGATCAAGGAGGGCGACATGCTGCTCCTCGGCCTGGCGGCAGGCAACGTCGATCCGGAGATCCGGCCCGATCTGTCCGTCCCGCTCCACCGCAATCGATCGCACCTGTCGTTCAGCAGTGGGCCTCATGAGTGCCCGGGGCAGGACATCGGGCGCGCCATCGCCGACACCGGAATCGACACTCTGCTCAACCGGCTTCAGGGCCTCGAACTCAGCGTTCCCGCGCACGAGATCGAGACCAGTGCGGCATGGCTGTCCGAGCGCGTCAAGTCGCTGCCGGTGCAGTTCATGGCAACCCGGACGCCCGGTGTTCCGGCTGCGCCCGCGCCCGCCGCGGCGCAGCCCCTGCCGGCGATTGTGCCTGCAGCGCCGGCGCCTCCGGCTGCCGCCCCCGCGCCGGTTCGACGGCCTTGGTGGAAGGCGTGGTTCTTGCGGTAGTCCGCCGCTCGGCCGACCGGACTCATTGAGTGCGTGAAATCGAACCCGGTGATCAGGAGTGAAGCCCCGGTTGCGCCGGTGCAACCGGGCAGCTGCTCCTTGGCATGTAGGCAGCTATGAAGCCTGCTCTCGCCCGGCGCCACGCCCGGGCCCGCGTCATGCGTGGCGTACGGCGGTACGGCTCCTGAGCACTTGCCGTGGTTGCCACGCTTGGATTGCTGGTCGGGCTGCCCTGGCTGGTGTGGAGAGGGCCGTATCTGCTCGATGCGGAGTACATCGACACCACGACGGTGGGTGACGGCACTGGATCCGCCGCACTGATCACTGGGTTACGCACCGCCCTGGTGGCGTGCGTGGCGGCAATCGGTGCCGGCATCGCCTTGGTGTACACCGTCCGCGGATACCGGCTCACCCGGCGCGGACAAGTCACTGATCGGTTCATGAGGTCACAGTCCGCTGCAAGTCACTGCGTCACTGGCGATTTGAGCAAGAGCAGAGGTGGCCGGTGAGGGCGCCAACCACGCGGCACGACCGGTCGGAGCTGATCGCCGAGGTCTTGACGCTGTCCAAGGATGCCTCAGCTGCGGTCACCGCACGGCGCGCGCAGAGAGAAGAGGCGATCGATCGGATCGGCCTCTGTCCGACCTGCCGCTGCGCACGCCTGTCGCGTCCGTCACGGCCGCTGTGTCCCTCGGGACAGTGCCACGGCACCTTCAGCCGTTAGCGGTTCGGTCGCCGCTGTAATCGTCCTCGACAATGCAGAACGCGACGTGGCTGATGCCAGCGCCGCCGGTGTCGAGCGGGGTGTGCAGCGTTTCGTCGACCGCGACCCGGCCGGCGATGGAGCTCCGGTAGTCGTAGACGTTGGCGCCGATGTTGCCGCCTTTGACGATGACCGCGGCAGCGGCGAACGGCCCGGTCAACTGGAACTCGACGAACTCCGGCCGGCCCTCCGCGTTGTCCGTGACGGTGAAGCGGATCGATCCGTTCTGCGAGTTGAACGAGAAGGGGAGCACCTCTTGGTCCGCGGGCGCGTCGTCCGTGTCGACCTCGAAGAAGTCGGTGCCCTCAACGCCCAGCGACGGCTGGACGTGGACGCAGTCCGCGTCGCCCGTGTACTCCACGGACGCCACTTCGGCCTCGAGCCGGGGGCCGGGGTCCGCCGACGCGGGGGTGGCGAAGGCGATGGCCACAGCCGTCGTCAGACCGAGGCCGACGAGCTGCGACCCCCTTCTCGCTCCTCGCGACGCCATCGTCGCCCGGTCTGCTCGCATGGATGCTTGCATTACAAGTACTCCTCCTTGATGGGGAACTCAGAGAGTCTCTGCCGTCACGGACTCACGCCTTTCCTTTCGGCCGCACGAACCGTGACTTCCGTCCGCCGCGTCGCGCCCCGAACATTTGCATGATCGAGACCGGCACCGCTGTCCGCCGCGCCCCTCCGTACACCATCTGGGCCTCATGGAGCACCGGGTGGATGCAGCACCGTCGCAGCTCGTCGGCAACTCGTGGGTACGCATGTTGAGCCGCCTGCGACGGCACTCGCCGCGACCGGGATGGCCGAGCGCCTGGTGCGCGGTCCCGGAGAGGCCGACGTCGAGCGGCCGCTGCTCCCCCCAGCAGAGCGCAGCCCTCCTGGGAGACCGGCACCTGTGGTTCCTCACCGACCGGCTGCCCCCGTTTCTCGGCATGGTCAGTGTCTCCACCGCCTGGTCTTCCGCACCCGCCCCTGACCCCGCGTTTCTCCGCGCCGTCGAGACCGGCAGGGAACGCGCGGGACTACCCCTCGTCGGTCACATCACCCTCGCCGACCACGGACTCCATCCGGCCGGCACCAACGTCCAACAGCACCAACTCCGCGCCACAACGCCTGACAACGGCGTCGGGCAGACGGCAGCGGTGGGTGAAGCGAGGCCGTGGTGGGCGGGCTGGGGCCCGAAGTCGCGGCATTGGGTGGCCAGATGGCGGCAAGCACCAGAACCTGGGGGGCTCGGTGGGGGCATAGGGGGCGGTGTGCTCATGGCTGGAGCGCACTCAAGATGCTTCACATCATCAATTATTTACTTGACTATCTTAAGCATTAAGGTCTACCGTCTGGCGGAAGTACTTGAGGCCCTAAAACATCTATGATCTGAAGCATTGAGAAGGTCCTGCCAACCATGAGCCACACCGCATCCGCCCACGGGCAGCGGAACGAGACAGTCCTGGTCTTCGCCTTGAGCCTCGCCGCCATGGTTGTGTCGATGATGCAGACCCTGCCTGTCCCGATCCTGGGCCTGATCCAGGACGACCTCGGCACCTCGGCCGCCGGCGTCAGCTGGGTGACCACCGCCACCCTGCTGTCCGCCGCCGTCTTCACCCCCCTCCTCGGCCGCTTCGGAGACCAGCACGGCAAGAAGCCCACCCTGGTAGCCGTGCTCGTCGTCATGGTCGCGGGCTCCGTCATCGCCGCGGTCGCGAACTCGCTGCCGCTGCTGGTCCTGGGCCGCGTACTCCAGGGCGCCGCCACCGCGATCTTCCCGCTGGCACTTTCGGTCCTGCGTGAAGAAGTCCGGCCGCAGAAGCTGCCCGGGGCCATGGCACTGGTCAGCGGCACCCTCGCGTTCGGCAGCGGGCTCGCGCTCGTCGCCACGGGCCTGCTCACCTCCGGCGACGGCGCCGACTACCGCAACGCCTTCTGGATGGCGACCGGCTTCGCGGTCCTCGCTCTGCTCGCCGTCGTCCTCCTGGTCCCGGCGACCCGGCACAAGACCGGCGGACGCACCGACTTCCTCGGCGCGCTGACCCTCGGCATCGCCCTGCTGCTGCTCCTGCTGCCGATCTCCCAGGGCCACGAGTGGGGCTGGGCGTCCGGCCGCACGCTGGGCGCCTTCGCCGGCGCTGCCGTCATGACCGCGGCCTGGGTCCTGGTCGAGCTCAAGGTCCGCCAGCCGCTCGTCGACATGCGGATGTTCGTCCACCGCCCTGTCCTCATGGCCAACCTGGCCGGCATCCTCGTCGGCTTCGGCATGTTCGCGAACTTCCTCGGCGTCTCCTACCTCGTGCAGATGCCCGAGGCGCTCACCGGATTCGGCTTCGATGCCTCCATCCTGCGCGCATCCGTCGAGTTCCTGCTGCCCGGCGCGATCGTCTCCCTGCTCGCCTCCCCCCTCGGCGGCCGGCTCGTCCGCCGCCGCGGCCCCCGCTACGTGCTCGGCCTGGCCGCCGCATGGGGAGCGGTCGGCTTCGGCTGGCTGGTCCTCGACCACTCGCACACGGCTTCGGTCATCGGAGCCGGCCTCATGACCGGCGCTGCCGTCAGCTTCGGCTACGCCGCCATGCCCGCCATCATCATGGCGAGCGTCCCGCAGCACCAGAGCGGCATCGCCAACGGCATCAACTCGATCTCCCGCTCCACCGGCAGCGCGATCGGCAGCGCAGTCGTCACCACGATCCTGGCGTCCAGGACCATCGAGCACCTGCCGGCGGGAGTTCCCCCGCTGCCCGCCGAATCCGGGTTCACCCTCACCTTCGGCATCGGGGCCGTCGCCTTCGCGCTGGTCGCGGTGATCAGCGCGCTCGGCCTGCGCGGCCAGCACGACCCCCGGATCGTCGAGGCGGGCAACGCAAGCGCGGGCGCCTCGTCAACTCCGGCCACGGAGAAGGACGTTGCCGATCCGGTTACGGAGCCCGCGGTCCGGGCCGATGCTGCCCCGGCCGGGGCCGGGTTCCACGGCCTGGTGCGGAACGCCGAAGGCGAGGTGCTGGGCGGTGCCGCCCTCGCCCTTGTCACGCCGGACGGCCGGCAGGTGTGCCGCACGCTCTCCCAACCCGACGGCCGGTACACGCTGGACGCCCCGACCGGTGGCCCGTACCTCCTGATCGCGTCTGCCGACGGCCATCAGCCGCAGGCCGCCACAGTCATGGCGGCGGCCACCCCGGTCGCGTACGGCGTCAGACTCCCTCGCGCCACAAGACCGGCCGGCCTGCAGGTGGAGGGCACGGTACGCGCCGCAGAAAGCGGCCGCCGGCTGCCCGATGCCCGGCTGACGCTGGTGGACGCCGCCGGGAACGTAGTGCGCACCACCGTCACGGACGCCGACGGCGCGTACGCCTTCACCGACCTCTCCGCGGGTGAGTACTCGCTCATCGCCAGCGGCTACCCGCCCGTGGCAGCGACGCTGACCGTCGAGGGCCACGGTACGGACGGCTTCGACATGGAGCTGGCGTACCCCGCGGCGCAGTAGGCGGCATCCGGCCCTCTTCACTTCGAGGGCCCCTCGGGCAGCGAGTGCTGACGCCATGCGATCAACACCGTTGCTCGAACGGCCTGGGACTCAACGCCCGCTCCGCGGGGCCGCCAACAACGGATTAGCTGTTCGAGGTTGATTACCTCACTGTCGAACACGCGGAAATCTATGCTGGCCGCAGTAGACATTGGGCGGTGGGGTGGTTATGGTTTCTCTCGTAGCCAGAGAGACAGCAGGGCCCGGCAGAGACGAACTGCCGGGCAGCAATACCCGCAGTACCCGTAGTTGCAGTTGGCAGGGCGGTGCGGTGGTGGAGTTTCGAAGCCAAAGCAGGTGCAGGACGGCGACGGGACTGACGACCGGACCGGGGGGCCCGCAGTGATCAGGGGCCGCCGTGAGCAGTACCGCAGTGGCAGTACCCGTAAGTGCAGTTCGCAGTACCCAGCAGTGAAGTGAGTGAGCAGCACCTCGGTGAAGGCGTCGGCTGCGGGCGCGCGCACCGGGAGGTTCGGCAGTGGGGTTCTGAGCCAGAGCAGATGCAGGACGGGCGACGGGGCTGACTGTCGAAGAGTGGCGCTGTCGCAGGCCACTGAGCGGTTCGTATCACCAGCAGTACGCAGAGAGCAGTACCGCAGTACGCAGTCCCCGTTGGTAAGTGTTGATCAAGAGGGAAGAACGGAGGAGCCGAGCGCCATCAGGATCGCCCGGGCGGAAGTCTTGAGTCCCGGGTACCGCAGGACATCGATAGTGAGGTGGTCTCCGGTCAAGCAACCGCGATCCCCGCATTCCCCGCCCTCTCCCGGGTGGGCGTGCGGACA
>NZ_JBWKCY010000054.1:0-14107 GCF_056436245.1 Streptomyces sp. NPDC043812
ACGCCAACCCCCGACTGCCATGGTCATTCCTCGCCCACACCGGCCTGACCATCCGCCCACCACACCCACCGAACTTACGAAAAGATCAGTAGGGTGCCGGTGCCGCGGAGTCGCCGGACGCGGCGCGGTCGGCGTGCGGCTGGGGCGGGAAGCCCGACGACCGCCGGTACTGACCGGCTTGCGCCCGGTACATGGAGGCGTAGCGTCCGCCCAGCGCCATGAGGTCGTCGTGCGTGCCGGCCTCCGCGAGCCGGCCGTCGTGCAGGACGTGGATCCGGTCCGCGTGCTGGACGGCGGCCATGCGGTGCGTGACCAGAACGACGGCCCGCTCCGGGCCGGCCAGACCGCGGATCTTCTCGAACGCCGCGATCTCGGCGGTCGGGTCGAGAGCGGACGTCGGCTCGTCGACGATCAGCATGCGCGGGTCCCGGTACCGGGCGCGCGCGAGCCCGAGCTTCTGCCACTGTCCGCCGGACAGTTCGCTGGCGCCACGGAAGACCCGCGCCAGCAGGGTGTTCATCCCGTGCGGCAGGTCGCCGATCATGCGCTCGGCGCCCGCGTACCGTGCGGCCTCCTCCAGCCGTGTCCCGTCGACGGGCCGGACGGTGTCACTGATGCGGATGTTCGTGCCTGCGGTCATGGGCCAGCGCTCGAAGTCCTGTGTCAGCAGCCCGACATGGGCGAAGATCTGGCGACGGTCCGCTTCCCGCAGATCGACACCGTCCCAGAGAATGCGGCCGCTCTCCGGAAGCAACAGACCGGCCAGCATCTTGATCAGCGTCGACTTCCCGGCCCCGTTCTCCCCCACGAACGCGGTCACGCCGCCCACCGGAATCGTGAGCGAGACGTCGTCGACGGCCCGCCCGTCGCGGTCCGGGTAGCCGTAGGAGACGTTCTCGAAGGTGATCGCCTTCGGTTCGGCGGGGACCGCGAGCCCCTCGGCGGGGATGGATCGGTGACCGGCCGCATCGACGAAGCGCTCCAGGTCGCGCACGTAGAGGGACTCCTCGTGCAGGGAGTTGAGGTTCATCACCAGCCCGCCGAGACCGGCCGATCCCGAGCGGACCGCGACAACGGCCGTACCGGCGATCGCGAGGTCCACGTGCCCGCCGAGGATCAGTACGCCGAGCGCGGCATAGGTGGCGACGACCGCCACCCCGGAGAGCGCGGCGGCCAGGAACTCCGTGCCCGCCTTGTCCGTGGCGAGCCGGGACTGCTCCTCCTCCGCGCTCTCCGCCATCGCGCGGTAGTGGCCCAGGAAGAACCGGCCCACGCCGTGCACGCGCACCTCCTGCGCGGCGGTGCGGGACGTCAGGAGCTGGCCGAGCAGACGGCTCGCCCTGATGTGCTCGACCCACTGCATGGTCGAGACATAGCGCCGTTGCGCCACCCGCATCGCGCCCCAGCCTCGGGGCGCGGCGATCAACAGCAGCATCGGCAGCAGGGCGGGATGCAGCACGGTCAGGACGCCACCTGCGGCGATCAGCGAGATCACGCCGTTGACTGCGGCGACGCACGCGCCGATCATCCGGCGGGCGGAGTCCGCCCCGAACTGGGCGATGTCGATGAGCCGTTGGAACTCGCCGTCCTCGATCGCCTCCAGTTCGACCGCCGCGGCGGCCTCCAGAAAGCGTTCGTTCGCGGCGCGTTCCACCTTCGGCTCCAGGCGGCCCGTCGCCGCCGTCGACAGCGAGGCGAGCACCGCGCCGACGACAGCGATGACACCGCCCGCCACGAGCGCGGGCAGCGCGTCACGCAGCTGCTCCTGGGTGCTCCCGCCCCCGAACAGCGCCTGGAGCACGGTGTTGAGCACGATCAGGCCGAGGGCGGCGGTGACTCCCTGGCCGATCTCCGTGACGGCGACGGTCGTCAGCGCGCGCCGGTCGGCGCGCAGGGCGGGCGGAGCGTGCCGGCGACCATCTGGGGCATCGCCCGCAGCGCGGACAGCATGGTCAGCTGCAGTCGCGCGTACTCATGGGTCGACCAGCCCATGTCGTAGCGCAACGCACCGCCGAACAGCTCCCGTTCGGATGCGGACACGGCCGGCTCGACGGGCTCGGGCCGGGCGAACAGGCGCCTCAGCCGCCCTCCGCCCCTGCCGCCCCGTCCGGCCCCCTCCGGCCGCGACTCTGTTGAGTGACGCACAAGCCCCTCCTCCACGACGTTCCCCTTCGTCCGGAGTCGCGCCGCGCGCGAACGTCCCCACGGCTGCGGTGATCCACGACCCGCTTCCGCGTGCGTCGTTTCGCGCCGACGTTCGACCCCGTGCCGTGAAAACGTCCCCCTGCGGGGTCGGTTACGGCCGACGGGGACGAATTGTCGCCCCTATGTTCGACTTGGTCTCCACGGCCGCCCACGCGGCGCCGAAGCCGCCCGCCGGGCGGCCGGTCCTGTGCCGCGCCCCGTCACCCGTCCCGCCGCGCCCCCAGCTCCGGGTGGGCGTCGAGTAGTTTGCGCGGCGCAGCCTGGCGCCAGGAGTCCTCCAGGATCACGCGCAGTTCGTCCTCCCCCTCCACCGCCGGCAGCCGCACCCTCAGCCAGGCGTAGTTGTCGTCATGGCCCGCCTTCATGAAGAACTTTTCGGGCTCCGCCGCAATCAGCTCCGCCCGGTCGTCCTTGGGGCACTTCACCCCCATCACCCGGTCGTCGTCGTCCAGCGACGCGAAGATCCGGCCGCCCTGCTCCAGCCGGAACGTGGGCATTCCCCAGGCGAGCTTCTCCAGCGCCCCGGGCAGCGAGAGCGCGATTTTGCGTACGTCGTCGGCAGTGGCCATGCAACGACGGTACGACGCGCCACCGACAATCGCCCGCGACCCGGGATGCGGGTGTCCGGGGGGTCACCTGGCTGAGCGCCGGTCACATGCGTCGCCAACTGCCGTACCACAGCGAGCCCTTCCGACCCATTGACCCCCGGATGTGCGGAACCTACGCTGTGCCGCGAATCGAGAAAGCGCTTTCTATTTTCGCACCCCCGCAGCCTGCCCACCAGCACCGGGAGCGCCATGACTGGTCATCGCACGAGACACAGCCGCACGGTCCTGTCCCCACTCACCGCCATCACGGCACTGCTGGCGCTGCTCATCGGACTCGGGGTGACCCTGTCACCCCGCGCCGAAGCGGCGCCCTATCGCGTGCTCGTCTTCTCCAAGGTCACGAACTTCACCCACGACTCGATACCCGCCGGCATCGAGGCCGTCAAGAAGCTCGGCAGCGAGAACGGCTTCGAGGTCGAGGCCACCGACGACGCCGCGGCCTTCACCGACGCCAACCTCGCCCGCTTCCAAGCGATCGTCTTCAACAACACCAACTCCACCCCGGAGAGCGGCGATCTGCTCGACGCGGCGCAACGCGCCGCGCTGCAGAAGTTCATCCGGGCCGGCGGTGGCTGGGTCGGTCTGCACGCCGCGTCGGCGAGCGAGCGGGACTGGGCCTGGTACGAGGGCCTGGTCGGCGCGATCTTCGACAAGCATCCCGCCGTCCAGACCGGCCGGATCAAGGTGCTCGACGGCACGCACCCCTCCACCGAGGGCCTTCCGCAACTCTGGGAGCGCACCGAGGAGTGGTACAACTGGCGCACCAATCCGACCGGCAAGGTACACACGCTCGCGCAGATCAAGGTGCGCGACGGCATCACCGGCCTCGACGAGGGCGTCGACCACCCGTGGTCCTGGTGCCAGAACTACGACGGCGGACGTTCCTGGTTCACCGCGGGCGGCCACGCATCGTCCGCCTTCCAGGAGGAGGGCTTCCTCAAGCACATCCTGGGAGGCATCCAGTGGGCCGCGGGCAACAAGCCCGGTGACTGCACGGCGACCAGGACGGGTGCCTTCCAGCGCACCCCGCTGGCGACGAGCGACCTCGCGGACCCGTTCGAGCTGGCCGTGGCGCCCGACCGCCGGGTCTTCTTCATCCAGCGCACCGGCAAGGTCAAGGTGATCGACCAGCAGACGCTGAAGGTCACCACCGCGCTGGACTTCGCGTACACCCCCGACATGACGAGCCAGTCGGACGGTCTCCTCGGCCTCGCGCTCGATCCGCGGTTCGCCGAGAACAACTGGCTGTATCTGCTGCACTCGGACAAGACCGAGAAGCGGCTCAACCTCTCCCGCTTCACGGTGAGCGGCAGCACCATCGACCCCGCGTCCGAGGAGCGGCTGCTGACCGTGCCCACCCTGCGCGGCGAGGGGCGCGCCAATTCGCACATGGCGGGTTCGATCGCGTTCGACAAGAACGGTGACCTGTACGTCGCCACCGGCGACAACACCGACCCCTTCGCCTCGGAGGGCTTCACCCCCATCGACGAGGGCGAGGGCCGCCGCGCCTGGGACGCACAGGGCACCTCCGGCAACACCAACGATCTGCGCGGCAAGATCCTGCGCATCACGCCCAAGGACGACGGCACCTACGCGGTGCCGGAGGGCAATCTCTTCGCCCCGGGCACGGACAGGACGCGCCCCGAGATCTACGCGATGGGCATGCGCAACCCGTTCCGGATCACCACCGACCCGGTCAGCGGCGCCCTGATGGTGGCCGACTACGGCCCCGACGCACGGACCGCCAAACCCGACCGAGGCCCCGAGGGCACCGTCGAGTACACCCGTATCACCGAGGCGGGCAACTTCGGCTGGCCGTACTGCGTCGGCAACAACACCCCGTTCAACGACTACGACTTCACGACCAAGACCTCCGGCGCGAAGTTCGACTGCGGGAACCTGGTGAACGACTCGCCGAACAACACGGGTCTGCGGGAGCTGCCGCCGGCGAAGCCCGCAACGGTCTGGTACGCGTACTCGGCCTCGGCCGAGTTCCCCGAGGTCGGCACGGGTGGTGGCGGCCCGATGAGCGGTCCCGTCTACTCCTACGACGCGCAGAACACCTACCAGGGCAAGTTCCCCGAGTACTTCGAGGGGAAGTGGTTCACCTACGAACTGACCCGCAAGTGGTTCAAGGCGTTCTCGTTCCAGCAGAAGGACCAGACGTTCACCGACCCGCGGTTCGCCCCGGCCAAGGCCGGTGATCTGCACTCGATCAACCCGGTCTTCGCCGACATGAGCTGGAACCAGCCGTTCGACGCCGACTTCGGTCCCGACGGCGCGATGTACGTCATCGACTTCGGTCTCGGCAGCGGCACCGGCCGCGGCGGCAGCAACGAGGGCTCGGGCATCTACCGCATCGACTACGTCGGTGACGAGCGGCTTCCCTCCGCCAAGAACACTGCCGTGCCGGACAGCGGCAGGGCGCCGCTGACCGTGTCGTTCTCCAGCGAGGGCTCGGGGCTGCCGGACGGCAAACCGGTCACGTACGCCTGGGACTTCGACGGAAACGGCAGCACCGACTCGACGGAGGCGAACCCGACCCATGTGTACCGGGAGAAGGGCCGGTTCACCGCCCGTCTCACGGTCACCGGGCCCGGCGGACTGACCGGACTCGCGGTGCAGGACATCACCGTCGGCAACACCCGGCCGGTCGTCACGATCCAACAGCCCCCGAACGGCGGCATGTTCGGCTTCGGCGACACCATCCCCTTCACGGTGAAGGTCAAGGACAGGGAAGACGGACGAATCGACTGCTCCCGGGTCGTCGTCCAGTCACAGCTCGGACACGACTCCCATCTGCATCCGCTGGACAACTACACCGGCTGCACGGGCGAGATCGCGACCGACGCCGGGGACAGCCACGGGCCGGGGCAGAACCTCTACTACGGCATCACCGCCCAGTACGAGGACAAGGCGGCGCCCGGCGTGCCCTCGCTCACCGGTTCCGCGTCGCTGACCCTGCGGACCACGTTCCGCGAGGCCGAGCACCGGACGGCGACGGGCGGCACCAACGCCGGGGCCGTGGTGTCCGACCGTGCCGACGCATCGGGTGGCAAGCGGCTGACCGAGATCGAGCACGGTGACTGGGTCAGCTTCGACCCGGTCAACCTCAAGGGCATCGACTCCGTGACGGTCGGTGCCGCGTCCGGCGGGATCGGCGGCACGGTCGAGTTCCGTGCCGGATCGCCGACCGGCACGCTGCTCGGCAAGGTGAGCGTTCCGAACACCGGCGGCTGGGGCAATGTCGTCTCGCCGACGACGACGCTGGTGAATCCGGGCGGCACGGTGAAGCTGTACGCGGTGTTCACCAACCCCGAGTGGGCGGCGACGGGCCCCGACCTCTTCGCCGTGGACTGGCTGCACTTCAACGGCCCCGGCGTCGAGAAGCGCCAGGGTGCCCGTGTCTCGGTGAAGGCAGCGCCCGCCTCCGGCACCGCGCCGCTCACCGTGCAGCTGACGGGCCGGGCCTCGCTGCCGGAGGGCCGCACCGTGGCCTCGTACCACTGGGACTTCGGCGACAACACGAAGCCCGCCGGCGAGGAAAGCGCGACGGCGACCCACACGTATGCGCGGGCCGGTACCTACACCGCGCATCTGACGGTCACCGACGACAAGGGCGACACGACCACCAACCACGTCCGCATCACAGTCGGTTGAGGGAGACAGACATGAACGACAGCAGACGCGCATTCCTCTCAAGAGCGCTCGGCGCCGCGGCCGCGGCGGCAGTCACGGTCACCGCGGCAGGTCCGCTCGCTCACGCGGCACAGCCCGGGGACGCGGCGGGGCCCGGCCGCCGCTGCCGGCGGATCCCGCCCTCGGGCCTCGGAATGCACCTCTACACGATGCGCACTCCGCTGGCGGCGGACTTCAGGGGCACGCTCGCGCGCCTCGCCGAGATCGGGTACGCCACCGTCGGTGTCAGCGGCCGGCACGGCAACAGCGCGGCGGCGATCCGTTCGATGCTGGACGAGACCCGCCTCAAGGCGGTCCTGGAGCATGTCGGTTACGACATCGTCAGGGGCGCCGGGCTGCCGCAGGCACTGGAGGACATCCATACGCTGGGCGCCCGGTGGATCGTGGTGCCGAGCCTGCCGGGAGCGATGCACACGCCGGCCGGATTCCGCGAGGCGGCCCGCGAGTTCAACAAGGCGGGCCTTGCCGCGCGCAACGCGGGGCTGGGTCCGCTGCTCTTCCACAACCACGGGCTCGACCACCAGACGGTGGACGGCGAGGTGCTGTACGACATCCTGCTGAACGAGACCGACCCGGAACTGGTCGGCTTCGAGCTGGACGTCTACTGGGCGGCGAAGGGCGGCGGCAGCGATCCGCAGGACCTGTTCGTGCGGCACCGCCGGCGTTTCCCCGCGCTGCATGTGAAGGACATGGCACCGAACGGTGATTTCGCCGACGTCGGTTCCGGGGTGCTGGACTTCGCGGCGATGTTCGACACCGCCCGCAGCGGTGGGGTGAAGCAGTGGCTGGTGGAGCACGACTCGCCGGCCGACCCGTTCGCGACCGCGCGGAACAGCTACACGTATCTGGCGAATCTGCGGTACTGACGGGGCGGTGAACACCGAGGAGCCCTGTACCTCCCCCCGGGAGGTACAGGGCTCCTCGGTTGCCCGGGCGGTGTCAGTCCTGTGCCGACACCGCGCCGAGCAGGCCGCGGATGCGGGTGGTGGCCTCGCGGAACTCGGGTCGGCCCATCGTCTCGGTGTAGTCGCGCTCCGCGGGCAGGCCGACGTCGATGATCTCGGTGATGGTGCCGGGCCGGGGGCTCATGACGACGACGCGGTCGGCGAGGTAGCAGGCCTCCGAGATGGAGTGGGTGACCAGCAGCACGGTGGTGCCGGTCTCCCGCCAGATGCGGTTGAGCTCGGTGTTCATCTGTTCGCGGGTGAGGGCGTCGAGCGCGCCGAACGGCTCGTCCATCAGCAGCACCGGCGGTTCGTGCAGCAGGGCGCGGCACAGGGCCACGCGCTGCTGCATACCGCCGGAGAGTTCGTGCGGCAGCGCGTCCTCGAATCCGCTCAGGCCGGTCATCTCGATCAGTTCGTCGGCCCGTCGGCGGCCGACGGCCGACGGCATCCTGCGCATCTCGGCCTGGAGCAGGATGTTGCGGCGGGCGGAGCGCCATTCGAGCAGGGCGGCGCGCTGGAAGACGTAGCCGATGTCGTGACGTGGTCCCTGCACCCGCTCGCCGTTCAGCAGGACGTCTCCGGTGGAGGGCTGGAGGAGGCCGGCGACGAGCTTGAGGAGGGTGGACTTGCCACATCCCGAGGGGCCGACGATGGCGACGAACTGCCCCATGGGGACGTCGAGGCCGATGTCGGTCAGCGCGGTGACGTCACGGTTCTTGGTGCGGAAGCGGACGGCTACGTCCTTGACGGAGACCGCGGGGGCGCCGTTCGCTGCGCCCGTGCTGTTCACCGCCGGCTCCCGGAGGGTGTCCCTGGCCATCGTCATCCCTTCATCGCGAGGGCGCTGTCCCAGTACTCCGCGACCGGCTTGGGGCTCTTGACGAGTCCGGCCTCGGCGAAGACGTCGATGGTCTGCTGCCAGTCGGCCTCGGTGTTCACGCCGGGCGCCTTGCCCTGCGTGGCCTGGGTGTGCAGCAGGGTGAGTGTCGTCCTGAACTGCTCGGACAGAACTGTCTTCGGCGGCAGTTGCTCACTGGCGCCCGCCATGGAGGCGACGGCAGGGTCGGGTGCCTTCTCGGCGGCGGCGAAGGATTCGCTGACGGCCTTGGCCATGCGCCCGGCGAGGTCCTTCCTGCCGGAAAGGATCTTGTTGCCGGCGATGAGACCGTTGGAGTAGAAGTTCAGCCCGTTCTCGGAGAACCGCAGATAGGCAACGGGCTTCTTGGCCTTGTCCTGCATGGTGGGGCCCTGGTCGCTCGCGTAACCGAGGAGTCCGTCGGTCTTGCCGGAGATCACCGCGGCGATCTTGCCGGCGGGGTCGGTGTTCTGGACCTTGACGTCCGTCTCCTTGAGGTTGTTCTTCTCCAGGAAGATCGGGAACGTCTTGGACAGCGCGTCGCCCGCCGTGCCGGCGATGGTCCTGCCCTTCAGGTCGGCGGGGCTCTTGATGCCCTGTGATGCGAAGAACTGCACCGAGGACGGCGTGGTCTGCAGGAACACGCCGAGGCTCTTCACGCTCACTCCGGCGTCGACACCGGAGAGCACGGCGGGGGTGTCGGCCCAGCCGAAGTCGGTCTGTCCGGCACCGGTTGCCTGCACGGTCTTCTGGGAGCCCTGGCCGGCCCGGATGTCCAGGTCGATCCCGTGCTTCTCGAAGATCTTCTGCTGCTTGCCGTAGTAGAAGGGCGCGTGTTCGCCGTACGGATACCAGTTGAGGGTGAGGGTCACCTTGTCCAGTTCCTTGCCGGAGGAACTGGTCGTCTTGCCGGAACCCTCCTCGCCGCAGGCCGTGGCGACCAGGAGCAGCGGTATGAGGCCGGTCATAAGTCGTCGGCGCGCAGTCATGGCGGTTCCTTCTCGTCAGCGGGGACAGGTGCGTTGCGGTGTGGGTCGGACCACGGTGCTCAGTACGTGGTGGTGGCGCCGGAGTCGCGGCGGCTGGCGTGCCAGGGCAGGAGCAGTTGCTCGGCGATCTCGACGAGGACGAAGAGCACGACCCCGATCAGGGACATGACCAGCAGCCCGGCGAAGAGCATCGGGGTGTCGAGGTTGCCGTTGGCCTGGAGGATCACATAGCCGAGGCCCTCGTTGGCACCGACGAACTCGCCGACGACGGCGCCGGTCACGGCGAGCGTGACGGCGACCTTGAGTCCGGAGAAGAGGTGCGGCAGGGAGGCGGGCAGGCGGATCTTCACAAAGGTCTGCCAGGGCCTCGCCCCCATGGTGGAGGAGAGTTGCAGCATCTCGGGGTCGACCGCCTTCAGGCCGGTGACCATGGAGATGACCACCGGGAAGAACGCGATCAGTACGGCGATGAGGATCTTGGGTGCGATGCCGAAGCCGAGCCAGACGACGAACAGCGGCGCGATGGCGATCTTCGGTACGACCTGTGCGAACAGCAGGATCGGGTAGAGGGTCCGCTCGACGGTCGACGAGTAGACCATGATCACCGAGGCGAGCACGCCGACCGCGACGGCGATGGCGAAGCCGAGCAGCGTCTCGTAGGTGGTCACCCAGCTGTGCTGCAAGATGTAGTCGGCCTTGCCGGTGAGCACGTCGAGGGTCGCGCCCGGCGAGGGGACCAGATACGGCTCCACCAGCTCGGCGGCGGCGATCACCCACCAGGCGCCGAAGCAGGCGAGCAGCAAAGCCACCGGCCGCCAGCTCTGTTCGACCAGGCGTGAGGTCCTCTCCCCCGCACTCGGCCTGTTCCGGGTGTCGACTCCCGCCACCTTCGCGGGCGGTGCCTTGATGGCGCTCTGACTCACGGTCAACTCCTGGGTGCTCCGGAGCGGTCAAGAAGAGCCGTCTGGATTCTTGATGCGAGAAAACGCTTTCAGAAAGCGCTTTCTGATAGGATGCCGCCACGCTAATGAGTGCTTGTCCGCACGGTCAATAGGTCGTCCCGAAGTTTCGGGGGGTCAGGTGAGTGAACGGGAACCGCAGGCTCATGTCACGCTGGACGTCGTCGCCCGCAGGGCGGGGGTCTCCCTCGCCACGGCGTCCCGAGCCCTGAACGGCACCACCCGGGTCGGGGAGGACCTGCGCAGCCGCGTGCGCGCGGCGGCCGACCAGCTGGGCTACATCCCCAACGCCCATGCCCAGGCGCTCGCCAGCGCCTCCAGCAACACCGTCGGCCTCATCTGCCACGACGTCGGCGACCCGTACTTCGCCGCGATCGCCGGCGGTGTGATGCGGGCCGCGGCCGAACAGGACCTGCTGGTCATGCTCGCCAGCACCTTCCGCGAACCGGCCCGCGAGATCGCCTACGTGTCCACGCTGCGCGCCCAACGGGCCCGCGCCATCCTGCTGATCGGCTCCGGCTTCCAGGACCGCTCCTGGGAGCGGGCACTCGCCGCCGAGCTCGATCCCTATGTACGGGCCGGCGGACGGGTCGCCGTCGTCAGCAGACACCGCAGCCTGCGGGCGGACGCCGTCCTGCCCGAGAACCGGGGCGGGGCCGCCGCCCTCGCCCGCGCCCTGCTCGCCCTCGGGCACCGGGAGTTCGCCGTGCTCAGCGGCCCGCCGTCGCTCACCACGGTCTCGGACCGGCTGTCCGGGTTCCGCGCGGAGCTCGCCCTCGCCGGCGTCACCCTCCCGCCCGACCGCATCCTGCGCGGCCCCTTCACGCGCGAGGGCGGATACGCGGCCGCCCGCGCCTTGCTGGCGCGCGGCGCCCCTCCCACATGCGTGTTCGCCGTGACCGATGTGATGGCCGTGGGGGCCCTGGCGGCGTTCAGGGAAGTGGGCGTACGCGTACCGGAGGACATCTCGCTCGCGGGGTTCGACGACATCCCGCTGGTGCGGGAGCTCTCGCCGCCGCTGACCACGGTGGCGCTCCCGCTCGCCGAGATGGGACACGAGGTGATGGCACTCGCGCTGCGGGAGCCGCGCGGGCCGCGGTCGCGGGTGCTGCGGGTCGGCGGGGAGGTCGTCCTGCGGGCGAGCGTCGCCCCTCCGACCCGCGGGGCCGGCCCGACACGGCGGCGCTGACGCGGGCGGGGAGCCATGAACAAGGGGGCGCGTCGGGCGGACGGGAACGCCGGGGGCGTGCACGCACCAGGTGCGGCGCACGGGTGCGCGCCCTGTGCCGCGCCGATGCGCCGGTGGAGCCGTTCCGGTGCCGACCACCAACGCCTGATTTCGGCCCGGTTGGCCGCTGTATCGGTTCTTCGGATGTTCCCCGATGACACAACTGTGCACACTGAGGTTCCGTTCCGAGCGAACCCGCCATATGCCGGAGAACTCGTTGCCGTTGGCATGTGGCAGAAAGCCAACCGGGGGGAAGGGTTCCGATCGGCACCCGGCATGCCCGTACCACACAACTCATATCCTCAATCAAACGTCAATGGCCTGCATTTCGGCCAAAGTTGACATCGACCTTGTTCCACCAGGGCAGGGTCAACAGGCTGATGTGGTCGGCCTGTTCGGGACGAGATCACTGCCGATGCACCACCTGCTCGCACAAGTGCGCGAACAGGCGTTTCGCGGAGGGGAGCTCGCGATGGACGGTTACTTCGCCAGTCGACTGCATCACCAGCTGCGCGCTCAAGTGAGGGATTTCGCCGAGCGGGAGGTACGACCGCGCATTCCGGCCATGGAGGCGACCAGGGCCGTCGATCGGGAGCTGTCCCTGCTGATCGCGCGGCAGGGCTGGCTCGGCGCCACCATCGCCGCCGACTACGGCGGCATGGCGCTGGGACACCTCGCGAAGACCATCATCATCGAGGAGCTCTCCCGGGTCAGTGGTGCGATGGGCGCCATGGTTCAGGCCTCGCAGCTGGGCGTCGCCAAGATTGTCCATTTCGGTAGTGACGAGCAGAGGAAGACCTGGCTCCCGGCGATCACAGCCGGGGAGTGCCTGCCGACCATCGCCGTCACCGAACCGGAGTCCGGCGGCCATGTTCTGGGTATGCAGGCGACCGCGGCACGTGACGGCGACGACTACGTCCTCAATGGCCGAAAGGTGTACGTGGGCAACAGCCATGTCGGCGACCTCCATGGCGTTGTCTTACGGACCGGGCCCGGGTCGCACGGGCTGACGGCCTTCCTCGTCGAATCGGACCGACCGGGGGTCCGCACGGCCGATCAGCAGCCGACGATGGGCCTGCACGGCTTCAGCTTCGGTGAACTGCACTTCGACAACTGCCGCGTTCCGGCCTCCGCCCGCCTCGGCGACGAGGGGGACGGTCTGGCCGTGGCGTACTCCTCCAGCGTGCTGTACGGGCGGGCGAATCTCACCGCCGTCTCACTCGGTATCCACCAGGCGATCCTGGAGGAGACCACCCGCTTCTGCGAGCAGCGCCTTCGCTACGGCAAGCCGCTGCACGAACTGCCCACGGTGAAACTGAAGTTGGGCGCCCTTCAGTCGCGCCTGATGACGTCGAGGCTCGCCGCCTACCACGCGGTGCACCTTCTCGACGAGGGGATCCCGTGCGATGCCGAGCTGATGAACGCCAAGCTGGTCAATGTGGAGTCGGCGATCGACTCGGCCCGCAGCGCCATGGAGATCCATGCCGCGGCCGGGCTGTTCGCGGACCGTCCCATCGAGCGGTACATGCGGGACGCCCTGCACATGTTCGCCCCCGCAGGCACCTCCGACGTGCAGCTGCTCCGGCTGGCCGAGGTCGCGCTCGGCACGGCGAAGGGCGACTGGTCGCAGCGGCTTTCCGACGCCGTGCGGATGGCACACGCCGGCTGAAGGGGCCACCGGCGAGCGCAGTCCCGGGGCCGAGCGCAGTCCCGGGGCACGGGCGGCTGTCGTGCGATCCAGGACTACGCGATCCAGGACTGCGCGATCCGGGCTGCGACGGTCCCGGGGCACGGGGCGCCCGCCCCGGGCCGCCGTCTCAGATCCGGCCGTCCTCGCGACGGTGGATCTGCTCGATCAGCTCGGCGGCAAGGGACTTGATGGTCTCCAGCCCTGCCCTGCCCCACGGCCTCGGCTCCGTGTCCACGACGCAGATCGTGCCGAGCGCCATGCCCGTGCGGTCGATGAGCGGGGCCCCCAGGTAGGAGCGGATGCCGATCTCGTCGACCACGGGATTACCGGCGAAACGCGGATAGTCGCACACGTCCTCCAGGACGAGCGCCTTGCGTCGTACGACCACATGGGGGCAGTAGCCGTGGTCACGGGCCATGAAGCGGCTGACCTCGCCACCGGTCGCCGCCGCACCCAGGTCGGAGCCGCTGTGCGTGCCTCCCGGGGTGTGCAGACCGGCGAAGAACTGCCGGTTCTCGTCGATGAAGTTGACCATGGAGTACGGCGCTCCGGTCACCTCGGCGAGCTTGTGGGCGAAGTCGTCGAAGGCGGGGTCGGGCCGGTCCCCGAAGCCCAACTGACGCAGTCGCTGGACCCGCGCGGGTGCTTCGCGGTCGACCGGGGTCAGCAGCAGATGACCGGTGGGGTCGTACGTCATGTCGGTGCTCCATAACTCGGTGCCGGGCCCGGCACGGCGGTGGTGGTGAGCAGATGCTGGACGAGGGTGACCAGAGTGCCGATGCCCGAGCTGGCGATCCGCGCGTCGCACAGGACGACCGGCACCTCCGGCTTTAGGGCGTGTATCGAAAATGCTGCTCGCGGTGCTCATCGGCAGCTGCGGGCAGCGCTGGATGTACGAGCCGGGGATGGTGTGCGCCCCTTCCAGC
>NZ_JBWKCY010000055.1:0-13702 GCF_056436245.1 Streptomyces sp. NPDC043812
GACCAGCGAAAAGGCCCTCCGGGGTGGAGGGCCTCAACGTGGTGCGCGCTGTGCGCCCCCGGCAGGACTCGAACCTGCGGCCAAGCGCTTAGAAGATGCGGGCACGCCCTGGTGGGGCGGTCAGATGGCAGCTTGATGCCTCCGTTCCGGGTTGCCGAGTGCCGCTGCCGTCCGCCGTCGTTGCCGTCAGGATTGCCGTCACTGCGAGCGACAGAGTCGGGCGATCAACTGCTGTATCAAGCGAGTGGCACGTGCGGAGAACCCTGCTCAGGTGGTGTGCGCTCCCTTTGTGCGCTGGTTGCCACCTTGTGTGACTCGCTTGGGCGCAGCACGGTTTATGGATGCTGCTCGGTGCTGTGCTGCAGGACCATCAGGGAAGGGCGGTACGTCGTGGGTTCAGCCAGTCAATGGGCACGTGAGACCTTCGGGGACATAGCCGGTGAACTGGCGGACATCATCCCGGCCTGCCTCGTCCGGGCTCATGAGCGGGCCCGCACCGGGCACGAAGGCGTCCACACTCAGACGCTCGAAGCCTACGGACATGGCCTCTACGCCGTGCAGTACGAGGAACTAGCCGCCGGCATCGCCGAGCTTGGGGAAGGTGTGCGCCTGCAAGGACGCACGATGATGCTCGTCCGGGGCCACCTGATCTACCCCCTCCGCTACGCGAAGAAGGACGTGCCCGTGACGGCTGCACGTCTCCGTCGGGCCTCAGGCTTTCGAGCAGATCTGATCCGCCGCCACGGCCCTCCTCCTAGGCAGCAGGCGTTCGACCTGGACTGGGGAGAACTCGATGACTCCGAGGTACATCCAGATCTGGAGCTGCTTCCCGAAGACGTGCAGCTCGTTCTCGTCGCGTATGCCTGCTCTATGGAGAAGGGCGTCATGCGCATTGAATGGGGTTCCGCGGAGTTGCGCAGGGAGGACCGGTACCTGATCTGGCACCGTCACGAGCCGCTGCCAACCACTGTCGGCGGCTACGACTGTCGTTAGTAGCCATCTCCGGTCGCCCCTGAGCGCCCTCGAACGGCCCAGAGTAGGCCCAGAATCGGGGGTGCTCACTCAGGAGGTTGGGCTTCTACCTGCAACTGCTCGCTGTGGAGCGAGTGACGGTGCGGTCGGGTTTGAGGTGGGCGTTTCCCCAGTGGATGACTTGGATGCCGTTCTCTGGGGCGGCTGTGAAGAACACATACGCCAGCTTCGTGGATGCACCCAGGGCCTCAAAGGTCTAGTGCAGTTCCTCACTCCACATCCAGTTCTGGGTCAGGGAGTTGCGACAGCGATCGGTCTCGACCAGCGTCCCGTTGTTGTGCATATCGCACGTACCCGTCTGGGCACCTTATATAAGGTCGTATCGCCTTCAAGGTGACGCGGCAGCCCGACGGGAGGACGACCATGACCTGGATGACCAACGGCTTCCGAAACGACTTCAAGACCTTCTGGGCGAAGCTCCCACCGCTACTGAGTGGTGAGGAGCGTATCTGGCCGACCTGGCAAATCGATCATCTCGACAAGCTCTTCACCCTGGCTTTCGAGGCCGTGGCCAGGGCCAACTGCGGCGTCGAGGAGCGCCTGCGGGCGATGTGGGGCAACCGTGAGGCGACCTTCGCCCTCTACCTGCGCAGCTTCGCCCACGAGAGCCTGGCATCCGGCTCGGCCCGCGGCGAAGTGCTGTCGTTCGAAATGCCGGGTATCGAGACCCCTCAAGTCTTACGCGACCAGTTGGGCAGCGATGCCATGGCCGTGCTCATCTACAACCCATCAGGCTCAGCGTCCGCGACGCTTGGCGTGCCCGCAATCGATCGCCCCCTGGGCATCGCGGTCGGCGCCACCTGGGAGGAGGCCGTGGGTCGACTCATCGGGCGCGCCGACATTGTCGTCTTTGCAGCCAGTGTCATGACTGGCGGGGTTGAGACCGAGCGCGCGCTGCTACAAAAGGCCCGTGCCCAGGAGCACACCCTGATCCTGTTGGCAGAGCCGCCCGACGAGACGATACTCGCCACCCATCGGTGGGTGCACCAAGCACCATTGGCCACCGCCGCGCCACGAGCCACGCCCGAGCATTTCGCTGGTTTCCCCCACATAATCAACGGTTGGAACGCCCGCGACGCCGGCGCCATCGCTGCCCTTGCTCGGGCCATACGAGGCATCCGTGACAGCCGCCGCCCCGCCCTGGCGGGCGGTCCACCGGAGCTGCCAACGATCGAGGTCGACGAGTCGCTCAAAGTCCAGGCCCAGCTCGAGATCTCACTCGGCATCCGCGAGGTCAACACGGGCCAAACCAAGCGGGCCATTCTGCACTTCACCGCAGCGGTCCACCTCGGCTACGAGGCCTGCTCAATCCCAACGATGTTCGACGCCTACGCACAGCTGGCGCGCTTGTCAACGACGCTCACCGACCCGTTTGCGAGTGAGTACCACTGGCTTCACGCGGTGTTCGCTGTTGGCGTCCAGCACGGCTTCGACGCCATGGTCTCCAAATTCTTCGAGGGGCCCTGATATGCGCAACCGTCGCGTGCTGCTCTCGACTTGGTTCGACTGACCTCTTCGCCGGTCGAACTGCGGCCTGGCAGTGCGGCAGCCGCTGCACAGCCACAACTAATCAACGGCGGCCGTGACCTGCGGCCGCCTTATCGATCAACGTCCTGGCCTGCACCAGGACGCGAGGACTAGGGAAGGATGCTCCTGGTTACCTCAGTCCGGTGTCATTGACGTCACCTGTGGATGTCAGGCGTTTGTCGGCGGTGCTGTCGTATGCCACAGTCATGGACAGGTAGAATTTATCTTCTTTCTGGCGCGGCTGTTGTAGATGAGGTGGTCTCGGGTGCTCCTGGCGTCGAAGGCGTCCTGGATCCAGTTCTGCAGTGTCCCGCCACGGGTCGGGTATTCGTAATACCGGGCGTACCCGATGTCCTTTGTGCCATCTCTGATCACGTTGTCCTGCACTCTTGGAGGAAGTTTTGCGCTAGGGCTCTTAGCGGAAGGTAGCTGAATTGCCATCAGTCCATTGAGGCGGTTTACCTTGCCTCTACGCAAAGAGCTATAAATTTCCCAGTCGACGAACTTTCTAGCCCAGGTGCATTTTCCTACCATGACTATTGTGACGGTCGAGTTCGCGAGGTACTTGCTTCTGATTCGGTCCATGATGTAATCGCTGTCTTCACTCTCGATTACAGGATCGTCCTCAGAGACGCCGATGGCCCTTGGGATGAAGTAGTCCCCGAAAGACTCGACGAAAGACAACACTTCCTCAGCGTCGACAGCGTGATAGCTCAGGAAGCACTTGTGGCGAACTGGGGAGTCCGCTTTGTGCTCAAGCTGTCGGGAGATTGCAGTGAGTTGAGTCTGAGCCAGTCTGGCCTGGTAGGTGAGAGTCATCCGTTCCTCCTTGCAGCCCTAAGTCCAACTCTGCGAGCCAACCACATGGTGTGTTCCCGGCTGATAGCTTGCTCCGCAGAGACTACGTAGTCTGACCACTTCTCCTCGTTTGAGATGCTCTCGCCTGTTGCTCGAACAAAACTCAGTTCGGCAGCGGTCAGTGCATACGCCGAAGACAAATTGTCGTATTGCTTGACCTCAAGCCAGGCGCCTCCGGCAGCGACGGCGGCGGCAAGGGTCGCTCCCATGTCGAGGTTCGTGATATCCAGCAGTGTGATTACGGTTGTTGCGATTCCGAGAATCTCGAATGAAACCAGGGTGAGGCGCCAGCGTTTCGCGTCACTTTCGTTCTCTTTGGCCTTTTTTTCGTACCATGCCTGTTGGTCTGAAACTCGGAGGGCGAGGTAGGTAGCTTTGCGGGCGGGTAGGTCGGATGCTCGGATCTGGCGCATCCTCGGTGTTACCTGACTCGATCCAACAGAGAGCCCGGGGAGGTTTGGGGATGACTCTGCGAATAGATCCTGGATTCGCGCCAAAAGAACATCTTCTGCCCTGTCCGGCGTGAGGCTCGCCGGAAACGGTTCCGCTATTGCCATGTATCGCCAAGCCAATGTCTTGGCTGACTCTGCAATTGCTCTGCCGTGATACCAACGTTCTTCCGGTCTGTCTCGAAGTAGATGCACCTCGAGAATGAGGGCAGTAGCGAAGGAAATTAGTGCGATACATGTAGAGGTAGTTTCCGGCCAGCTATCATCTTTGCTGCTGGCTGCCGCGATTCCGGCAGTAGCAGCCAAGACTGCCAATTGCAAGCGTCCGCGTGTCCAGCGTAGATATTCCTTTTGTGACTGCTTTGAGATTTCGTCAGCCGAAGCGAAGATGCCAGGCAACTCCCGTTCGGCTAGCGGATTCTGATGCGGCGGCACACGCTCCCCGTTCTGGCGGTACGAATCAAGGTGCCAGATTAGCGCCTCGGGAGTCATGACGAGCCGCCCACGCTGAACTAGAGGTCGGTGGAGCGGCTTTGGGCTGGAGCTGCTTTGGCGCGAGTGATCATGGCCCCGTAAGCTTCCGGCGCGTCGGGCAGTCTGTGGACCTGCCCGCTAAAGCACGACGTTGGGGCCATGATCTTCGAGGCTCGCGCCAAAGTGGCTGCCTAAAGCCGTGGAGCCGACCGCCCCAGCCACAGAGGGTGTCTCCCACTTCATGCCCGCAGCCGCAGAGCGCGCCGTCGGGCGCGGCCAGCCGGGGCGCAGACAGGAGGCAGGCCGCGCCGCAGAGGCGGCGCGCGCCCGCGCCGTGCGCGGGCACTTGATGAAGTAGGGAAACTCTTACCGCGCCCGTGGCGATCAACAAGGGCGGTGGGCACCTACGAACTTTGGTAGGTGGTCGCTACGCTTGCTCCCACAGTCACTCAAGCTTCAGGGAGCGTGCTCACCGGATGGGACCGAAGTCGGAGCGGGTTTACCGCACGATCCGCGAGTGGATCTCGACGGGGAAGTACTCGCCTGGCTCCAAGATTCCATCTGAGCGCACCCTGTCCGAAGAGCTGGGCATCGGCCGTACAGCTCTCCGCCAGGTGCTGGCGAAGCTCGTCGCCGAGGGCGCCATCGAGGTGCATGGCCGTAGCTCCTACCGGGTCCCGGATCGGTCAGTGACCATCCAGGCGCCGGCGGATGTCGAGCCGTGGCAGATCCATGGTGAGAGGACTCTGTACGACAACCGTTGGGTGAAGCTCAGCCTCGTCGACGTCGAGCCGCCAGGAGTCGACCGCTTCGAGCACCATGTCGTGAAGCTCCACCACGTGGCCATCGCGGCCGTCATCGACGACCAGGACCGTGTCCTGATGATGTGGCGCTACCGCTTCGTGCCCGACTCGTTCGGATGGGAGCTCCCGGGTGGCATCGTCGACGAGGGGGAGGACTCCTTGCAGACGGCGCTGCGTGAGGTCGAGGAAGAAACTGGCTGGCGGCCGGACTCCCTTGAGCAGGTGGTCACGTATCAGCCCATGGTGGGTATGGTCGACTCACCGCACGACATCTTCGTAGGCAAGGGCGCCAAGCTCGTAGGAGAGCCGACGGACCTGGAGGAGGCGGGACACATCGCGTGGGTGCCGCTCTCTGACATTCCTGGCCTCATGGCGCGGGGCGAACTCATGGGCTCTGGCACCCTCGTCGCCCTGCTCCACGTCCTCGCTTCGCGTGGCGCTGGCGTTTCGCCTACAACTGCTGCGTGAGCTGCTCGATCCTGCGCCTCTGACGTACCGACCCGGTGCGGTTCGCTATCAAGCGACCCTGACGGAGATGCTCTTGCGCCTGGTCGTACTCGCCGCGGGCCATGTGTGCCTGCGCGAGATCGCAGCGCAGCCCTGCGGACGCCCGTATGAACGTCGGGTCGGCTGTGTCCAGGGCTGTGTAGAGACTCTGGACTGCTTCGTGATCACCGATCAGGGCGAGTGCGTTGCCGCGCCATCTGGCGAGGTGCCCCTCATTGAGGAAGATGCTCAACATGTCCGGGTCGCGGGCTTCCTCACCCGGAGGTAGGGACCGTATGGCGCTCTCCAGTGCGCGCTTGCAGTCGTCGGGCATACCGGCTCGGGCGCATATCTCGGCATCTGCGGCGTGCAGCCAAGCTGTAAGGCGTGGGGACATGGCCGTGCCGCCGAGTCGCTGGGCCTCGCGTATGAGCTGCACCGCCATGGGCGCCCGTCCGGCGTCGCAGAGCACGTAGGCCTGCTCGGCTGTGGCGTGCGCCAGGTACATCGGCTCTTCGGCCTCTTGGGCGGCGCGCTTGCCCAACTCGTAGTGCCGCCAGGCTCGCTCAATGGCTCCGACGTCAAGAGCTTGCCAGGCGGCGAGTGTTGCTGCTCCTGCCAAAGCACGTGCGACTGGACGCCGGGTTTCGGGCAGCACGGCGAAGGTGAGGGCGTCCTCAAGCGTCGCAAGGTGGGCCGTCATCTGGTCGACGAGGCTTGTGGCCCCCATCTGCCGATCCATGGTTCGGAGCAGCTCCGTCTGGTCCATGAACGTGTTCACCATGGTCGCGCTGATGCTGCGAGCTGCGTCGATGCGGCCCATCAGCTCGTCATACCCATCCGCTGTGACCGATGGCGTCAGCAACTCAGTCTTGCCAGCTAGTTCGTCGTCAGTGATGCCAAGCAGCGCTCGCAGTATCCTCGCGTAGCGAGTCGAGATGGAGCGCCGGCCGTTCTCCCACTCCGAGACGTACACGCGCAGGCTGGCTGTTGATGCGACGTCGAGCATGTGTTGTCGCGCATAGCGCTCGATCTCCCGAACGAGTCGCTCTTGCGACCATTCCCTTGCGCTCCTTGCTGCCTTGAGTCCGTTCGTCACGTGGCGCCGCCCTGCCTGGAGTACAGAGATCTCATTGCAGCATGCCTTAGATCACCGCAGGTCGGCAGGGGTTAACGCGTCAGGTGTTAACCCCTTTTGGCTACCGGGGTGTTGGCAGAAACGGTTCCCTAGAACTGTCGCAGCAAGGCGAGTTGAGAAGCCGCAGCAGCGACAGCGCTTGACATCTGGTGCGCACCAGATGCAACCTACTGGTGCGCACCAGTAGGGGCGCGAACCAGCAGCTTTGCTGCGCTATCTGTCAACGCACGAGAGCGGCGACCCACCGCCAAGCAAGTACGCCGCTCCCCCCCCTCTCAAGGGAGTTCCATCATGCGTCAGATCCCCGTTGAGACGTCCGGCGCCACCGTGATGGTGGCCAAGGCCCCGCAGCCCAAGGTCCGTGACCGCCGTACCGGTGAGATCGCTATCGACGCTGACGGCGTCAAGCTGATGACCGTGGACGTGATGTTCGCGGCCAACGACGAAGTCGAGATTCTGTCCATCACCGTCCCGGAGCCCGGTATCTCCAGCGACCTGGCCATGGGCACCCCGGTCGCTCTGACGGGGCTGATCGCCCGGCCGTGGGAGAACGAGTTCAACGGCCAGAAGCGGCACGGGATCGCCTTCCGCGCGGTCGCGGTCACCTCGCTGGCCGCCACCGGTTCGGCATCCGAGGCGGCCTGATCATGACGTGGTTCATGGTCGCTGTGGTTGTGGTCGTCGCTGCTGCGGGTCTCCTGCGGTGGCGGCGCCCCGCCTGGTACTGGCTGACCTTCGGGGTCATCGTTGCCACGGTGCGGGTCCTGGTGCGCTACGCCTCGGTCATGGACGCCTGCGGCCTGACGGTCCCGCCCTCGCGCTGGCGGCTGGCTCTGGCCCGGGTGGCCAACCGGCCGGTGCCGGAGTCCCGGGTGCCGCGCATCCTGCGGTTACGCCCGACCCGGACCGGGCTGGTCCTGCGGCTCAAGCTCCGACCGGGACAGGATGCCTTCGACGTTTCGGCGGCCACGGACCGGCTGCGCCACTCCTTCGGGATGTACGGCGTGACCTCCCGCGAGGTTCGTTCGGGCGTCGTTGAGGTGCGGATGACCGGCTATGACGTGCTCAAGCAGGTCCAGATGCCCGCCAAGACCGACACGCGTCCGATGCGGGTACCGGTCGCGCTCAGGGAGGACGGCTCGGTGCACTACCGCGACTATCGCGCGGTTCCGCACGGCCTGACCCTGGGGGCGACGGAGTCTGGGAAATCGGTCTACCAGCGCAACCTTGTGGCCGGGCTGGCCCCGATGGACGTCGCCTTGGCCGGTATCGACTGCAAGCAGGGCGTTGAGCTGTTCCCACTCGCGCGCCGGTTCTCCGCCCTGGCCGACAACCCCGACACCGCCTTGGAACTGCTCGAAGCCCTGGTGTCGCACATGGAGGAGGTCTATCAACTGATCCGGGCTGAGCAGCGCATCAGTGTCGCGGTGCCGGATGCGGAGATCGCCGCCGACATCTGGGACCTGCCCGACGACATCCGCCCCGTCCCGGTCGTGGTCCTGGTCGACGAGGTCGCCGAACTCGCCCTCTTTGCCGGCAAGGAGGAGGAGAAGCGCCGCGACCGCATCATCACCGCCCTTGTGCGTCTCGCCCAGCTCGGCCGCGCGGCCGGCATCTACCTGGAGATCTGCGGGCAGCGCTTCGGCTCCGAACTCGGCAAGGGCATCACCATGCTCCGTGCTCAGCTCACCGGCCGCACCGCCCACCGCGTCAACGACGAAACCTCCGCCAACATGGCCTTCGGCGACATCTCCCCGGACGCCGTCCTGGCCGCCATCCAGATCCCCGCCGAGACACGCGGCATAGCGATCGCCGGTGACTCCACGGGTGGTTGGCATCGCATCCGTGCCCCGCACACCTCGCTGCGCCAGGCCGTGAATCTCTGCAACAAGTACGCCGACCGCACCCCCGACGTGCCCGCCCTGGCCCCGTTCCGGCCCGCGGTCGCCGCGTTGCCCTCGGCCCAGGTGCCGCTGTCCAAGACAGCCCCCGCCACCGCCTGACCCTTCCCCTGTCCCACCGGTTGGCGTGACCGCTTCGCGCCGGGTCCCTACCCCCGCCATGCCTCATTACAGGAAGGAGCCGTGATGGCCCGCCCCGCTCTCCGCGTCGACGCCGTCCTGGTCCAGGCCGTCATCGCCGGGGCGCTGTCCTTCGCCCACCTCCACGACCTCGCCGCCGCTGCCGGACAGGACGGCTGGAAAGCCTGGGCCTACCCGATCAGCGTGGACCTGCTCCTGGTCGCCTCCTGGCGGCGGCTGCGCTCCGACGGTCCGTCCCGGCTGGCCTGGTGCTGGTTCGTGATCGCCCTGGTGGCCTCGCTCGGCGCCAACGTCGCCACCGCCGGACTCCTCGACCTCGACCACGTCCCCGCGTGGCTGCGCATCCTGGTCGCCGCCTGGCCCGCCCTGGCGTTCATGGGCGGCACCCTCCTCGCCCACTCCACCACCGAGCAGGTGCCGGAACCGCCGGCACCCGCAGCCCCGGTCACCGAGCCGGACCCTGAGCCGGTCACCGAGACCGAACCAGAGCCGGAGCCGGTCTCGGCGGTCGACGACGCCCCGGCCCTCCCGGCTGCCGAGCCCGCCCCTGCAGAGCCTGCCCGGGTCGCCGCTGCTCCGGCTGTGCCGGTCCCGGCCGCGCTGGTCGACCACGCCCGCAAGGTCGCCGACGACCACCAGACCCGCACTGGTACGCCGATCGACACCGACACCCTGCGCGCCCGCCTCGGCGTCCCGCCCCAGCTCGCCGACGCCATCGCCGCCCAACTCACCTGACATCGACGGGAGACACGCCATGACCAGTGACCCGGCCGACCTGACCGCCGCCGACCACCTCGACGCCGCCCGCGAGATGACCGCCGCGAACCGGCCCCTCCTCGCGCACCTGCTCGCTGAGGAAGCCGCCCGCCGCACCCCCGACCCGGCCACAGCCGCCGGTATCCGCGCCGCCTACCCCTACCCGGCCCTGACCCGAGAGGAGACCGACTGACATGCCCGCTCGTGACCACTTTCACTCCGTGATGCGGATCGGCCCGGTGCAGATCGGCACCCACCGCGACCGCCACGGCCAGACCAAGTACGCCGCCGTGTGCACCGCCGACCGGTGCGGCTGGTCCTCCGACTACTCCAGCCAGTCCGCCGCCCAGCTCGCCGCCCGCACCCACCGCTGCCGCGTCCGCTAGGAGGCCCTCCGCCATGGAAGTACCGCTCTGGCTCGCCCTGCTCATCGTCGGCTACCTCGGCGTCAAGCTCATCCGCCCGCCCGCCTGGCTCATCGCCGTCCTGCTGCTCGGCGGCTTCCTCCTCGCCGACAGCGTCCTGGCCCCCGCCATCGACACCTTCATCAAGTAGCCGAAGGGAGAACCGCTGATGTTCCGCCCGAAGATCCCGACCATGCCCACGCCGACCGGTCAGGTCAGCCCGCCCGCCGTGGTCGAGCCGACCACCATCGTCCCGGCCGCCCAGACCCCGCAGCCCGCCCCGGTGGCCCCGGCCCCCGCGCCGTCCCGGCCGACGGTTCAGCTCACCCCCGGCACGGCCCTCGCCCTCGTCGGCGGCGGCACGGCCGTGGTCCTGGTCGTCGGCGCCGTCCTGGTCTCCATGCTCCTGGCGGTCGCCATCACCGGCGCCTCGCTCGCCATCTGCGCCGTCGTCTTGCGCTCGCTGCTCGCCTCGGAGACGAAGCGCCGCTGACCGGCCCCCGGGCGGCTCCGATACCGCCAAGCATCCGCCGCCCGGGCGCCGTCCCTATCCGATCCACTGAACCGGAAGGAACCCCCAGCATGACGCACCCCACCGCCACGCCGATGCCCCGCATCTGCCCCAACTGCGACGGCTTCGCCTCCGCCGCCATTAGCACCGGCGGCCGCGACCGGCACGGCCACCTGCCCACGCTCACCATCGACTGCCGGGCCTGCAACGGCCAGGGCACCGTCCCCGCCCGCCGCGTCCGGGAGGGTGCGCGTGCCTGACCTGCTCGACCCGACCACCCTCGGCGACCTGCTGAGGGTGGCTTCGGCCTCCGACTACAGCCGCTGGGAAGACCAGATCCGCCGCACGGGCGGCTGCTCCGACCCCATCCACCTCACCGGCTGGACCCTCCACAAGGACAAGACCACCGGCGAGACCCTGCACCACTACTCCACCGAGACAGAGCCGGGCGGCCGTCTCCGCGTCGCCTGCGGGAACCGCCGCGCCTCGCGCTGCCCGTCCTGCGCCTGGACCTACGCGGGCGACACCTACCACCTCATCCGCGCGGGCCTGGCTGGCGATGACCGACGCGATATCCCCGCCACCGTCCGCGATCACCCCCGGGTCTTCGCCACCCTCACCGCCCCCTCCTTCGGCCCGGTCCACAACCGGCCCGACCGAGGCACCTGTCGCTGCGGCACCCGCCACGCCGCTGACGATCCCGCCCTCGGCACGGCCCTGGACCCGGCCACTTACGACTACGCGGGCGCCGTGCTGTTCAACAACCACGCCGGGCAGCTCTGGCAGCGCTTCACCAACCGGCTGCGCCGCGAGATTGCCGCCCGCGCCGGCATCACTCAGCGGGAGGCGAAAGAGTGCGCCCGCCTCTCCTACGGCAAGGTCGCCGAGTTCCAAAAGCGCGGCGCCGTGCACTTCCATGCCGTGATCCGCATCGACGGCCCCGACGGACCCGAGACCGCCCCGCCGTCCTGGGCGACGGTAGATCTCCTGGCCGACTCGATCCGTGCAGCTGCCGCGCACTCCTACACCTCGGTCTCCGTCCCGGCCTCCGAGGACCAGCCCGCTCGTACCTTCCGCTGGGGCACCCAGCTCGACGTCCGGCCCGTGAAGGCCTTCGGCGACGGCTCCGACATCACCGAACAGGCCGTCGCCTCCTACGTGGCCAAGTACGCCACCAAAGCCGCCGAGAACACCGGCACCCTGGACCGGCGCATCGGCGAACTCGCCGAACTCGACCGCCACCAGGTCCCCGACCACACCCGCCGCCTCATCAAGGCCTGCAAGGAACTCGATCCGTTCTACCCGGACCGGCGCCTGTGGGCTTGGGCTCACATGCTCGGCTTTCGTGGCCACTTCTCCTCCAAGTCCCGCCGCTACTCCACCACCCTCGGCGCCCTCCGCCAGGCACGCGCCGACTACCGCGCCGCCCAGGAACATGCCGCCCTCGGCCTGGACGACCGCGAGCCGGACACCGTCCTGGTCCTGGCCGACTGGCAGTACGCCGGACACGGCCATACCCCCGGCGAATCCGCCCTCGCCGCCACCATCGCCCGCGACATCCAACTCAACCGCGAAACCGCCCGCGAAGCACTACGCGACCAACTCGCCCAGGAAGGAGCCGCAGCATGACCACCGCCACTCCCGAACTGCTGACCGTGCCCGAAGTCATGGCGCGGCTCAGGCTCGGCCGTTCCACCGTCTACGACCTGATCCGCTCCCGCCGTCTGGTCTCTATCACGGTGGGCCGTTCCCGCCGCATTCCGGCTGATGCCTTGCGCGACTTCATAACCCGTGAGATCGAGGAGGCTGCCTGATGGCCAAGCGCAACCCCAACGGTGAGGGCACCATCTACCGCCGCAAGGACGGCCGGTACGAGGGAGCTGGCTACGTCCTAATGCCGGACGGCACCTACAAGCGCCGACGGGTCTACGGCCATACCTGGGAGGAGGCCCGGAAGAAGCTCACCGAGCTGCTCTCCAAGAGTGACCAGGGCATTCCTGCGGCCGACACGACCGAGAGCCTCGGTACCTACCTCCCGTACTGGCTTGAGCACGTCGTGAGCCACAAGGTGCGGCCTTCGACGGTCTACAGCTACAGCAAGCGCGTGAACGCGTACATCGTGCCCCGACTTGGAAAGAAGAAGCTCGCCCGGCTCTCAGCCAAAGACGTACGCCTCTTCCTCGACTGGGCTCGTCAGGCCTGCCAGTGCTGTGCTCAGGGACGTGATGCCGCTCGTCCGGCCGGTGCCCGTCGCTGCTGTGCTGCCACTCCCAAGCGCTGCTGCGAGCGTCGGCTGTCGCCGCGCATGGTCCAGTACCTGCACGCGGTGTTGCGGAACGCCCTCCAGCACGCGGTCCGTGAGGAACTGGTGCAGCGCAACGTCGCCAAGCTCGTACAGGTCCAAACTCCTCGGTACCGGGTCGGCCGCGGCCTGTCCGTCGCTGAGGGGAAGAAGCTCCTGGACGACGTACGTGGCGATCGGCTATGTGCGGCGTACGTGCTCGCGCTGTACCTGGGACTCCGACGCGGCGAACTGCTTGGACTCCACTGGTCGGACGTTGACCTGGATGGGGGATCGCTGGAGATCCGAACGGCCCTGCAGCGGGTCAACGGAGAGCTGACGCTCACCGCGCCCAAGACGCGCCGCTCGGAGCGACCCGTACCGCTCCCGGCCGTGTGTGTCGACGCACTCCGCCGGCACCGTGAGCGCCAGGCGGAAGAGCGCGAAGCCGCGGGGGGAGCAGTGGCAGGAAACCGGCCTGGTCTTCACCACCCGGCGGGGGACCCCGATCGAGCCCCGGAACCTGAACCGGCACTTCTACGCGATCCGCGAGCGGCTCGGCCTGGACGTCCGCTTCCATGACCTCCGCCACACCTGCGTGACCCTGCTGCTCGGCCTCGGGATCCCGCCGCACATCGTCCGGGACATCGTTGGGCATAGCGCCCTGGACGTGACGATGAACATCTATGCGCACGCCGACATGACGGAGAAGCGGGCCGCTCTGGACAAGCTGGGAGATCTGCTGTCCGACGAGTGACGGGGTCGTTGCCGTCAGCGTTGCCGTCAGAGACACGAAACGCCCTGGAGGGGAGATCCCCTCTGGGGCGTTTTTGCTGGTAGGAGGTGGCGCCCCCGGCAGGACTCGAACCTGCGGCCAAGCGCTTAGAAGGCGCCTGCTCTATCCACTGAGCTACGGGGGCCGGAATCGGCCTTGCTGCCGG
>NZ_JBWKCY010000056.1:0-13238 GCF_056436245.1 Streptomyces sp. NPDC043812
GTGGTGTGGCTGCTGCTGGTGATCTTCGTCGGCTCGGGCTGAGGGAGCGCTCACTCAGGCACGGACCTGCGTGTTTGCCGTACGAGGGGCCGTCGCCCACAGGGCGACGGTCCCTCGTGTTTTCTCTGCGACACTGGTAGCACCATGCCCAAGCCCGGAGAACTCACGGTCAGAGTGCGCCAGTAGGCGCTTGACCTGGGCATACGGAGGGGGACAGCGGCCCTGAGCGGGTCGCTGGGCCGTGTGTGGGCCGTGAGACACAGGCGGGGAGGCGGTTTGGCCAGGCGAAGGCGCCGCCGTGGGGCACCGCCACTGAACGGGATTTTCACTGCGGATGAGCAGGTGTTCCGCTTCTATCCGGACGGCACGGTTCTGGACGTGCTCGTACGACCCGCACCTCGGCCCGCGAGTGCTGCTCTGGCGGGTTGGCTCTGCAGAGAAAGCATCATTCCCGGCGTGTACATGGTGCGGTACGTCCTTGATGGCGAACAGGTCGCGTTCACGACGCGCGGACACTACCGCGACGAGGAGATCAAGGTGCGCGGGACATGGACCCGAGGGGCGCTGACGCTCGGCATCGTCGGCCGAGGCTGGGAGATCCAGCCCCGGCGCTTTGCGCGCTTGGATCAAGCGCGCTGACGATCCTGGCTCAGTCACTGTGGGGTGCGGTGTCCGGTCGGAACACAGCGTCCACGGCTCGGCGGGTCCGCTCCCGGCTTGTAGGCATGAGGTGTGCGTACACCCGCAGCGTGAGGCCGGGGTCCGAGTGTCCCAGGTACTCGCTCACGGCCTTGACGCTCTCCCCGGCGTCTAGCAGCACAGACGCGTAGAAGTGCCGGAGCGCATGCATTCCGTGCTCTCGCGCAGAGTCGTAAGGCTCGCCCTCCTCGGGTAGCGGGATGAGACCGGCCGCCGCGATCGCAGGCTTCCACTCCTGAAGATTGAAATTGCTGCGCCAGACGAGCCAGTTGGCCGAGTTCGTGAACAGCAGCCGCGCGGAGACGAGCGGGCCGTCTGGCTTCCGCCAGGGCAGCGTGACGTCCACCGGCTTGTGCTGGTCCATGTGCTCCCGCAGAGCCTCACCGACGGAGCCGGGCAGGGGAACGTCCCGCTCCTTGTCGCACTTCGGCGGTGCGAAGACGGCCCTCCCACGGATGAGCTTGACCTGCCGTACCACGCGCAGGGTGGAGTTGCCGATGTCGAGAGCATCCTCGGCGAGCCCGACGATTTCCCCCTGGCGCAGCCCGCACCCGGCGCCGACGTCGACCATGGCCCGATACGGCTCGGGCAAGGCGGCGCGGACGGCCCGGACCTGTGCCGGCTGCCACGGGATGACGCGCCGGGGTTCGGCAGTGGGCGGACGTACGGACTTTGCCGCACACGGGTTGCGAGGCAACAGCCCGTCGTCAACGGCGGCCGAGAGGACGGCTCGCACGTCGCTGTAGATGTTCCGCGCGTACGAGCCCCCGATGGGGCTGCTCTCCAGGGCGCTCACGAGTTCGCGGATGTGCTGCGGGCGGAACGAGTCGAGCGGGCGTGAGCCGATGTACGGGAAGGCATGGAGCCGTAGACGTCGCTCGGTTTCGATCTGGCTGGACAGCTCCGTGGTCTGAGCCTTGAGCCACTTGTCGGCGTAGCCCTTGAAGGTGGTTCGAGCGGCACGTGGGTCGACGTACTGGCCGCGTGACATGTCGGTGGCGATCTCGGTCAGCCACCGTTCCGCCAGGCGCTTCTGTCGGTCGGGGAAGCTCTTGGACTTCTCGGTGCCGTCGGGGCCGACGTAGCGGGCGCGGTAGCGGAGGCCTGTGCCGTGGCGGTCGGTCTTGACGCGGAGCGTCTTGCCGTCGGGGCTGGTCTCGGTCCTGTACCAGCGGTCCTGGATGTGGCCTGCCATGTGTCCTCGCGTCTCCTGAACGGCCGCAGGGCGACGCCTGGTGGCGTCGCCCTGCGGGGTACTCGGTCTGGGGTCGGTCAGGCAGCGATGTCCGCAGCCATGCGTTCGGCAGTCCAGCGTTGTACGGCGGCGGGGTCGTAGCGGAGGTGTTTTCCGACGCGGAATCCGGGTGGGCCAGTGCGCTTCTTCCGCCACTGGTAGACGGTTTCGAGAGGCACGCCGAACATCTCAGCGATGTCGTCGGGGGTGAGGTACCGATCGGGCAGGCTGCCTCGGAGGGTGGCGCGGGGGTCGGGTCGAGCGGAACGGGTTCGGCTCATGGGGTCCTCGTCAGGGAGTCGTGTCGGCTTCGAGGCTTCGTGCGGCCGCGTGTGTCCGAGGTTCGGATTCCTGCGTCATCGCGTCATCAGCGTCATTTGCGCTTCTGACCTGCGGATTTGTGGTGACGCAGAGGATTGGGGGTGCGTCATCGGTGACGCAGGCGGGCGTCATCGGGTGACGCGGGTGACGCGGGATGACGCAGCCGAAGCCGTCCTGCGTCATCCCTGTTGCAGCAGCTCAGGGACTGTTCTGGACCTTCTGGTGACGCGGGTGACGCAGCGTTCCCTTTCTTAGGAAAAAAGAGGGGGTGTCTGTTGTGTTGCGGTGGCGCCTCAAAGCGTGAAGAAGGAGCCGCTTCGCGGCGCGTCCTTGGGGCGGCGTTCCGCCGAACAGCAAGAGGAGCACCTGGGCTTGGACGCGGGTGCTCCTCTTGCTTGTCCGTGCCGACATGGATGCCGGTCAGAGCATCGACTGTTGCTCGTGGGGCGGTAGGGCCGGGCGTCGGGTCATCTCGATGTAGCGGCCTTCTTTGGTGCGGCCCCAGTCGATGAGGACGCCTCGGGCGGCGAGGGTGGGCTGAAGGCGCTTGAGGCGGTCCGAGAGGACTTTCCCGGTGGTGGGCCACCCTTTGGGCAGAGGGCGAAGTTCGTCGCCGCTGTAGAGGCCGGTGAGGCAGTGCAGCCACTCCGAGGACGTCATCCGCGTTTCCGTGCCCGGCTCAATGGTGGCGGCGTGCTTGAGGACGGTCTGCGCGAGCAGGTCACCTTCGATGACGTCGTCGTTGAGGTCGTCCAGGCTGCCCCGGTAGGCGGGGAGCGTACCGAAGCCGGTCGCGGCGTCGATCTGCGCACACAGGTGCGCGAAGTCGGCCATCCGCAGGTCGGTGGGGATGTCGGCCTCGGTCGCCCGGACCTTGACGGTGAGGTCGAGGAGGGAGCCGAGGATGGCGGGCAGGGCTGCTTCGAATTCGGTCCAGAGTTCCGCCTCGGTCCGCCGCACGCGGGGGCGCTCCAGGCGCAGCGGTAGAAGGCGTTCGGCGAGGTCGGGGCGGATGACGCCGACGTCGATGCCGGTCAGGAGCAGGGGGCGGCGGTAGCGGGAGCGGACGACATCGCCGTCGCTGAAGAGGGCGCGCTTGATGCTCTCGGCGCCGGTGACGATGCAGCACATCAGGTCGGATAGGTCCGGGGCCAGGTGGCTCAGGTTGTCCAGGGCAGTGACCCATCCGGCGGCGACGGCCGTGATCAGGTTCTCTTCGTCCTTCGGGGCGCGGCGCAGGTCGCCGGTCATGCCCTCGATGATCCGAACCAGCATCCGGCCCGCCGTGGATTTGCCTGCGCCTTGCGGGCCGGTGAGGAAGGGGGCGGGGACGGGCGCGGACGGGCCGAGGCAGCCGATGAGCCAGGCGAGGGCCAGGCATTCGGTCTCTGCGGTGGCGAAGTTGGTCAGCCTCAGCAGGAGGTCGATGCCCTTGCCGTCGGTGTCCTTGGCCGGCAGGGGGAGTTCCCCGGTGAGCTGGGTGCGCCGCCAGCACACCTCGCGCGGGTCGGGGGTGAGGAGGTCCCAGCCCGAAGGATGGATGCGGACGGACTGCCCGTCGTCGCGGCCCAGGTCCAGCCACGTCGCCCCGTCGTATCCGGGGGCGACGCGGATGTGAGTGGGCTGGACGTCCCGACTCAGCGCGAGTGCTTCGATCAAGTCCAACGCCTCCTTGAGTGACGTGCCGTTGAACACGCCGATCCCGTCGTTGAAGAGACCGACCATGAGTTCCTGCCGGTGGCTGCCCGTCGTGCCCTGGGAGCGGATCGGGCGGGCCACGGGGTGGCCGTTCTTCTGCGCGTAGACGGTGCCTTCGGTGGTGCGGAAGTACCGGAAGTGGGCTTGCGCGTAGTCGGTGATGACCTCGCGGGCCGGGGTCTTCTCGTCCTCGGACATGGCTCACATCCCAAGTGTGGTGCGGGCGTTGGTCCACGCGTCCGTGCAGTGCCGGACGGTCTCGCCCTTGGCCTGCGCGGCGGCGAACAACCGGGCCATATGTACGTCGGTCAGGCAGCCGCACCGGCCGTGCGTGGACAGGACGGCGAGGAACGTGCGGTAGACGGTGGTGTGGATCGCGCCGCGGGCCTCGGTGATGCGCTGCTCCGCCATGGCGATGCCACGGGCCAGATAGGTGGGCGCGCGGTGGCGGCACTCCCCGCCCTCGGCCGGCACGGGCACGGTGACGGCGCGCGGGACGGGGGCCGGTGCCTTGACGATCAGAGCGCGCACGGCGTCGGGCAGGGGCGTCATGGTGCCGGTGCCGGGACCGAGCCACCGCGCGTAGGCCATCGAGGACTTGATGTCTACGCCGGGCCGTACGGCGTTGGCGGACCGCATCGGCCCGAGGTAGAGCCAGTGCTCGCCCCGGGTCGTCGGCACGGTCCGCGTGGCGGGCAGGGTCTCGCGCGCCCACGCGATGGCTTCCGCGTTGTCCAGGTCGACGACGGTGAGACCGGCACCGCCCGGGTGGTACGCGACCGCAGACGCCCGCACCCATGCGCGGCGCCAGACGCCGGAGCTGATGACGTCTGGGTCGGTGGTTGCGGCGGCCCAGCCATGACAGGGCGCCGGGCAGATGCAGGGCCCGGAGGTCTTCATGTTCGGCCGACCACCGCACGCGTTATCGGCGCAGCGGCGGCAGTTGCCGAACGGCACCTTGCCCTCCCGTAGCGGCAGCGCGGGCACGTCTGCTCCGGCCAGGCGCAGCGCG
This sequence comes from Streptomyces sp. NPDC043812, assembly GCF_056436245.1. Taxonomy (NCBI): domain Bacteria; kingdom Bacillati; phylum Actinomycetota; class Actinomycetes; order Kitasatosporales; family Streptomycetaceae; genus Streptomyces; species Streptomyces sp. NPDC043812. The sequence continues at coordinate 4,965 of NZ_JBWKCY010000056.1, forward strand.
GTTCGGAGGTGGTCGTTTGTGGGTGGTTGGGTCATGCTGGATGTCTCCAGTTCTCGTGAGTGACTGGCAGACGAGAGCGGCCCCGCACTTTGGCGAGAAGGGGGGCCGCTCTCGGCGTATGCGGAATCCCTGCCGTGCATGCGGGAGGGAGGCCAACGCACCCCCTGCAGAGGTGCGTTGGAGGGGTTTCGGGGTGCCGGTGGGTGCGCCTCTCTGACTCCTTGATCGCCTATTTGTGCAGGTCAGGCTGTGGAGTCGGGTGCAGGGAGCGGGTCAGGGAGAACTCCCTGCCTCCCTGCCGTCTCCCTCACGCGCCGGCGGCCTCGTCGTCGTCCTGGTCGCGCGCGGCGAGTGCCTCGCGGATCCGGTCGCGGCTGACGTGCATGCGCCCGCCGTCCGTCTTGTAGTCGCCGTGCCCGACGTCGTCGAGCAGGCGCTTCAAGTCGCCCGGTGTCCAGTCGCGGTACTCCTGCGGGTTACGCTCCGACAGCAGCTGCAGAACCACTTGGGTCCGCATCCGCGGCTGGTCGCCGAGGACGTCGGCGATGTCGGCAAGGTGATCGACGGGCTCATCGACGGGTCCAGCAGCGGCGGGGGCGACACCGTCGCGCAGTGCCACGGCGCGGGCTACGACGGGGCTGATCTGGTCGGCCTGCGAGTCCTTGCGGACGTAGTAGGCGCGGACCAGCTCGAACGGGTTCCGGGTGAATCCGACGCTCAGCGCCGTGCCGACGTTCTCTGCCGGGTTCAGCGTCGTCGCCGTGATACCGGCCCGGTGCTTGCCTGTGCCCAGCAGTCCGTCGTTGGCGACGTGGTCACCGACGGCGAACGCCACCCGGTGTGAGGTGTTGCGCGTGACGTCCTTCGGAATACTTGCCGCCGTCGGCGAGACGGTCACGAAGACGAGCGTGATGCCGCACTTCCTGGCTTTCTTGAGCACCTTGACCGCCAGCTCGGCTGCTTCGGGCCCGTACTTCTTGTGCTCGAACAGCTCGTGGCACTCGTCGAAGACGACGACCTTCGGCCGCATCCGCGGGTCGCGCTCCGCGATCGCGCGGGTGAGGCGGACTTCTCCGCCACCCAGCTCGTCCAGCAGCTTGCCCCGGAGCGTCACCTCGTCCCGCAGGCCCCGCAGCGCCTTGAGCGCGGCCTCGACCTGCTCGTCGTCGTCGCCCTTGACCAGGGTGCGCAAGCGGGGCTTCATCGGGTCGTAGTCCACGTTGTACGCCATGACGTACACCTCGATCTCGACCAGACGGTCGAGCATGGCCCCCAGCAGCAGGGCCACGACCAGCGACGACTTACCCGAGCCCATGATGCCGCCGACCATGTAGTTCGCGGCCATCAGCTTGCCCATAACGGGCACGCCACGCTGCGAGACACCGATGGGCACGCCCTTGAAGTAGTCGGCCTCCCCGCTCTCCAGCAGCGGCCACGGCGGCACCGGGCCGGACAGGGAGCCCTGGTCGGCCACCCACAGATCAAGGACTCCCGGCTGCGCGGACGGCTCAGTGGGCCACACCTCGACCTGCTTGCGCAGCAGGTTGTGTGCGAGCACGTCCTTTCGGCCGTTGACCATCTCGACCGTGACGCCGAGCGGTAGTTGCAGCTGGGTGTGCCAGCCGTTGCCGAGCCGGACGGTGGGCGAGACCCAGCGAGGCTGCCATCCGTCCTTGAACGCCTTGTTCAGCGGGGCGATGCCGAGGTTGCGCAGCGCGTCGAGGATGGCGCCCTCGTCCGGGACGACGTCGCGCTTGTCCTGCTCGGCTGCGGGCAGCGCCCAGTTGGGGGCGGCCTGCTGGTGGCGTCCGACTGCCCACACGGCCAGCAGCGCCAGCCACGGGCCGATGGCGACGAGCGGGCCCCACACGACGGTGACGATGACGACGATCCAGCGGATCAGCTCCACCATGGCCATCAGCGGCGAGACGACATCGGCGATGTTCTCGTTGGCTATGGCCAGCGCGATGCCGAGCAGCAGCAGCCCGCCGACCGTGCCGCCGGCGCCGTAGGCGGCGTTCTTCACCAGCCGCTCCGGAGAGGTAAGCAGATCCATACGGCGCTTGTGCCGTGCGGCGCGGAACGCCGTTCCGCGGGCCTCCCACTCCGCCGCAAGCTCCATGTTCCCGGCCGCCTCAGCAGCACGCAGCAGCCGCTCGTACCGGGCAGCGGTGCGGCCGTCCCACGCGCGCTTCGCGACGATCCGCGTGCCGCCCAGCACGTAAGAGCCGTGCCGGACGACCAGGCGGCCGGTGGCCCGGGTGCGTTCGTGCGTCGCGGCCTGGTGCACCGCGCGGCCGGAGCGCACCCACAGCGGCACCGGCCGCTCTGAAGGCGCAGCCGACGGTGCCGAATCGTCCTGAGTATTCGGGGTCTTGAACAGGGGAACGACGTTCTCGGTCATGCTGGTCTCTCTCCTGCTACTCGATGTGGTGGTCAGGGGCCCGGGGCGGCCGGGATGCTTGGCGGCTGTCGACCGCCCCGGGGCGTAGTCACAGTCCGAGTCGGCGGGCTGCCTGCTCGACGCGTCGCAGGTCCTTCTCGGCCTGCTGGCGTGCGGCCCGTGCCGCGCTGCGGTCGGGACGGTCGACGGTGCGTTCCTTGGTCTTGGCGGCGGCCACGGCGGTTTGGGCGTTCTCCAACGCGGTCTGCATTGCGGTGACTTCGCGGGCGCCGCGTTCCTCGGCGGCCTGGTCGATGCGGTCGATCCGGCGGTCAAGGCGCGGGTCGACCGCATCGGCGACGGCCTGCTTGGCGCCGCGCAGAACGAGCAGGGCGCGCTGCCGCTTCTCGGCCCGGGTGTAGCTGCGGTACGTGTGGCTCATGTCAGTTCTCCTTCGCGGTGTGGCAGTCGACGCACCCGGCGGCGACGTGCAGCCGGTCCAGTGCGGCACCAGCGATCCGGTCCAGTGCGGCGCGGGCGGCGGTGGCGGCCAGGTAGGCGCCGATGAGGGCGGATGCCACCTGCCACAGCTCGGTTTTGTCGTGGGCGAGGCGGAAGAGGACCACGCCTCCGGTGAACGCGGCGGCGACGATTGCCAGGGTCACTAAGGTCTCCGCGGCGTTCGCGAGGAGCACGGCGCTGCGCTTCGGCTCACTGGCCATCGGACACCGCCTGTCCCTGCTCCTCGATCGCGGCGGCGGTGGCGAGCTGGGCCCACACGGCGGCCTCGGCGACCTGCGTGGGTGTCGGCCTGTTGAGGTCGACGCGGCGCAGCGCGTTCTCGGCGCGCTCGCGGTACTGCTTGCTGGTCATGTCTGTGCTCCCGATTCCGGGGCCGGACTGTCCGGCTCCCCTCACCGCCCGTGCGGGACAGGCGGATCGGGCAGCCGTCAGGCGGGCCGCAGCTCGTGTGTGTGACACAGGACCGTGCCGATCAGAGGGCTGATCCTGTGCACCGTCCACCGCCCGCCGGTCAGTGGCCCGGGCGGCACGTCGTCGACGATCCGGCCCGTCTTGCCGACCGCACGGGGATCGTCCTCACAAGAGGCGATCAACACGTTCTCGCCGGCCTGGAACGCCATGGCAGGCTCCTCTCAGGTAGGGGATGCGGTGCGGTCAGCGACGGCCGCGGGCCTTGCGCACGTTCTTCGCGGCGGCCTTGCCGTCCGCGCCACCGACCGACTTCACGACGGTGACCACGCCCCAGGCGCAGACGGCTGCGATGAGAGCGAGCAGCGCGAGGTTTGCCGCCATGGCGGTGAGCACGCCGACGAGGAGCGGACCGAAGTAGACGCCGGCGGCGACCGCTCCGGCGCCGACACCGGAACCGAGCGCGACGCGCTGCACCGTGCGGTCCGGCGGAGCATGGTGCACGTGCTGGTGAACGATCTGCGGGCCGCCGTACTGCTGCGGCACCGGGAGAGCGGAGGGGAGGACGTAGGTATAGGTGCCGTCGGGGAGCTGCACCACACGGGCAGGTTCAGGCAGGGATTCCATCGGTGGTCCCTTCGGGGTAGGCGCAGGGCACGCAGGTGCCGAGCGAGGGAGGGATGACGTAGCCCGCATCCCGGCCGCAGCCGGGGCACATGCGTCGGGCACGCATCGCGGCGGCCAGCGCCGCACGGCGGCCCGGGGTCATGGGGCGGACGGGCTTGGCGCGGTCGATGCGGTAGAGGTAGGCGACCAGCGGGCCCCGCCGACGTCGGGGCCGCTCCAATTGCGCGGCGACGTCCTGACCACCCGGGCGCAGGCCGAGGGCGCGGAGTTGGCGGCGGGTGGCGTAGCCATCCGGAGCGAGCCGCCACCGGTAGACGGGCAGCGTCGCCATCAGGCGGCCACGCGCTTCCATGCGGCCCGCAACCGCACCTCGGAGGCGGAGTAACCGGCCGCGCGGAAGCGGGAGGCCATCTCCCGATACGACAGGGCCGGCGTCTCGCTGTGCCGGATCTCGTCGACCAGCCGGTCAAGCTCTGCGTCGGTGAGCGCCGGGGTCGCGCTCAGAGCGAGCGCGGAAACGGGCTCGGTGGGGCCCCAGGTCGGCAGCTCCCATGCCGGTGTGACGCCGGGCGTGACTCGGGTCGTCACGCTGGCCAGCGCCCTACCCGTGTCCTCACCGTCGCGTGTCTCCTCCAACGTCGACCACGCCCGCGAGAGCGTCTGCGCCGTCCGGGCTTGGACGCGTGCGACCCGAGCCCCGGCATGCGTGACGGCCGTCAGCCGGATCTCCTCGGTGGTCGCTTCGGCGCGCAGCCGGGCGCGGGCCACCGCCGCTTCGTCGCGGGCCTCCTGCTGAATACCCCGAATGGCCCCGAGCGCGCCCGGGGTGAGCGCGGTCCGCTCCCACAGCCCGTGCACCAGCCACAACGCCTTCGCCGCGAGCGGCAGCCACGCCACGGCCAGCCACGCGCCGGTGGACTCCTCGGCGGTGAGCGCGTGGGCGACCAGAACACCGGTCGCCATCAGACCGAAGCACCAGCCGACGGCCGTGACGCCGACCGAGCGGTCGCCCTGCGCGGCCAGACGGCGTTCGTAGGCGAGGGTGGCCAGCCATCCGCCGTCGATCCCGAGACCGACGACCAGGGCGACGGGCCACGGCATCGCCGTGCCCAGCCACATCACGACCACCGCGAGGGTGAGCACCATCGACACGGCCGTCATTGCGACGGCGGGCAGCACGGTCTTGGCGTTCATGCCGCACCGCCCATCGGTCGGACGTCGATCGAGGCGAACAACCGGACCCGAGCGTCGCCGTGGTCGGACAGCTCCAGCCAGTCCCACGCGGCTCCGTCGACAGGCGTGTAGCCGAGCGCGGTCAGCGCCTCGTCCCGCTGATTGAGCGTCGGGACCGGGGCAGTACGGCAGAAACGATGAGTGGGCCAGTCCAGGGCGTCGGGAGCGTCGGTCATGACGTACACCTCCCAATCGCCCAGGAACGTATTCGACAACCGAGCAGTGCGCGTCATGCCGCACCCCCGACCATGCCGGTGGTGCGGTTGGTCAGGTCCCGACGCACGGCCAGCACCCGGTTCCGGGCCCGGCGGACGCGCCGCTGGTCCAGCTCGGAGGCCGGCCGGTCGATGGTCATGATCTGGGCGTCCAACAGGTCGATCTCCGCCGTGATGAGCGGCATCTCGGCGTCGATGGCATCCAGCTCCGCGGCCGTCGGATCGCGGTCGAACTCAGCGGTGGTAACAACCGCCTGAACAGCAACGATGTGCTTCATGAGTCGTGTCTCCCTAGCAGGTGTACGGCTCGAAGCGGCCCCGGTGGTAGGACACTGGGGCCGCGCGCCGTTGGGTGGGTCGGTCGTGGGCTACGAGCGACCACGGCGACCCGACACCCGTCTGCCGAAACGACGGTGGGATGTCGGGCACCGTGAGCGCTGGTGCAGGGTTCGGATCTCCTGTTTCGCACGACGCTGCTCGATCCGGAGAGGTCCGAAATCCCGGATGTCCTGGCAGTTTCAAGGTGTGTCGTGCGGTTCTTAGAGCCGATGGCGTTCCCGGTTAGGGGTGTGGGCCCGGTTGTGACACGGGCCGTTTCTCGGTCGGCTGGTCTCCACTCGCCTCGGCCGGAACGGTCACGGCCGCCGTACTGCGGTGGATCACGCTGTGGAGTTGTAGGCATGGCGCGATCGGCCCGCTCCGAAAGTTCCGGATTGAGCGATGCCCACACCACGAGACTGGACCGGTGGACCGGTCCAGACAACCGCTGAATTTGAAGTTGGAAGGCCGTGGCTTGGCAAACCGCAGGTCAAACAGCTTGACGGAGCATCAAAAAAGCTGGACCGGCGGACCGGTCCAGCTCCGTTCTGAGGGCATACCTACATCGCGTAGGTGTCGATCTGCTCGAAGAGCGAGGAGGGCGTGACCCCTTCCTCGCAGACCAATGGGCGACCTTCCTGGTCGTGTGCCGTGTGAAGAAGCACGGCGACCGGGGTTGCCGCCACTACTCCCAAACGGTCCGCTTCCGCGTCCGCAGCAAGGCGCACGGTGGTGACATCCACTCCCTCGACCGGAAACCGTCCGGTCTGCCGACGGACATAGCGTGTCGTGCCCTCGGCGATGGGGGCAGTGTCGGCGAGGCGGGGCGCCGCCTCCGCGATCTCTGGAGGAAACCATGCCTCCACGCAGCTATTCGGGGTTCCGTCCGGAAGCTGGAGGACACGGATGCGTCGGAGCGCCAGCACTCCGGGAGAGATCCCGAGTGCGACGGCGACGCGGGCGGGAGGCTCTGCCCAGTCGGGCGTGCCGATACGAAGGAACGGCATCCCGCCCAAGATGCGCGCCGACCCGGCTCGGCGGGCGCCGGCAGGGCGCGCCACGGGTGTCTCCGTGACGACGAAACCGGTGCCCTGCTTCGCCACCACCACGCCGTCGTTGCGCAGCACGTCCACGGCCTTGATGGCGGTTGCCCGTGACACGTCCCACTGCTCGGCCAGGTCGCGGCCGGACGGGATGGTGTCACCAGGAGCGAACTCACCAGCGGCGATGCGGGCGCGCAGAGACTCAGCGATCTCTTCGTACTTCAGAACTGCCATAGCTTCCCCTACCCCGCGCTGGACTGGTCCACCGGTACACACGATACTGCGACCATGTCGAATCTCGAATTGGCACCCTCCGTGATGCGGTTCTACGGCGAGACAGTGAACGAGGACAGCCGCCTGCGTAGCTCGGCAGACGGACGCATGGAGTTCGTCAGAACCCAAGAGCTCCTCCGACGCTTCTTGCCTCCCGCGCCGGCACGCGTACTCGACGTGGGCGGGGCGACCGGGATTCACGCTGAATGGCTTGTGAAGGACGGCTACGAGGTCACCCTTGTGGACCCCGTGCCCCGTCATGTCGAGAGTGCGTCGGCAGTGTGCTCGGCGTTCGTAGGGGACGCACGAGAACTGCAGGAGCCGGACGACAGCTTCGACGTTGTGCAGCTCCTCGGGCCGCTCTACCACCTTCCCGACCCTGATGATCGGAGTAGGGCGCTAGCGGAGGCCCACCGAGTGGTGAAGCCGGGCGGGCTGGTCGCTGCGGCTGCAATCAACCGTTACGCGTCGCTCTTCGAGCACGTCACGTATGCCCACCTGCACACCGAACGGATTCATGACTCCGTTTCCAAGATCCTGGAGACGGCCGTCTACGACGGCGTGCGAGGGTTCACCTTGTCCTACTTCCACCGCGCCGAAGAGCTAGCGGCGGAGTTGGCCGCCTCCGGCCTGACGCACGTGCAGGTCTTCGGCATCGAGGGGCCTGCGTGGTCTCTGGTGAAGGCGGCCGAGCAACAGCCGGGCGAGGGGCCCACGGATGAGCTGATTGCGTCCGCCATGGCTGCCGCGCGCCTGGCAGAGCCGTACCCGGAGCTGCTCGCTGCCAGCTCGCACCTACTGGCCGTTGGCAGGGCTCCCGCTGGCATCAACGGTGGAAATCAACGGTGGCGAACACTGGCGGAGCGGCTGCCACATGTTCAAGAACCCAAAGGGCTGGCTGAACCGGGAGGGAGCGCTGATCGCGCTTGAGCTGCCCGAAGTGACGTCGTGCGAGATATGCGGCCCGGAGACCGGGCTCGGCAGCTAGGACCCCGGCTTCTTCCTGCTGCTGGTCTCGCGCTCGCGGCCCCTGCCGGCGGAGTGCATCGCATCACTGACAGGTCACGGCTGCCGGACAGGTGGCCCGGCAGGGTCGGGACGAACTGCTACGGGTAGCAGGTCGTCCAGGGCCAGCACGGGCTTCGTTCCGTCGCCGGTAAGAGGTCGTTTTCTCCCGTTGTTTTATCCTGTGATGCGGATTTGGTTCTGTGATGTCGGATCGCGCCACGAGATGGTGGTCTCGCCGGTGAGG
>NZ_JBWKCY010000057.1:0-12341 GCF_056436245.1 Streptomyces sp. NPDC043812
TGGAACAACTCCCACAACTCATCCGGCACCAGCCGCTCAACGATCCCCACCACGGCCCATAGCCTACCGAGTCAGCCAAATGAGATGACCTCTAAGTAGTCGCGGTCACGAACGACTGGCAGCGCCCTGCCCAGCGGCGAAGTCGTCGAGCGTCGGGAAGAGGGCGGTGTCGATATCTCCGGTGCGCTCATACTGCTCGAGTCCCTTCACGAAGAGGTGGCGCCGGTACTGCCATTTCTGGTGCTTGTCGACGCGGGCCGGATCGGCCGGCCGCATCAACGCGAGGAAGAACAGGCTCTTCACGAGGAGGAAGGCCCCGAGGTGGGCGCTGACCGGCTCGACGCCGGCTGCTCGGGCGGCCGAGTCCAGCGCGGTCAGGTACCGCTCGCGCTGCGCGGACGTCGCGGCGTAGCCCTTGGCGCCGCCCTTGAACGGGATGACTTCGAGCGCCAGGGCGACGTCGTACCCGAGAGGCATCACGCCGTGGTGCTGCCAGTCGATGACCCCGGCCGGCAGCACGTTCGGGAGGCCGTAGTCGAGGTGGCCCCAGGACATCGGCACGCCGTCGAGCTGGTCCATCGCCCGTGTGAGCGCCGCGTGGGTGCGCGGGGTGTCGAGGTCGGGGTTCTCGTCGAAGACGTTGTGCGTCCAGCCCGCCTGTACGACCCACTGCCTCAGGATCCCGGGTTGCGGAAGGACGGGATGTGCGGACTGGGCGTGCAGCAGTCGGGCAGAGACCTGCGCGAGGTGGTCTACCACCGTGTCGGACAGCTCCCGGCCGCCGTTCAGTGACTCCACGGCCATCTCGTGCAGTGACTGCCCGCCCAGGGACTCCTCGACGACGCAGAACTGTCCGTCGCCCAGTTCCCCGTGCTCCAGGACGGGCGGCACCGGGTAACCCAGAGCGGCGATCATCTGCTGGAAGGCCGCCTCGGCCCGCAGATCATCGCCGCCCGTGCGGCGGTAGCGCGTCCCGTCGGCAGAGACGTACACCGCCCCGTCGGCATCAGCCGTTCGCTTCTTGACGAGCTGCCACTCGGTGGCGTCCATCAGGACTCTCCTTCGTGCGGGCCCAGAACAGGTCCGGTCGTGGTGTCTTGGTGAGCGAGGGCGCAGGCCAGAGCCCGGGCGTCCATGATCCAGCTCGTATCACCTGCCGCCACCTGACGGCGCAGCTCGGCGAGGTCTTCACCCTGGGGTGTCGCGGGCCGGGCCAGATACGCGCGGCGCAGGAACTTCAGCAGCGACGGGAGCCGGTCGGCATGGACGCCTGCCCGCTCGCGTGCCGAGCACAGCGGCAGGAACCAGTCGGTGAACAGCTCCCGCACCGTCTGGTTGACGCGGTGCACCTCGTACAGCCGGTCCTGGGATGCCGCGTCGTACGGGATCCGCCCGTGCAGCGTGTACCGCAGCCGCATCGCGCCGTAGTTCCGGAACGGGGCGCCGTAGGCCGCGACGTGGGCCGCAGCGTTCTCGGTCACGGTCATTACCGGTCGCGCCGCGCGGTGTTCGGCGGCGGCGGCCATCACCGCGACATGCAGGCCGGCTCGCGGGTCCAGGACCATCCCGTCCAGCCCGAGCGACGCCAGGCTCACGCCGTAGTCTCGTGTCCGGGACAGCACCAACTGCTCGGGGACGTTGCGGGCGATGTTCAGCAAGTGCATTGGGGTCCGGGCGCCCGTGGCGTGGAAGTCTTCCCGAGCGAGCACCGGCGCGTGCTCGCCGCGGTCGAAGACCAGCATTGCCCGACGGGCGTTCCGGGATGCCTCGTGTCGGCAGGAGCGGCAGGCCCTCTCGACTGTGCCGGTCATGTGCCCGCACCGCGCGCAGAGCCGGACGGTCATTGTCCGTACGGCCAGTGTCCCGTCGGCGAGGAGGGCCTCGGTCATCTCCAGCGCCAACGCGGCTACGCACGGGGCGGTGTCGGTGAGCAGCCCGCCCGCCGGTGCCGGGGCGGGCGCGTACTTCGCCGCGATGGCCTGCTCCTCGCGTTGGTGCCGGCCCATTGCGTCGCGGTCCGAAGCGTCGCGATGGCGTACGTCTCCGGCGAGAGTGACGGTGTTCCACAGGTGTGGCACCGGACCGGTGCCGAGCAGGCCGTTGAGCGCCTCGGCGAGTCGTATGCCTGCGGCCTTGCCCGGCCGCTCGACGAAAGTGAAGTCGCCGTTCTGAACCGGTCCGTTGAGGTAAACGACGGTCATGGCGGGCCCCGGTCAGCAGTCCGGCTCGGCGGCGTCGACCTGGCGGAAGCGCCCGCCGCGACCCTCATAGACCAGGACCCCGGCGTTGGGCGTCTTGCGCACCCGGGCCTCGTCGACCAGCTCGGTCACCGGCCGCTGCTCCAGCACGCTGCGCAGCGCCAGGATGGCGGTGTGGTGGGTCATCGCCACCACGGCCGGCGCTCCACCGTCAATGCCTTCGACGAAGCGGGTCGCCCGGCGCATGACGCCGACCGCGAGGGATTCACCGCCGTCGCCCGGGGGCGTCCACAGGTGCTTGCGGGTCTGCCGGTCCTGCTCCGTTTCCGGGTAGGTCGCGAACAGCTGCCGCTTCGTCATGTACGTGGCGTCGCCGTAGTGCTGCTCGGCCAGCAGCGCGGTGACCTCGGCGGGCCGCCCGGGCAGTGCCAGCTCCGCGGTGTCCAGCGCCCGCCGGTACGGCGAGGAGTACACGTGCGGGTCGCGGCCGGCGAGGCCCTCAAGCGCGGCGCGCAGCCACTGACACTGGCGGAAGCCGCGCGGCGTCAGTCCGACGAGGTCGCGGGACAGGGCGTGCGCAGCCGGGCCGGTCCACGGGCGCGGGTCCTGGTAGAAGCCGGTGTGCTTCGTTGCGTTCTCGGTCGATTCGGCATGTCGTACGACGGTGAGAAGCATGGTCACCCCGTTGGGATCGTGTGCTGCCGGTGGCTTTTGGGTTGCTCGGCTGGGGAGTTGACGCGATCGCACCTGCGCATACCGCACAATACTGGAAACCCAATGCGAGAGCATCTGTATTGGGTTTCAAAGAGTGAGCTCGCGCAGCTGAGCGACGACCTGGTCTCCTCGGGCCAGAAGCGGCGGGGACGCGCGTGGGGCGCTGATCCAGTGCGCGCACGGGGTGCCGTGCCCGGTGGTGGGCATCAGCAGCTGACGCCCGAGACCGAGTACGCGGATGCCGGGCAGCTCGTCGGCGCCGTCGGCCGTGCCGGGCGCCACCAGCACGTACAGCTCGTTCTTCAACGCGAGGTCAGCCAGGACGGGGTAGCCGCGGTCCGGACTCAACCCCGTCCCTCCCAAAGCCTCCAGACCCAAACGGAGCGGTCGGATGGCCACCGCGTCCCAGTCCAGTCCGCACGCCACCCACCGGGTGACATCACGGGACTCGGCCCACAGTGCCCGCCGACTTGCTGTCGGCTGCCCGAGCTGATGCCAGGTGGGAACGGCGGTGCGCAGGGCCTTCCCGGCGGTGCTGCTCGAAACCGCGGCCACAACCCGCCTCCCTGCTCGACTGTCACCTCACCGTCCACGCAACCAGCAGCTGGGCGGCAACCGCGACGATGGGCCGATGCAAGAACGATGAAAGTCGCCATGCACGGGTGGGCGTACCGACGAAACGGCGAGATTCGGGTGACGAAGTGCCGGGGGTGACGTCTAGCGCTTGACCCGGCTGCGGACGGCGAGCGCTGCGAGGCCGAGCAGCACGGGTTCCGCCAGCCGGGACACCATCTCGGTGTAGGTGCCGGCGGTGGTGAGGTCCTGTCCGGAGGAGCGGAAGACGACCGAGTTCACTACGACCCGCAGGGACTTCTCCCAGCGTGCGGAGGTGATGCGGGATCGCAGCGGACCTGTGGGGTTGGTCGGGTCGGGCTTATCGGTGGTCAGTGAGATCTTCTGGCCGCTCAGTCGTCCGGTGGTGGCGGGCTTGGGGTCATCCAGTGGTAGCCCCCACAGCACCATGACCAGCACGGTGGCGGCCATGGCACCGAGGAGCCAGCCCAGCGCGCGGGACGCCCGCAGACCGTATCCGGACACTGCCCAGTACAGGGCGAGTAGCGTGCGCTCGGCGAAGGGGCGCTTGCGGTCACGACGGCGCATCTCCATCTCGCCGTAGTAAAAGTCCGCAGCGTCCGGCTCGTTCTTGCTGTCCTCGAACGATTTACGCAACGCCCGATACACCGGTGCCAGCACCGCCGGACCCACCACCTCCACTCCGGCAGGCGCCGCCGTCCATCCGGACCGCCCCTGTGCCGAGCGCCAGTGCTGCTCCTCGGCCAGCGTCCTCCTAGCTGTCCATCGCACCGGAAGCAGTCCACCCCGCCGCAAGCCCGACGGGGCAGGCGCGAGAGGGCACTCGCCCTCCAGTCGCAGCTGGTCCAGATGCACCGTCCCGGACAGCACGCAGTCACTGAGGTCCACGGTGTGGAGCACCAAGTGGGCCGCGTCCGATCCGCGCAACGACGTCATGCGCACTCCCTGATCACCGTCGGTCAGTGCGCCCTCCGGCAAGTCGTAGCCGGGATCGGTGAACGGTCGGCCTTGAGCGGTGATGCTCAGCGGGTATTCGAGCACCGCGTCGCTCAGGTCGACGGCAGCGTATCTCAGCCGTAGCGCAGCAGTGGAGTCCCACCGAGTTCGCCGGCACTCGAGGCGGGCCGTCGCCGCTTCGATGGTCACGGGACTGCCGAACCGTGCTCTGGACAGGACCAGCGCACCCTGACAGATCAAGGGGCCGAGCTGCGAGGCAGACAGGAAGGTCGCCCCACTGAACACGGCGGAGCCGGCAAATGTCGCTCCGACGAACGAGGCGTCGCCGGTGAACGTTGCCCCGGTAAACCGGGCGAGACCCGTGAACGTCGCCCCGGTAAACCGGGCAAGACCGGTGAACGTCGCCCCGCGAAATCCGGCGGTCCTGGTGAACGTCGCCCGTTCGAAACCGGCGGCGCTGGTGAACGTCGCCGTGTCGAACCGGGCGGTCCCGGTGAACGTCGCCTCGCCGAACACGGCGGCGCTGGTGAACGTCGCCGTGTCGAACCCGGCGAACCCGGCGAACGACGCCCCGCCGAACGAGGCGACACTGGTGAACCTCGCCCTGTCGAACACAGCGCCGCTGCTGAACCTTGCTCTGTCGAACGAGGTGATACCGGTGAACGTCGCCTCGCCGAACGAGCCGTCGTGGGTGAACCTCGCTCCGACGAACCAGGCGTCGCTGGTGAATGTCGCCCTGTCGAACACGGCGACACCAGTGAACTTCGCCCCGCCGAACGCGGCGTCGCCAGTAAACGTCGCCCCGCCGAAGTCCGCGGGCCCGGTGAAAGTTGCCCCGTCAAACCGGGCATTGCCGGTGAACGTCGCCGTGCTGAACTGGACTCGGCCAAGATGGGCCCCTCCGGCGGAGGGAACGTGGAGCACGCCCCAGAGCTGCTCCAACAGGTCTTCCGAGATGGTGGTACCGCGGTGGTCCAAGTCGCTGCCGGGTGCCAACGACCTCAGGTATGCGGCCCGATCCTCACTCGTGAGGTGTGCCAGACATGCGCCGTGCGGCTCTACCTGACGGCCCCGGCAGCCAACCGGGTCGCTCGGGTGCGCACGATGCGCGCAGTGCGGCCAACTCGGCGCGGACAAAGGGGGCGGTGCGCCGGTGGTCGTCATGTCAGCTGGGACGCCCTCTAACGAAGGCTGGTTGCCGCGGGCGCCGTGATCGGCTCGCTTGACACTGGTCTCTGGCCGACACTCCAGGGAACGCACGGTATCGACGCGGGATTCGCCACGGCCTAAATCCCTAGAACCACACGTAGATGAATTTCGTCGTGCCTCGGGTGGACTGAGTGCAAGACCCGGGCAGGACTATGACGGGAGCGGTACGGTCGCCGCACCGTCATGTCGGACACGCCGGGAGTCGGTATGGCTGAACACCGAAGGATCCCCAACGCCCGGCTGCGCGCGGTGCGCGAGACCGAGTTCCAGATGTCCCGCCAGGAGTTCGCGCAGCTCGTCGTCAGAACGGGTGAGGGCATGGGCGAGGCGGTCGGCTGCGCTTCACGACTGGTCGCGGCATGGGAAGACGGCGACGTCCACCTCCCGCGTGCGGTCTACCGGCGCATCCTCAGCCAGATGACCGGGCGCACGATGCGCGACCTCGGCTTCGACACCAAGGCCCCCGTGCATGCCGCTGCCCCGGCCATCGCGGCGAACCGGCCGGAACGCGAAGCTCCAATGGACCGCCGGAGCTTACTGGTCGACGGAGCGGGCGCCGCCCTTTCGCTCACCTCCCTCGGTTCCGTCCGGGACAAGACCCCGGGCCGGATCGGGGCAGGCGATGTCCGGACCGTCGACCGGGCCGTCAGCACCCTGTACACCCACGACCACAGCCACGGATCGGCCGCCCTGCGACGGAACGCCTCCCAAGCCCTGCACACCGCCTACCAGTGGCTGCAGGACGGCACCTACACCGACAAGACCGGGAAGCGGCTGCGCTCGGCGACCGGGCATCTGTCGATTGCGGCAGGGTGGCTTTCGTACGACTCGGGCCGTCCCGCCGACGCCCGCTCCCTGTACAACGAGGCTTTGGCGGCCGCCAGGATCGCCGACGACCCCGCTCTGGAAGGGCACGCCTTCGGCTGCCTGAGCCTCCTCGCGAAGGCGTCCGGACGCCCTCGCGAAGCAATCTCCGCCGCCCAGGGTGCACAGTGCGCTGTCCGCTCTTTCGGCTCACCCCGGATGCTGTCGCTGTTCGCCATGCGGGAGGCCGGCGGCTGGGCACTGCTGGGGGACACCAGCGCCACCGACACGGCGATCGTGCGCGCCCACCAGCTCTACGCCAAGGGCCCCAGTGACGCCGATCCGACGTGGCTGGAGTTCTACACGCCCGCCGAACTCTCCGGCCTGGAAGCCCTCGCGCGCGCCAATCTCGACCAGCACGACCGTGCCGCCGCCGGCGCGGAACACGCCGTACTCCTGCACGGCGACAGGTTCGCGCGCAATCGCGCCCTGTACACCGCCGACGTCGCGATCCAGCACGCACTCAGGGCCCGTCCGGAGCCGGAAGCCGCGGCCGAAGCCGCCGGACGCGTCCTCGCCTATCTCCCCACGGTGCGCTCCGACCGCCTGCTGCAGCAGCAGCACAACGTCGAGAGCACGCTCCAGCGGCACGCCGCGGTCCCGGCGGTCGCCGACTGGCTGGAGGAGTACCGCACGATGACCGGCGTCAGCTGAGGAGGAGACGTGACCAGCACCCGCACCGATGTGGTGATCCGCACCTACGGCCCGGGACAAGTCCCGCCGCTGCTGGACGTCGTCGCCGACATCTGGGCCGACGCCCACCCGGAACTGGTCGACAACCCCGGCGCGGAGACGATGGGACTGTCCGTGCCCGCGCTCCACCGCCAGATTGCAGGCCACCTGAAATGGAAGGGCTTCGCGATGGTGGTCGCCTACGCGGGCGGCACCCCGGTCGGCTTCGGCTACGCCTTCCCCTGCACCGCCGACTACTGGTTCGGCCCGGGCCTGGTCGACCAGGTCCCCGATGCCGCCCGCACCGAACGCCTGATGGGCGTGTGCGAACTCGCTGTCCGCCCGCCATGGCAGTCCCGGGGCATCGGCTCCCAGCTGCATGCCCAACTCCTCAAGGCCATCAACCCCCGATGGGCGTCACTTCTCGCCCTCCCGAACAACGAGCGAGGGCAGAACCTCTACACCCGGCTCGGCTACCAGTACGCAGGCCCCTATCGCAACGAGCCAGGCGGCCCCGAGTTCGACCTCCTGCTCCTGCAGACCAACGCTGCCTGAACGCGTCTTCCCGGTTCGACGGCCGACGCCGTTCTGCAACAGTGAGGACGCGCAGTCGAACACCGCGGCGCCGGTCATGAGCCGGCGCCTGACGCCCGTCGAGAGGATGCCCCAGCGTGGCTGATGAGCACCCACCCGTCTTCCGTCTGTCCGACCGAATGCCCTACGAGGTCACGGCCGAGGGCGGCGTTGCCAGGCTCACGACCGACTTCGGGGTGCTGGAAGGCGACGCCGCGGCGTTTCGAACGCTCGCCCAGGCCGCAATCCGAGCGGCGCACAACGGATCGGGTGAACCGCCGCCGCGGCCGTTGTACATCCCGCAGGACATCAAGGACTCCGCGGAGACGAAGGCCAGGAGCGAGAGCCGCAGCCTTGCCGACGTCCTGCGTGCTGGATTCGCCGAGTATCTCGCTGGTCGCATCGAGCCGGCGAAGCCAGCCCGTACACGCCGGTCACCGGGCGAGGAGCCGGTCAAGTCCCTACCGAGTACGAGCCTGCGGGCGACCAACGACGAATGGGCGGCGATCGAGGCCCGCTGCAAGGCGGACAAGGAGCGGCTGCACTTCCTGGTGAACCCCTCCCGTGTGGTCACCCAGTACCTGCGTGACCACTACCTGACCGGCGAGGCCGACGCGGACTGAGGGACTGCAGGAGGGCGTCCTTCGCGTCGTGGACACCCGCAAGTCAGTCAGCGGCTCCTCGTGCGGGGCTCCCGGGAATCATCTGCCCCGTCATGGGCCCGCGTCCCAGATCATCGAGTGATCGGCATCAATCTGGTGCCAGCGACGCGAAAGAGCTGTGACGTTTCCCCGATGCTCACGCCGTCAATCTCTGCCCCGAACTTGAGCTCAAGGTAGGGGTCAACTTCGTCGAGCCCATCTGGCGAAAACCCTACGCAAGCGAGCGCGCCGTGGTCGCCAGGCCCCAGGCCCCTGGTGGTCACCTGCAGCCCGGCCCAGCCGTGATCACCCGCGTCCCACCTCCTCACCTCATGGCGTCCCCTCGCCGGATGCTGCACGTTGACTGACGAGATACGGAGGTACGCCCTCCCGCGGGCCCCGCGCGGGGCGCAGCGGCAGACGCTGCGCCCCGCGTGTAACCGCTCATGATGCTGAGCGCGCACCACAACCGAGATGTCGGGCACGCCTCGGGCGTGGCCAGGCTCGTAATGCACTCTGACTTTGGCGCCTTCAGCTCCACCGATGGCGTACGCGCGGATCGTTCCGGCGACGCTGGACAGCTTCAGCACGGGCATCTACTCCTCTAATCCACTCCGGCAGCGTCCGTGAATCGCTGCTGATGCCAAGCATCCGATGCTGATGCCCCGCTCGGGGCAAAGGTTGGCTCAATCCGTCACCTCATGATGCATCGTCAAATCTGCACTCAGCACAGGGAGTTCGCTGCGGCTGCTGACCGAGTTCTGTCGGCACCTTCGCTCACGATGCTGGCTGAGGCCGTATGCGGCGGCCTCGTGCTCCAGGTGCAGAAGCTGGTCAGTGTCGACGGCTCGGACGGTGCGGGGAAGGGCCGGGGTCATGTCGAGATGATGCCAAGAAGTCTCCGCAGGGCCGTGCGGTCAGCGGTGCCGGCCTACGATCTGCCGGCTGGAGAGCAGCTGCGGAGGGCACGCGAGGCCGGCGGTGAAGGTGAGCACGCCATCGTGCACGACATGCCTAAGAAGAAGGCGGCGAAGGAGAAAGCGCCCGCCAAGAAGGCGGCAGGCCCGGACAGGCCAGGCCACGGCGTGGGAGCACACCATGGGCGAGATCAGGATGGACCGGCGGCACCTCGAACGGCGGCTACCTGTGCCTGATGCACTCGTTGAGATCACCTGTCACGGGGTGGCGCGCGTGGCCAGGGTCGCGCGGTCCCGCCCCCGCGCAGCTAAAGCTTCGTGACGTTCTCCGCCTGGGGACCCTTGGGCCCCTGGGTCACGTCGTACTCGACCAGGTCGTCCTCGTACAGCTCCTTGAAGCCGGTGGTCTGAATGGCAGAGAAGTGAACGAACACGTCCGGGCCGCCGTCATCCTGCGCAATGAAGCCAAAGCCCTTGTCCGCGTTGAACCACTTGACCTTGCCCGTCGCCATGCTGCTCTCCTCCAGAGTCGGTCGGCGACACCGTACCGCCCCTGATCAGCCCGTATGGAGAACGACGCAAGGTCGCGCCGTCGCCGCGCTTCCACTTCACCCAGAGCGCTGCCGCCCGCCAAGGTCCGGTGATCAAATTCCGGTGACGAACCTGTCGGTCGTCAGGTCCTGTGACACCTTCGCTGTCGCCGGACAGCCTGCTTCGCACCTCCCGGCCCGCGTGTCAGGTCGCACCAAGAAATCGAACAGGAGTATGGCTCTATGCATGGCCGGAACTGATTTCCCCGAAGCACTGCGTGCCACGCAGGCCCGTCTTCACCAGGCGACTTCCGAGCTGGCCGCCCTGTGCCGCACTCTGCCGTGGAGCGTGGACCCGATGCCTGGCTGGCCCGGCATCGAGCACCCGTACACCAGTCAAGTCACCGGCGGCCGGGAGAGCAGCCCCGGCTGGACCGAAGAGCAGAAGCGCGCGGTAAAGCGGCTGCAGATGGAGTGCGCCGACCTATCCATCAAGATCACCACGCATGAGTTCTGGGCCACGCTGAGCGGCGAGGACGTCGTCCGGGCCCGCCAGGCGCTGAAGAGCGAGACCAAGCCGACAGCGCCAGCGGCGGTCGACGTCGTCCAGGCTGCCTGAACCATCCGGGCACATCATGTCCGATCTGCCACCCGACCTCTCCAGACTGCGCGTTTTGGAGCTCTGGCTCGGCCTTAGCCTGGATCGCGTGCGGGAACGGATCGCTTCCCTCGAGCAGCGCGAACGCGAGCGCGAGCACGGCGCCACTGCCCGCCCGCCCGTACCCGACTGGATCGTCGAGACGGGGATCGGGCAGCAGCGCGAGGCACTCTATGTGCACGTCGGCGACTGCCACATGGCCGGGAAGCGGAAGCACGCCGTCGACCGCGCCCAAGCCGTCCGCGCACTGTCCGACGGTGTTGAGGCCTGCTCCCACTGCCGCCCCGACACCGAACTAGGTGTGCTCGATTGAGTTCGGGCGGCGGCCGCCCGCCCTTCGCAGGCACGGAGGGAGGCGCGCAGCCCGGGGCAGCGGCCGCCGAGCAGCCTGCCCTCCGGCTGCCTGTTAGCAGCGACCAGTCGGCCGCAGATGCCGCGCATGTTGTTGGCCAGAGAGCACGCGCCGCCAGCCCGCGGGCGCTTCCTCGGCTGGCGTGTTCATTGCGAAGGGGGCAGGGCCGACAGCCTGTTCAGTTCTTCGCTGTACGCCTTCAGCTCGGGGGAGACCAGGGTGGCGCCCTGGACGATCTCGCTCGCCTTACGCGCCTGCTCCCTCACACAGGCTGGCGTCGTAGCGCCTCTGCCGTACCGCATGGCCGACTCTGCCGCTTGGAGCACTGACTCCGTGCCCTGAGGGTTCATGAAGACCACAGGTTCGGTCGTCAGGCGGCTCTCGTCGTCCGCGGAGAGGGTGGCGGTGAAGGTGTACACCCTCGGCAAGGAGCCTTCCGGGTAGGTCTGAGGTCCCACAGTGAATCCGATGCGCTCGTTGTCGTGCGGCGGCACCACGTACTTCACCGGCCGAGTCAACGTGCGCGGGGGTGTGAATCCATCGGGGACCTTGAGGTCGTACCGGGCTTTTACCACCGAGCCACCCGCACCATACGGGCAGCCCAGCTCCGTGACCGCGCTGATCGCGAATTCTGCCTCCGTCACCAGCACCTCGTCCTCGGAGCCGTTGCGCAGGGCAATCGAGAGCAGCGAGGACTTCCAGTCCTTCATGACCGGTTGCGGCTCCTCCCCCAAGGTCCAGTCGGCCTCGATGTCCTTCTCTCGGGCGACGTCCACGTCGGAAAGTTCCAGCTTCGGCGGTGGCCGCTCCGGCTCGCACCCCGGGAAGAGGTTGAACCACAGGGCCAAAATCGCGACCACGATCGCAATCACTCCTCCCACCACAGAGATCACCCCCTGCGGCTTGTGAAGGAACGGCTTGTCCTGGTCTTCTGCTGCCCCGTCGCCCTGCTGACCTCGCATCGTGCCTCCCGTCGGTCACGGACCAGATCAGCATTCGAGGCAGGCTCGCGCACCAGGGCGCGCCGTGCCCGCGGGAACCAGCCACCAGCAGCCTGCCCGGCTTCCGCCGTCCGTGGGCTGCCGCGACCCATCGCCCCCGGGCCAGCTAGAACGCTCCCGGGCCGACTGCGGCGCTCAGTCTCAATCCCTTGTGACTGAGCGCCGTAGTTGGCCACTGAGCGCGATAGTCGGGCGGGAGAGAGGATTGATGTAGCCGACTACTGGTAGGTCGTGGTGAACATGCCAGTCTGGATCATCGTGATCGGAGCCATCGTCTTTGTCGTAGCCCTTCTCTGGCTGTGGGGTGACCTGCAGGTCTATTTCTGCGGCCGCCCTCATCGGCGCGGTACTCGCCGGGGGCCTAACCCCAATACCGGTGATTTAGGTCTTTTTCTGGTGTTTGCTGGTTGTTTTGGTGGGCGGGATCAGTGTGATTGCCGTGGTGGGTGGTTGGGGTGGGT
>NZ_JBWKCY010000058.1:0-12075 GCF_056436245.1 Streptomyces sp. NPDC043812
GGTCGCCGCGAACCAGGTCCGCGAGGACGCCGCCGGTTGGCAGTCTGCGGGCCGTGCGGTCATGCGCCCGGTCGACCATGCCTCCCGTCGCCTGGCCACCGCATGGAACGTGCACGACCCCACGAGCCGTGCACGTGACGCCGCCAGCGCAGCGATCATCTACACCTCCACCCCGACAGCAGGCGGCGGCTCGGGCAGTCGCAGCAGCACGGCATCACGGCCGGAAGAACCCGCCGTCGACGCCCGCAGGCGCGTGTTCGACGCCCTCATGCGCGCCCAACGCGAAACATGGGACACCCGCCCCACCTGGGGCACCTCCCACGAATCGCCACTCACCCCGCCCTCACACAGCAGCGGTTGGGCCAGCTCCGTCGGCGACAGCGCCGCAAGCGGCTGGAGCAGCACCAGCGGCGACAACGCCACACCCAGAAACAGCACGCCGGAAGGAAGTCCGTACGACGGCGGGCCGTTCGACGGCGATCCGTACGTCCGGGATTCGTACGACGGCGACGTGTGGCAGCAGTGGCCCGGCGAGGAGCCCGACCGGGGTGATCGGGAGTGAAGAAGTGGAGGAAGGCGGGCTGCCTCGGCGTGATGCTGCTGGTGTGTGCGGTCGGGTGCTCGGTGCCGATGATGACGGTCATCTCCGCCGCCGGCAGCCTCACCCTCACCCAGGACAGCCAAGGGCTGGAGGACAACGGCGGGACGGCTGCCGGGATACCCGGCCGGATGCTCGCCGCGTACAAGAACGCCGCAGCCGCCGTCGGCAAGGAAGTGCCCTCATGCAAGGGGATGCGGTGGCCCATCCTGGCGGGCATCGCCCGGATCGAGTCCAACCACGCCACCGGCCGTTCTATCGGCGAGGACGGGACCATCACGCCGCGGATCCTCGGCCCCGTTCTCAACGGCTCCGGCGCAGGCGGCAACACCACCGCCTTCCGCGACACCGACCGTGGCCGGTGGGACGGCGACACCCGTTACGAGCGGGCCGTCGGCCCGTTTCAGTTCCTGCCCCAGACCTTCGAGGCGTATGGGAGGGACGGCAACAAGGACGGGACCGTCGACCCGCACCAGGCCGACGACGCCGCCCTCGGTGCGGCCGTTTACCTGTGCGGCGAGGGGCGCAACCTCGGCCAGCGCAGCCAGTTGAAGAAGGCCCTGTTCGTCTACAACCACTCCGACGCCTACGTGAACGACGTGCTCGGCTGGATCGACCAGTACACCGCCGACGCACAGTCCACCGGCGGCGACATTGACCTCGGCGCCGTCACGGGCACGGTCCGCACCGTGCTGGAGGCCGCGCTGGAGCAGCGCGGAGTGCCCTACTCGTGGGGCGGCGGCAGCGCCAACGGACCGTCGTCCGGGGTGTGCTGCTCGCCCGGCGGACAGAACGGGACCACCGTTGTCGGCTTCGACTGCTCGGGCCTGACCCGCTACGCCTTCACACAGGCCGGAGTGTCCCTGCCCCGCACGGCCGCAGCCCAGGCAGCCGTCGGCACCCGCATCCCCGCCTCCGCCGGAATGGGCGCTCTCAGGCCCGGCGACCTCGTCTTCTACGGCTACATCCCCACGAGCAACAGCACCATCCATCACGTCGGCATCTACCTCGGCAACGGAAAAATGATCAACGCCGCCCGGCCCGGCACCAAAGTACGGATCGACGCCGTGACCTCCCTGCCCGACTACGCGGGAGGAGCACGGATCCTGTGAGCACCACACCAGCAACCGACCACCGTACAGGGCGTGCTCTCATGGCAACCGCGTGCCTGCTTGCCATCGGCGGATGCCTCCTGATCGCCATCGCCGTCACCAGCAACGGCACGACCGAAACCTCCGATGGGGCACACCGCCGTCCCACCGCGGCGGCGTCCTCGTCCCCGGACCGCCCCGCCGCTCCCCCGTCGGTCAGCTACACACCGTCAAGCCCGACCACGGGCACCGCCGCGCCGGTGAGTGAACTTCCCCCGCCCGGCTCCGGGCCGGGCGCGGACCCGCTCGTGCAACGCGCCCTCGACGAGGCGATCACCCCCGACCTCCCCACGGACACCGAACGACGCCTCGTAGGCGAGGGCCGGGCGGTATGGACCGCCGAGGTCACCGGTGCCGGGCGCGGCCGGTGGCCCACGTACTTCACCGAGGCCAACCTGGCGTCGGTGTACAGCCGGGTGCGGATCCAGGCAGCGATCGCCCGCCAAGACACAGGCCGCTCGGGCACCGCGGCGGTGGTGCATCTGGTGTGGGCCGGAGCCGACCCGGCCGGCACCTACCGCGATGGCCGCACCGCAACCGTCCGCTTCACCCGAGAAGGAGCGTCATGGATTCCCGTCCGATAGAAACCGCGTCCACACCGCTTCTGGTGTGGGACGCCGTCGTCGCCCTCGCCTCCTGGGCCTGGACAACGGCGAACTGGCTGTACGACAACGCCCTGTGGCTGGGCCTCGCCGGTATCGCCATCTGGTGTGCCTGGGAGATGGTGCAACGCAAGCTCGCTGCGAAGGCACTGGCCCGCCGGACGTATGTCGAGCTGGTACCCAGCCGCCAGTTCGAGACCGGCGAGGAGGAGATCTGGCGGTTCGGCGCACAGTTGATGCGAGCGGCCAGCGCGGGCAAGTGGTACACGCCCCGGGCCGCGCGCAGCGTGCGGATCCGGCTGCGCGCGGACGGCAGCCGCCCCCTGACCTACCGGGTGGAGGGCCCGGCCTCTGCGAAGCATCTGCTGGTACAGACCCCCTACACCCGTGTCCGTGCCCGGTCAGTGGAGCCGGTGAAGGACAAGAAGCGCACCCACACGGTGCGGGCGGTGTTCGCGCTGCACGGCATGGCCGGCTCCCGGCTGCGGGAGGTGCCGCTGGATCCCGACCCGCTGCAGCCGCTGCTCGACGCGGTCGCCGACCTGCGAGCCGACCTCGGCGACCTGGCCGAGGTGTGTCTGGACATCTCTCCCGGCCCACGGTGGGGGGTCGTGGCTCGCCGGTGGCAGGTGGTCAACGCCGCCCGGCAGCGTGCCCGGCGGGAGGCGCGGCGTGAGGCGCGGTGGCTGAGCGAGGATGCCGCGTCGATGGAGGACTCGCTGTCCTGGCAGTTCACGCGGCTGCTTGTGCCGCCGGAGCGCCAAGGCGGTGGGGGGCGGCGGCTGTTGATGACGCCGCGGCCGCCGCGGATCGACCGTGACAAGGTGCTCGGAAAGCTCGCCGAGGATGCCGGTCTGGTGCGGGTGCAGCTGCTGGTGCGCTGCCAGTCCGATGAGATCGGCCGGGCGGAACGGCGGCTGCGGCATATCGAGGCCGCGTTGGACGTGTTTGCCGCACGGACGCGTCTTTCTTCTCTCGGTGCGTCGCTTGGGTCGCTGCGGTTCGGGCCGGACAGCTGGCCGTGGCGCCCCCGCTTCGATGAGCGGTGGCGCACGGGGCTGATCCGTCCTGCCCGGGACTCATGGGCGCGGATTGAGGAGATCGCCGGATTCCTCAAGCCTCCGACGAAGAGCGCCCGCCTTCCTGTGCTGCCGAGTGAGATTCCTTCCTACCGGCACGGCCGGGGTCTGTTGCCTCAGGGCTACTACCGCGGTCCGGACGGCAGGGAGCGGCTGGTCGCCACGCACGAGGCGGACACACTGTTCGAGGTCCAGGTCGGCAAAGCGGGCTGGGGCAAGACGATGCGTGCGCTGTGTCAGGCGGCAGCCAGTGCGCACAGCGGCCATGGATTGGCGTTCGTCGATCCCCATGGAGACTCGTGGCCCACGATCCGGCCGTATCTGGCACATGACGAGATCGCGAAGAGGATCCGTCTGTTCGACCTCACGGTCCGCGGTCAGCAGGAGATGGCCTGCTGGAACCCGCTCAGCATGGTCGGCGGCAGGCAGGCCCACGAGGTGACCGCGGCCGTGGTGGACGCGTTCGCCAGCAGTCTGGGGTGGAGCGACGCGACGGCGCCACGGGCCCTGACGATCCTGACGAAGGCCGTCCAGGCACTCACTGCCGTCAACGCCGCCGCGGTGGCCGCCGACAAGCCGCAGTTCCAGGCGACCGTGTTCCAACTGCGGTCGCTGTTGACCGACCCCACCTTCCGCTCGCTGGTCGTCGCACAGCTGGAGGGAGAGGCTGGCCGCTGGTGGC
This sequence comes from Streptomyces sp. NPDC043812, assembly GCF_056436245.1. Taxonomy (NCBI): domain Bacteria; kingdom Bacillati; phylum Actinomycetota; class Actinomycetes; order Kitasatosporales; family Streptomycetaceae; genus Streptomyces; species Streptomyces sp. NPDC043812. Next base: position 4,113 of record NZ_JBWKCY010000058.1, read on the forward strand.
AGACCTCGTTCGCAGAGATCCCCAAGGACGCCCTGCCCACCGTGCTCAATCCGCTGGACCGGCTCGCCGCTGCACCCGTCACCCGGGCGTTCCTCGGCTCGCCCGAAGGTTCCTACGACATCCGGCGAGCCATGGACGAGTCCCATGTGGTGTGGATCTGCCCGGCCGGCACCGGCCCCACCGACCGGCTCCTCGTCTCGCTCCTGGTGCGGGACATGCTGCGCGCAGGACTGTCCCGCCGCGAGATGGCCGAGACGGCTCGCAAGCCGTTCCGTCTCTACCTGGACGAGCTCATCTCGCTGGACGGCGCCGCATCGTCGAGCATTGCCGAGATCACCGAACAGCTGCGCAAGTTCGGTGTCCGGATGCACGGCATGACGCAGCTGCTGCACCGCATCAGCCCCGAGGTACGCACCGCGCTGCTGCAGAACGCGTCGTGCATCTCCAGCACGGCCGGATCGATCGAGGCCATCCGCCACATCACCGACGAGTGGGGCGACAAGGTCAGTCCGGCAGACGCGGCAGAACTGCCGCGCTTTCACCACTGGGCTTCCTTCACCGTCCGCGGCAACCGCGTCGGCCCCCTGCTCATCCGCGGCCCCGAGCTCGGGGAGGTCTTCGGCGACCTGCCCACCGGCGACAACCCGCCCGACCTCACCCACGCTGCGCGCGAGAACACGGCAACAAAGCCCCTCACGGAACTCGTCACCGCCGCGGACAACCACGAAGCGAAGGTGCTCGAGCTCCTGAACGAGCTGCCCCCCAAGACGCCACGCACGACCAATCGAGCGACCTCCGCCGAAAGCGGCGAGAAGGCCACGCAGGAAAGCGAGTTGATATGAGCATCGATCAGGCATCAGAGCACGCGGCGGGAGCACCGCAGCAGCCGAGCACGCAGGACTCCGCGGCGCACCGGGCGATGGCGCTCCTGGCACAGCACCGCCTGCTGACCACCCCGCAGCTGCACGACATGCTCAACCCCGACGCCAACCGGTCGACGACCGCCACCACGCTGGGCGCCCTGCACAAGAGCGAGCTCGTGGCGTCCGTCGTCCAGGCCAACCGCAGCCGGATGAAGATGTGGTTCCTCACGCCACGCGGGGCACGGATGACCGACGGGTGGCCCGAGCTCCGCGGCCGCACCGTCACCGGCTGCGCAAGTTCCCTCGAGGCCTCGCTGAAAGCCGCGCACACCCTGACCGTGGTCCGGGCCCACATGGCGTTCCTCGCCGACGCCCGTCGGCGCGGTGACGAGTACGGTCCGCTGGACTGGGTGCCCGAGGTGTGCCACCGGCTCCCGGACACCGGCGGAGAAGACCGCCTCATCGCCGACGCCGTCCTTCACTACACCGCAACCCCCGGACGACGCCTGCAGTACCGGGCGTTCGTCGAGGTCGACCGCGCCACCATGTCCTCGGAACGGTTGTCCCGGAAACTGATCTCCTACGCCCGGTTCTACGACTACACCCCGCAGCCGATCGGACGCCGCGGCACGGTCGCCGACCAGGCCGCCATGCTCGCCTGGCAGCGCATCTACCCGCGATTCCCCCGAACCCTGTTCGTCCTCACCGGCGCCCCTTCACAAGGACTCCAGCGACGAATCGGAGACCTGAGAGCCATGGTCGCCGGCCACGGCCTGGTGAAACAGTTCGCCAGCCAGGTGCCCCTCGGCGCCGCCGTCCTCGAAGACCTCGAAGCCGAAGGCCCCTCCGCCGCGGTGTGGACACCCCTCATAGGAGCAACAGACCGTCGCCCATGGATGGAACTGTGAGAGGGGCACAGCCGATCGATGCGCTGGTTCCCAAGTGCCCGGCCCGAATTTGGCAAGCCCCGGCAAGCCTCTGAGCTACCCGACTCGCGCCCTCCGCCATCCCACTTCCTCGGCAGCCATCGGGGCCTGGACGCGTGCACGTCGCCGACCCGCTGGGGACACCTGCGGCGGTTCGGGCTGTCCCGCGTCCGCATGCGCGAGCAGGCCCACGCCGGATTCCTCCCCGGAGTCACCAAGTCGTCCTGGTGATCTCCCGCCCTCGCAGCGGACGAACGGCCGGTCCGTGGCTCGGCGGAGCCACGGACCGGCGGTGTGCGGAAGCCACCAGTTCGAGACGAGCACTGAGGAAATCTGGCGGTTCGGTGCCCAGCTGATGCGGGCGGCCAGCGCGGGCAAGTGGTACACCCCCGGGCCGCCCGCAGCGTGCGGATCCCCTGCCTCCGCCAAGCATCTGCTGGTGCAAGCAGCCAGAGCCGACACGAGGCGACGGTGACCGCCCCATGAGACGTAGGCCCTCTCGTCATAACGGGTCGCGACCGCCCGGAAGGTCTCCAGCCCGGTTGATCGTCCGCTCCACTTCGTTGCGGTGTCGGTAGATCCCTGGCGAACCCGGCCGGACGGCCGCCCCTACCGTCGCGCCGCTGGCGCGATCGCCCGTCGGGAACGACCGTGAAGCAGCCACGAGGACGAAGCTGGTGGCACCGGCTTCGCGCCTCCGGACGGCTGCCTTCCGATTCACCGGGCAGCGATGGCCTACAGGCACCCGCGGCTCTCCGACTACGAGCAACCCCGGCGGTCTGCCTGCCCCTGGGTGCGAAGTACGGGGTTCAGGGGGTCAGTTCTGTCTGGGCTGCCCGCTCCTGGACGGCCGCCGGATAGTCGGCGAGCAGGCCTGGTGCGGTCGCCGCTCCGCTTCGGTGCGGTGAGCCAGCACGGCGGCCCACTTCTGCCCCAGCCAGGGGCTGATGTCGACGGTTGCAGTGATGCCTCGACCGGGGCGACGGTGGGGGTCAGCCGGCGGCGCGGACGAGGAGCGTGCCGACCTTCCGTACCCCGGTCGGAGCGGGCAGTACACGGGCCACGGCGGCGGCGAATCCGTGCTCGGTCAGAATCTCCTCCCAGCGGTCGGGCTCGTAGTCCCAGCGCTTCACGACGAGAGGGTCTTCGTCCTCGGACCGGTTGATGTACGAAGCTTGGCAGCCGTAGCAGCCTTGGATTGCGGGCCGCTGCGAGAACGCGAAGACGCCGCCGGGCTTGAGCCGCTTCCGGACGACGGGCAGCAGTTCGTCCGGGTCGGTGAACCAGACCGCACCGAACACGGAGTAGATGGCGTCGAAGTGCTCGCCGCTCTCCTCGAGGAATCGGACGGCGCCCGTGCGGTGCAGCACCAAACTGGCATCGGACCAGCGTGCTTCGGCGGCCTTCAACTGCGCGAGAGACACGTCGACACCGACGGCGCGGGCACCGAGCTTGGCCGCGTGGGCAAGGTTGCCGCCTTTGCCGCATCCGAGATCCAGCACGCTGGCGCCAGGTGTGAGGCCAAGGAGTTCCGTGCCCGGCCCGTGGTCGGCGTACTGGGTCCAGTTAAACCAGGTGGTTTCGCCTGCTGCGTTGGTGGGGCGCCGTTCGGGCTTCTGCCTCGAATAGGTGTCCCACGCGGTGTCCGTCACCTGTTGCTCCATTCGCGGGGCCAGCCGCCCGGTGGTGTGCCGGGCGGCTGGCGGCTTGCTGGGCGCGTGCTACTTCTTCTTGCCGCCGTTCGGGCTGTCGCTGCAGCCAGCGTGACACTGGGAGCACTCGCCCATCTTGGCGGCTGCGGGCCACAGATCGGGGTCGATCGCGAATCCCGCGTCGGTGATGGCGGCGAGGGTGCGCTCGCGCGCCGCTTCATGGCCGCCGTAGGTTGCCTCTCCGTCCTCGGTGGGGACGTGGTGGATGAATCGTCCGGTGACCTGCTGGCAGAACAGGGCGTAGTCGACGGTGTGAAGGATGAAGGTGTGCCATCCGATGTCCACCAGCTTGCTCGGTGCCAGCTCGGCGCCGGCGTGCTGGCCGCTGGCGGCGAGGAAGGCGGCGGCCTGGGCGACGATGCGCTGCGCGGTGCCGTGGTCGATGTCGGGGTGGTCCTTGATGATGCGGGAGCTGAGGCGCTCCATCGTCTCGGCCGGGACGAGCATGGCCGGGTCGGTGGTGCACGCGGGGCGGTCTAACGCGATGGTCATGCTTCCTCCTGTGTGAACGGTGCCCCTTGCTGGGGCTGGACCCGTCCGCGCTGGGTGACGGGGTGTACCAGCGCGGACGGGAGTCTGCTGGGTGTAGGTACAGGCGGCTGGCAGTCGGCCGGGGGCGTGCACGATGACGCGGACGTCGGGCCCGGACATGCGGGGGATCCAGTGGGCGCGCCCGTCGCTGGTGTGCCTGCCGCAGGCGGCGCAGGTTCCGGCCGCGGGCTCGGAATCGTGGTCCCCCATCGGGCTCATCGCGCGTCGCCGCCGGTGCAGCGGGGGCAGGCGCAGGGCGGGTATGCCTCGAACTGCTCCGGCGCCTCGGCGGCCGGGAGCGTGCACTGCTTCACCTGAGTGCGCTGCTGCGTGCGGGTGTTCACCCGGTAGACGTTGATGGTCAGGCCGGGGTGTGTGGTGCCGCCGTCTGTCGTGGTCACAGATGCACCATGGCGCGTGCACAGAGAGTTGCGCGGCGTCAGTGCAGGCGTCATAGCGGTGTCATACGGGGCGTCATTTCGGTGTCATTGAAGGCGGGTTGGGGCTACCGTGCCCGTATGGCCACACCGAACAGTGCACTGCGGGCCGTCCGCCTCGGCCTGCTCATGTCCCAAGACGACTTCGCCCGCGCCGTGCGCGATGCCGGCACCCGCGCGGGACAGCCCAACGATGCCAACAAGCGGCTCGTGCAGCGCTGGGAGTCCGGCGCCACGACTGCGCCCCGTCCCGTGTACGCCCGCGCGCTGGAGTCCGTGACCGGGTTGCCCATCGAATCCCTCGGCTTTACCGGCACCGTGCCCATGGCCCGTGTCACGGATGACGGGCACGGCGGCCACGACGTCGAGGCGTCCGTGAACGGTATCGCCCCCGCAACCGCGCCACCGCACGCCGAGCCGCAGCCGGGGCACCGGAACTACTCCGGGGTGTGGCTGTCCCGGTACGAGTACTTCTCGAGCGGCCGCGACTCGGCGTTCGTCGGAGCGCACTATGTGGTGTTGCTGCAGCACGGCAGCCGCCTGTCGGCACGGAGCCTGCCCGGCTCGTCGGACAGTCCGCTGATAATGGATCTGGAGATCGACAGCCACGTGGCCACCGGCACGTGGACGGAGCAGACCGCGACCGAGGGCTACTACCGGGGTGCCCGGTTTTACGGGGCGATCCAGCTCCTGGTCGAGCCGACCGGTCGCAGGATGACGGGCAAGTGGGTCGGGTTCGGGAAGGAGTTCGACGTGAACACCGGCCCGTGGGAGCTGGTCTTTCAGGACGCGTCGACGACGAAGGCGACGCTCGCCGCGTACAATAAGCGGCCCGACGCCTGACCCCAGCTACACCTTGGGGACAGTCCGCTCAAAGGGGTCGGGGGAACTCGCCGCCTCATAGATGATCCGATCCGGCCGCTGCCCCTTCTCCAGGACAAACGGAATCTTGCCGCGCAGTCAGTCACCAGCCTTCACCTTCACCTCGTCAGTCGGCACGCCGGCTTGGGGGGCCAGGCCCGCTGAGGAACGACGACTCGACACGGCTGTCGTCGGGGAAGCCGAGCGACCACGGGCCCTACGACACAGTGGTGGTCCGCCTTCTTGATTGCACACCCTCACGTCGACCGCCGCCCACTCGGGATCGCTGACCCCCAGCCCCTCTGTAGGTCACCTTGACCAGCAGAGTGAACGACATGATGGTCGTGGCGCCGTTGGTGGGTGACTTCTCGTCCAGAGCTGGGCCATTCCATTTGAAGGACTGCCCGATCTTCAACGCCCCGTCAGCCAGCGTCGGCGTTGCGGAGGCGGTGGCTGAGGGAGTCGCAGACGGGGTCGGCTTCTCACTCGCTGTGGGGTTCAGCGACCGGTCGATAAGGACACCGAGGTGATGGAATGGGAGCGCTTGACGTCGGCTGGCGCCTCGTCGAAGCGGTGCTGCTCGAAGGTGTTGTCCTTGCCGCCGAAGGTGTAGACGACGGTCTCCGCCCACATCTGCTGACGGGCCTTCATCGCGTCGTGCGTGACGTCCAGGGCGAGCGGGGCGCGTAGCGAGGCGAGGTCGGCCTGCCTGGCTTCGGTGGCGACCCGGACCTCGGCGGCCTGGTCGAAGGTGTGAGTCCCATGCGCTCTGCCTAGACGCTGATCGTCCGGCCCCCCGGGCCGAGCTGCTTCGCGGTCTCGTTGCAGCCCTTTCCCTCGCCGTGCAGCCGCCGGATCTCCTCGCGCTCCTCGTCGGTGACCGACCCTTCTTTGCCGTTCGGGCACCTCCGTGCGTGCGAAGGCCCGGCCGCCGGAGCGCGGAACGGCCGGGCCTGGTCTCTGTGTTACCCGCCCAGGAGGCGAGCCTTCTGCTGCTCGAACTCGGAGTCGGTGAGGAGGCCCTGCTCAACCAGGACGCGCAGCTTTCGCAGCTCGCCGGCGACGGACGCGGGCCCTGCTGCTGCTTGGTGGAGAGCAACGAGTTCTCGTCCTTGGCCGCGTTCGACGTCTGCGAGCCGAGCCGACCGCCGACCTCGTTGCCGCCGGGGACGGTGAATTGGATGAAGCCGTTCACCATGGCGCCTGCGCTTCCATTGCACGGCGTATCTGGCTGACATGCAGGCGCTTCTCGCCCTTGCCGTGGGTCGCGCGGGCGAGGAAGCCCTTGCGGTGATGGTGACGTACTGGCCGTCGAACAGGATCTGTCCGCCCTGCCCGGATACTTCGATCACGGTGTGCCCCCTGGATAGATGGAGGGCATCGCGGCACGAGCAAGGAGCGAAATGCGCGGAAACAGAAAAAGGCCCACGCATTGGTGGGCCTAACGATCCAAGTCCGGGCACACCGAACTTGGGTACAGAATGCGGGATTGAACAGCAGATTGCCAGCACGACCTGTGGGGGCGCACCAGGCGCCCCCACCAGGCTCAGCAGTCCTCGCCGAACTTCCCCGCGCTGATCGTGACCGGCTGCCCGTTCAGCTCCGCTCCTGCTTCCGGATCCGTCGAACAGACCTGCCAGTTCGATTCGACGAGGACCATGCGGTCCTGCCCGGACACGTCGGTCACGGTCAGGCTCGTCGAGCTGTCGAGCGTCTGCCGGGCGACCTTGACCGACCTGCCCACGAGATTGGGCATGGTGGAGCCGGCCTCCTCAGGCTCGCCCTGGTCCCCGCCGGCGGGGCAGTCCTCTTCGAGCTTGACGGTGCTGAAGTCGACCGTCGTGTCGGTCGGGTGCTGGCCGGGCGCCGGAGTCTGGGAGCAGACCTTCCAGTTCCGGTCGAGGACCTGGTTTCTGCCACGTCCGAGAGCATCGTGCGACGTGAGCGCGTAGAAGCCGGCCTCTTGGGCTTCGTCCTGTGCGCTCTGGAGTCCCTTGCCCGTCATGTCCGGCAGCGCGGCGGCCTCCTCTGAGGGCTTCTCGCTCGGGGTGGCGGGGCTGGCTGATGCCTTGTCGTCGCGCGTGGGCTCCGCGTTGCTTCCGGAAGCGGCGGGGTCGCAGGCGGTGAGAGCGGCAGCCAGCAGCAGGGCGGCGGCTGCGGTGATACGGGTGGTGCGCATGGTCCCCCCAAGGACATTGCAGATGAGAGGGGACCATCATGCCGAACTAGACGAGCAACGGGACGTAGTTGGGCGGGTTCACCCAAAGGTGAAGCCTCGTCGGCGTCGTCGGCAGCCCAAGGCCCAGGCCGCGAACCTGGGTATAGTCGGCGAACTACACTTCCGTCTCTGACGGAACGCGTTCGGTCAGCAGAAACGCCCCCAGAATGATCTCCGGGCCTTGACGCGTTCCAAGGATGCCTCAGCTGCGGTCACCGCACGGCGCGCGCGAAACGAAGGGGCGCTCCCATCGGACCGGCCCCTTGTCTGACGATGTCGGTGCCGCTGGGCACGCCTGTCGCGTCCGTCACGGCCGCTGGGTCCCTCGGGACAGTGCCACGGCACCTTCAGCCGTTAGCGGTTCCGTGGCCGCTGTAATCGTCCTCGACAATGCAGAACGCGACGTGGCTGATGC
>NZ_JBWKCY010000059.1:0-11040 GCF_056436245.1 Streptomyces sp. NPDC043812
GCTGGAACAACCCCCACAACTCGTCCGGCACCAACCGCTCAACGATTCCCACCATGAACAACACTCTACCGAGATAGCCAAATGAGATGACGTCTAAGGGCCTGCCGATCATCAAGGTGTTGCCTTCGGGGGTGGGGTCTCGTTGATGTCGTATGCGCATCCCGGACGAGACTCGTGATCAACTTGCTGTGAAGTTCGCGGTGTTGTTCCCGCATCTGGACGAGCGGCAGCGGCGGTTGCTGACGGCCGCGGAGGCCCGGAGTCTGGGGCATGGCGGCCTCCGGGCCGTTGCCCGGGCGGCCAGGGTGAGCGAGACAACGGTCCGCAGGGGTATGTCCGACCTGGAGGCGGGCGAATCCCTGCCGGGACGGGTGCGGCGGCCGGGCGGTGGTCGCAAACGCGTCGCGGATCTCGATCCCGGACTGCGGTCTGCGCTGTTGAGTCTGGTTGAGCCGGACGAGCGCGGGGATCCGATGTCGCCGTTGCGGTGGACGACCAAGTCGACCCGCACGCTGGCGGCCGAGCTGACCCGCCAGGGACACCGGGTCGGTGCGGACACCGTTGCCAGCCTGCTGCACCAGGAGGGCTGTTGAACGAACTCACGTGGTCGTCGTGGGGGTCGTCGTCCGCCGTGGGCACCGGACAGAACGTGGTCAACGACTGCAAGCCCTACTGCGCCGCGGGCAAATTCCACTCGTACCCCGTGAACGTCAGGTTCGAGCGCCCGGAGGCGTGGGGGAAGAACCCTGATCAGCAGCGGTACGGGCAGCTCCACCTCAGCTTCCCCGGCGACAGGCCCGACCACCTTCCGGCCGAGGTGACGTACAAGCTGTGGGACTGACGCACGGCGAGGTGCGCTCCTGACGCGGGGCCGGTCTTCGCGGCCGGTCCGTAGCAGCCTGCGCGGCGACTCGCCGCCCTGCTTCACCTCTGGAGGCCGCCCGCACCTGACAGAGTTCATATTCTTGAGCTCCCGCTTCGTACCCCCGGTTGTGTTTGCTGCTGTTGTTTCCCAGCTACTGATTCCCAATGGGGTTGTCAAGCGGGGTTGGTGACTCACTGTGAGCGTCAGCCCAGGGGGATGGTGCCTGGTGGTGGGGTGCTCTCGAAGGTTCGGCCGTCGCGTATGAGGGCCCACAGGACGTTCAGGCGACGGCGCGCGAGCGCGATGATGGCCTGCTTGTGGTTCTTCCCCTCGGCTCTCTTGCGTTCGTAGAAAGCCTTAGAGGTGGGGCAGCATCGAGCCGCGACCATTGCGGACATGTAGAAAACCCGCATTAGGCGACGGCAGTAGCGACGAGGTCGGCGCATATTGCCACTGATCCGTCCCGAGTCCTTGGGGACGGGGGCGAGGCCCGCGACGCCGGCGAGCCGGTCGGAGCTGCCGTAGACGCTCATGTCGCCGCCGGTGTGGGCGATGAACTCGGCGCCGAGGACGGGGCCGATGCCGGGCATGCTCAGGATGGCCCCGGCGTGCGGGTGGTCGCGAAACCGGCCCTCGATCAGGGCGTCGGTCTCAGCGATCTCCTCATCGAGGGCCATCACCTCCCTGGCCAGCTTGGCCACCACGGCGGCGGCCGGCTTCTCCCCGGGAACGGCGGTGTGCTGGGCCTCGGCAGCCTCGACCGCGGTGGCCGCAACGAGGTTGAAGTTGCGGACCTTGCGGTTCTTCAGCCAGACCGCGAGCCGGTTCCTGCCGATCCGCCGCAGAGCGCCGGGGGTCTGGTAGCCGGTCAGCAGCACCAGCGAGCCCTTCGAGGTGCTGTAGTCGAAGGCTCGCTCCAAGGCCGGGAAGTACTCCAGCATCTGGGCCCGCAGCCGGTTGATCGCCCTCGTGCGGTCGGCGGCCAGGTCCAGGCGGCGCGAAGTGAGGATGCGCAGGTCGACCGCGATGTCGTCACCACGGTGCATGCTTTGGAGGTCGCGGCGCATGCGGGCCTGGTCCGCGATGACGAACGCGTCCTTCGCGTCCGTTTTCCCGTCGCCCCGGTAAGACCCGGAGGCATGGTGGACGGTGCGGCCTGGGATATAGAGGACCCTCTGCCCGTTGTCGGTGAGAAGGGCGATCATCAGCGCGGCCCCGCCGGCGTTGAGGTCGATTGCCCAGGTCACCGGCTCGCCCTCGCTCAACGCGAGAACATCCGCGATCAGCTGGAGCAGTGCGTTCTCGCCGTTGGCGACCCGCCTCGAGAGCCTCCACTTCCCGTTGGTATCAATCACTGTGCAGTGATGCTCGGCCTTGCCCGCATCCGTTCCGGCCCACAGTTCGGGCACGGTCACCTCCGAAGTCGTTCCGGTCCTGGTCCCAGCAGACGACCTCGCCAGCATGTCCTTACCAAGCGATCTTCGCGCGCATCCCAATCAGTGGCCGAGTCGTCGCGGGGCACCGGGCGGCCAATCAGTAGAAGCCACACGTGCGGCATGAGCTTGACAGCCACACCCAGTGCCCCAGGGCCTTCCGATCCTACGAGTGACCGGAATCAACCCACCAACAACGTAAGGAGCTTGAATGTGTGATGTCGGTGCCAGCCAGGATTTCAGCTGCGCGACTGTCGCGAACGTCCTACGCTGCGCGTCGACGATCAAGGAGAAGCATGGATCCTGCGCGGAGTGCGGTGTGTCCGTGGGCCCACGATCCTGTGGCGATCTTTTCCATGCCTTGCTCGCGTTGGACCATGAGCGGCAGGCACCGTGGGGGCCGTTGCACGGCGTCTCGGTCTCTTGCTTCCTGTTCCAGCACCCCAGTCGGCTTCCCGCTGACGGCGGTGCGATGGCATGGGCGCTCCTGCACACCTATCTCGAAGGCGGCCTCAGCGAAGTGAACCGGCTTGCCGGTCGGGCTCGTGATGGCAACTCCCATCTCGTGACGGGCATGCCTTCACGAGTCGCCTGCGAGGCAGCACTGCCGCAACGGGACGCGCCGCCGCCCCGTTTCTCTGTGACGATCGAAGATGTCGCTGCGACGGGACGTTCCCCGCCGAAGAGTTCACGGAACGCGTCACGGCCTGGGCCGCCGCCACAGTCGACGCGTGGAGCCGCAGCACGTGACCGGCCGTGGGCCCGTCGAGGAGTGAGCCCACAACCTGCCTGGGATGCTGAACGTGACATGGGTGATGCCGGTCAGCCATCCATGGTCAGGCCGGTGCCGGTGAGGCAGCTCTCGACCAGGTCCGGGCGGTACTGGATCTGCTTGAGCCGGTGCTTGACGGCCCTGGTGATCTGGCCCAGGTCGGCTGCAGCGAGGTTGCCGATGTCGCGTTTGACCAGCGACCAGACGCCCTCCTGGGGGTTCAGGTCCGGTGCATACGGCGGCAGTTGGAAGACGGTGAGCCAGTCGGCGTTCGCGGCGATGAACTCCCGCAGTGGGGCGGTCAGGTCGATGCGGACGTTGTCCCAGACCAGCACGATCGGACCGCCGAGCTGGATGCGGGCCCGGATGAGCAGGTCACGGACGTCGCGCCAGCCGAAGCCCTTGGGCTGGTCCCTGCACCCGTTGCAGTCGCCGACCGCGTAGAACATCCGGGACCGCTCGCCCGGTCTGTAACAGGTCATGCCCGCTATCGAGACCCGGCCGGAACCCCGTCCGCGTACCCGGACGACCGGGGTGTGCCCGAGACGGCCCCAGGTCCTTGCGCGCGGCGGAGTCATCGACTGGCCGGCCTCGTCCTCGAACACGATCCAGCCGCCGCACTCCGCCGCGGTCTTACCCGCGGCCAGACCTCCTTCTTCCACAGCTCGACCGCCTCGTCGTCACGTTCGATGGCCCGGCGCGCAGGCTGCTGCCAGGACCAGCCGTGCCGCTTGAGCAGCCGCCACGTGCCCTCCACCGTGTAGGAGACGCGGAACAGCCGCCCGATCAGCGTCTTCACCCGCGCCAGCGTCCACCGCTGGCCCACCCACCCGTGAGTAAGCGGACCGCGCTCCAGTTCCCGCTCCAGCCTGGCGATCTGCGCGGGGCCGAGTCTCGGGCGGCCGGGCGAGCCCTTCGACAGGACACCAGCCTCGCCGCATTCACGCCAGGCCCGACGCCACCGCTCCACCGACCGCTCGCTCACCCGCAAAATGACCGCGATCTCCCAGCTCTTCTCCCCGCGCCCGAAGCGTTCCACGGCCTCCAGCCGGATCGGCTCCCGCATAACCCTCCCGGCGTCGGTCAGCCCGCCGCCCTGCGCGTATCTCACGCCACAGGGCTACCGCAGCCAGCCAACCACCCGCAGGCGAACCGGCCCGAGATCACCCGATCAAGTTCAGTACCTACAGGGGTAGCCGCACTGGAGGCGCTGAGGTGGTCAAGACTGGACGGCGCCTCCACCGGAGGTCGGCGAGCCCCGACGGCCTGCTCTGGTGGTTGCCGCGGTGTGCGGCCTCGAGGTCAGCGCCGCGCGCAGCGCCGGGGTGAGGATGTGGCGGGTCTCGGACGGGGTGAGGACGGCGGGGGTGGGGAGGGGGTTGAGGTAGCGGGTGTAGATGAGGCCGCCGAGGATCGTCACCACGGCCGTGGCGCGGGCGGTCGCGTCCCGGCCGCCGAGAAATTCAACAAGCCGTGCCAGCAGCTCATCTTCCAGGTATTCGCGGATCACCTTGGCGGCCTGTTCGCCCTGGGTGGTGAGCTGGAGGAAGTCGGCGTCCTCCCACAGGTCCGTCACCGCGTCGATCAGGCGGTCGGGGAGGGTGGCCGGGTCGCCGCCGAGGACGTCGTCCACCGCCAGTGCATTGACGCACTGGAACTGCATCACGTCTGCGAACAGGCCCTTCTTCGAGCCGAAGTGGTACGCGATCACCGCCGGGTCGACCCCGGCGGCCCCGGCCACCGCGCGCAGGGTGGTGCGCCGGTAGCCGCGCTCCAGGAACAGCGCACGGGCCGCCGAGACAATCGACTCGCGGGTCGGCGGGTTGCCGCGGGGGCGGCCTCGGGTGCGCGCAGGGGCAGGGACGGCGTTATTCATCAGCGTTGAGCCTGCGTTTCGTGATCGGCACAGTCAAGGGCGTTCCCGGAACCACACGAAGGGATGCCCGACACCATGCGTATCGCAGTCGTCGGCGCCAATGGACCGACCGGCCGCCACCTCAGCGAACAAGCCCTCGCAACCGGCCACGAGGTCGTCGCCGTGACCCGCCGCCCCGGCTCCCTCCCCGCACGGCCCGGCCTCACCGTGGCCTTCGCCGACGCCACCGACCCGGCGGCCGTCGACGCGGCGATCGGCGGGAGTGACGCCGTCCTGTCCGCGCGTTTCAGCTACGAGACCATCACCACGTACTCGGCGAGCGCCACCGTCATCACCGGGGCCATGGCCCGCCACGGCATCAAGCGGCTGCTCGTCGTCAGCTCCAGCATCGCCGACCCCAACTGGCGCCTCACCGGTGCGCACTTCTTCAACCATGTGCTCGACCCGCTGGTGGACCGACGCCTCGGCCGCACCCTCCACGAGGACATGCGCCGCATGGAGGCCGTGATCCGTCAGACGGGCCTTGCCTGGACCCTCGTCCGACCCTCGGGACTCTTCGACCATCCCGTCGTCACGGACTACCACACCGTCGAGACCAGCGCCGACGGCGTCTTCACCGCCCGCGTGGACCTGCCGTGAGCATGTTGCGCGAATGGGAGGAGCGGCGGTACGTCCCTAGGGCAATGGGCGTCATCACCACGGCCGTGAAACCGAACGTCACCAAGCTGATCTGGAACGAGGGCGTGAAGGAGAAGTGAGCCGGGCGACCGCCGGACTCCCGGCTTCCACCAAGGCGTTCTTCACTCGCCCCTACACGGCTACGTTCGCCATCCTTCGCCCCGACGGCACCCCGCACGTCACCCCCGTCCGCTTCACGCGACCACCGGCCTGGCCCGGGTGACTACCCGGGCGGGAGCCCGCAAGGCCCGGAACGTGGCGGCGGGCGGCTCGGCGGCCCGAGTCGCGCTCTGCCAGGCGGACGGCTTCCGCTGGGTCACCCTCGAAGGCAGGGCCGCCGTCACCGACGACCCCGCGCGCCTGGCCCAGGCGGTCAGCCGCTACACCGTCCGCTACCGCGCGGCCCCGCCCGCCCCGCCGGACCTGGTCGTCGTCGAGATCGCCGTCGACCGCGTCCTGCACCTCAACCTCTGAATCCCTCGTAGTGAAAGCGAAGTGACACCGCGATGCCCACCCTTCCCGTGCTGAAGTCCACCCTTCACTACCGCGAGTCCGGCGACCCCAACGGGCTGCCGTTCGTCTTCCTCCACGGCAACCCCACCTCCTCCCACCTGTGGCGGAACGTCCTCCCTGGCATCGCCGCGCCCGGCCGCCGCCTGCTGGCCCCCGACCTCATCGGCATGGGCGGCTCCGGCAAGCCCGACCTCGTCTACTCCTTCGACGACCACGCCCGCTACCTCGATGCCTGGTTCGACGCCCTCGGCCTCGACGAGGCCGTCCTCATCGGCCACGACTGGGGCGGCGCGCTCGCCTTCGACCGTGCCGCTCGCCTCCCGGGCCGCGTCCTCGGGCTGGCCTTCACGGAGACGATCGTCAAGCCGCTCGTCGGGGACGAGTTCCCGACGGCGGGGCGGGAGCTGTTCACCCAGCTGAAGACGCCTGGGCTGGGCGAAAAGCTGATCCTTGAGAAGTCGTTCTTCATCGAGGGGTTGCCGGCCACCGTCGCCACTCCGATCGACCCCACTGACCTCGACGCCTACCGCCACCCCTACCCGACCCCCGAGAGCCGCCGCCCGATCCTGGCATGGGCGCGCATGATGCCCCTGGACGGCGAGCCCGCCGACGTCGTCGCCCGCGTCGAGCGCTACGACGCCTGGTTGGAAGCCAGCCCCAAAGTCCCCAAGTTGCTCGCTGCGTTCGAGCCGGGCCCAGGCGCGATGACCGACCAAGAGGCGGTGGCCTGGTGCGAGGAGAACATCGCGGGCCTGGAGGTCTCCCGCCACGGCCTGGCCGGCCACCACTCCCCGGAGGACCGCCCCGAGGAGCTGGCCGCGGCGATCAACGCCTGGGCCGACCGCCACGGACTGGCGCGCCAGTAGGTGTCCTCGATCAAGACGGTTTCGATCATCCCTGGGCCGACGCAGCGGCCGCCGCCGAGTGTACGCGTCGCGATCGCCGTCACCATCGAATGCCTCAGTGCCTGACTGAGAACCGGTCACGGGGAGGTGTGGGGGTGTGTTGTTCCTCGGGTGAGGCGGCGGGTCATGAGGATGATCATTGCCCACTTGACCATGGCTTCGTGGTGGGCGGGCAGGCGTTCGTAGTCGCGGACGCATCGTCGTCTGCGGCAGACCCAGGACAGGGTCCGTTCAACGACCCACCTTCTCGGTAGGACAACGAAGCCGTGGGCCTCGCCACTGCGTTTCACGATCTCGACTGTGAGGTTCCATCGCTCTTTTGCCCAGGTCACGAGCCTGCCAGCGTATCCGCCGTCGGCCCATACCAAGGTGATGCGGTGGTGGATCTGCCGCAGTCGGGCGAGCAGGGGTCGGGCACCATCGCGGTCCTGCACCGAGGCCGCGGTCGTCTTCGAGGACGAGGCCGGGCAGTCCCTTACTCTGCCGCGAGCCGGGACCTGGGGACGTCGGGGCTGCACGGCGGTCGTGCGGATGCGGGGCCGCGGTTCCTGGCGGGTCTCGGGCGCGGGCATGACCTGCTACAAGCCCGGTGAACGGTCCCGGCTGTTCTACGCGGTCCGTGAATACACCGGCGGCAAGGACCAGCCGAAGGGCTTCGGCTGGCGCGACTTCCTCGACCTGATCGTCCGCGCGCGCAGATCGGGCCGCCGAGCTGGAACGTCCGGCTGCACCTGACCCGCCCGCTGCGCGAGTTCATCGCCGCGAACGCCGACTGGCTCACCGTGGTTCAGCTGCCCACCCACGCACCGAACCTCAACCCGACCGAGGTCATCTGCTCCCTGAGCGCGACATCGGCAACCTTGCAGCCGCCAACCTCGCCGAGATCACCCGCTCGGTCAAGAGCAGGCTCAAGAAACTCCAGCACCTACCGCACGTGATCGACGGCTGCTGCCTCGTCGGCACCAGCTTGATCCTCGGGGCGTGATCGTCAGAATGCCAAAGAAGCGATGCCACCAGCTGGGCCGCTGAACGTGCCAGGGCAGCTGGCTCGGCCGTCGTAGTCGTGCTCCAGCAGCTCCTCGGGAACCGCTGTATACCCGAGGTCGACCAAGGATCGATTGACCTTGGCAAGATCGACGGCGTCCAGCTCGCCCTCGGCTGGGGCGTCCCCGGTACCGAAGAAGGCTCCTGGGTTCTCAGCACAGGCCAATGCCACGGAGCCGAACTTGCTCACGGAGACGACGATCCGGGTCCCACACACGGTTGCTTCCCCGGGCACGACGATACGTCCGTACTCGCTGAAATCCTGAGCGTCCTGCTCAGCCTCGCAGGACGAAGTCACCTTCGAGCCGGGTAGTCAGGCGACCGAACAGGGCGGCGGGTTCGCTGCGGTTGTAGCGCTGCGGCCGCTCCAGCCACTCTGGATCATCAAGATCACGCAGCAATGTCAGCAGATCTGCTTCGCTCTCTGTCACGCGCACATCTTGGCGCGCGAGCCGCACCAGCATCTACACGGGGTACCGCCAAGCACGCACGTGTGCCCTCCTGTCCCGACAGCACCCATTCAAGTGCAGTAGCCGGTGACATCCATGGCTGACTGTGAGGATGCCGGTGGTGCCGCCCTGGGGGCCTGACTCTCCGTCTGACCGACGCCGTCCGGCTGTCCTGTTGATGATTTGTCGGCCGTCCTGGGCGGTGCCGCTCCGCGCGCGGCCGGTCGGGCGTCTGTGACCTCATAGGAGCCCGGCCAAAGGTCCCATCACAGTCTTGTCCTGCCGCCCGACCGGCGCGCGCCGTCCCTCACACGTCGCACGGAAGGACAGCAAGAACCAGGATGGCAGACCAAATAGCGGTGGTCGGCGGCGTCGACACCCACACCGACTTCCACCAGGCCGCCGTGATCGACTCCATCGGCCGGCACCTGGCCACCCAGGCCTTCCCCACCACCCCCGACGGCTACCACCGGCTGCTCAACTGGCTGCGCTCGCACGGCGAGGTCATCGCTGTCGGCGTCGAGGGCACCGGCGCCTACGGCTCGCAGCTCACTCGCGTCCTGCGAACGCACCAGTCACCGTCGTCGAGGTGGACCGACCCGACCGGCGGGTCCGCAGGGCAAACGGCAAGTCCGACCCCATCGACGCCTACGCCGCCGCCACCGCCGTGCTCTCCGGCCGGGCCAGCGGGACACCGAAGACCCGCGACGGCATCGTCGAGGCCATCCGAGCCCTGCGAGTGGTCCGCCGCTCCGCGGTCAAGGCCCGCACCCAGACCCTCAACCAGATCCGCACCCTCATCGTCACCGCACCCGGCCCCGTCCGCGAACGACTGCGCACCCTGCACACCGCCGAGCTGATCAGGCACCTGGCCCGTTCCCGCCCCGGCGCGGACCCCAGCGACCCGGCCTGCGCGGTCCGCACCGCCCTGCGACGCCTGGCCCGCCGTTACCAGCACCTCAGCGAGGAGATCGCCGACGCCGACGCCGAACTGGAGCCCCTGGTTGCCCAGGCCGCCCCCACGCTGGTCGCCCTGCCCGGAGTGGGCACCGAGACCGCCGCCCAGCTCCTGATCACCGCGGGCGACAACCCCGACCGGCTGAAATCGGAAGCGTCCTTCGCGCACCTGTGCGCGGCCGCACCCGTCCCCGCCAGCTCGGGCCGCACCCACCGACACCGCCTCAACCGCGGCGGCGACCGACGGGCCAACCACGCCCTCCACATGATCGCCCTGGTCCGCATGCGCTACGACAACCGCACCAAGGACTACGTCGACCGCCGCACCGCCGAAGGGATGTCGAAAAGAGACATCCTGCGCTGCCTCAAACGCTTCATCGCCCGCGAGGTCTACCAACACCTCGCCCGCCCAAATCCCATGCCCAAGAAGCTCCTTCAGACCACTTGACGGTCTATAGGAGCTTCATCAACGACAGCGAACAGCAGCGGAGCCGAGCGGTCGGGCATGGCCGCAACGGCAGCGGATCGGCCCGGTGGACCAACGGTCCGATGGAACTCCTGGAGCGGTGCTCATGGCCGTGCCCGATCCAAGCCGACCGGTCGGTAAGCCACGGTCAGAAGCGGGTGCTCGCGAGCAATCAAGGCCTCACCTGGCGCCCTTACCGCTGGCCCGACCATCAAAGCGACGCAGGAGCCCGATGATTCCCGCGCTCAGACCGTGGCGCCTGTGTGCTCCGCTGAGGTACGCCGCACGCCCAGTGACACCCCAGCCCACCCAGAGTGCAGCGGGACCATGAGCGGCTGGAGGAGGAGCTGAACCGACTCTCCGAACAGGCACCCGTTGCCGCGCTGAAGGCAGTGGCCAGGCTCGAACGCCTCACCAAAGACGTCGGACACGGAGCCGGCCGCGCCGCGCAGGCCGACGACCTGTCACCGGAGTCGATCGGCAAGGCGCTGGGGATCCGCGCCAGCCGAGCCCGCTCTGGAGAAACGTTGCCGTTCAGCGCATCGCCACTTCCTTCCGGTGGTTCGGGACACTTGACTTCTCCCCCTCCTGAAGGAGGGGGAGAAGTCAAGAACTTCCGCTTCCAGTGCCTGCAGGCGCGGGTCATCCGGCCGCTGCTGGAGCGTTGTGGCGAAGTGCGCAAGCGCCGGCATCAACCTTGCTCGTGGAAAGCGTCTCCGTCCCTGCCGCCCAGCAGGAGCGGCGTGTCCGGGTGGAGGACGATGTAACGCTGGGCCCACGCGTTCCAGCTGCTGGGGCTTCAGTGAGGTCGGGCTCGCTCATCCAATTCGTCAGCTGCCGGCGGCTCGCGAGTCTGTCGGCCAGACGCCCCATGGTGAGGTCCTGATCCTGCAGAGCTCTCTTGATCAGATTGCGCAGGTTCTCGTCACGTATGCCCGCTGCGGCCTGCTGCTGGGTGCCGGTGGGTTCAATCGCCGACATGGTGCGGTCCGCCTTCGGTGCGTGCCGAGCCACTGTCACCCAACGCGGTGAGCAAGGCGTGCCGCTGCTCGGCAGGAAGCATGCTGTTCAGGGCGACCAGC
>NZ_JBWKCY010000060.1:0-10757 GCF_056436245.1 Streptomyces sp. NPDC043812
ACAAGAACCAATCAGTCCAACAGCCCCTTCAGCACCACACCACGGCACATCAGAAAACAAGCGATAGATGGGCATTAGAGATGAAAACGACCTCTAAGGGTCTGTTGTGAAAGTGCTGGTCACAGCCATTCGTTGATGGCTGCGACCAGCACTGTCGCTTCGTAGCGGACGGCGGGCTTGTCGTCCGGGTGACGACGGCCCGGTGATGACGGGGTCGACGACGGCGGCGGAGGCCTCCCGGTTCAGGGGCTCCCGGCCGGTGCGGGTGGTGCCGTCGGGGTGACGTAGGGCTCCAGGACCAGGCGGGTGAGGTACTCGATCTCCGGGGCCGTCACGTCCAGGGCGAGTCGCTGGTGCGTGGTGACGGTCTGGTGTTCCGAGCCGCTGCCGAGGAGTTCGGCGCCCTTCGGCGTGATGATGTACGTCTTCGAGCTGGCCAGGCCCTTCACATAGGGCCGGCCGGCGTCCAGTTGGGCACGGGTCGGTTTGTACACCACCGGCTCTCGGCCCGGGACGATGAGCTCGCTGCCGGAGGTCAGCCGGCGCTCCACCCACTCGAAGAACTGCACGGTGGCCTCCTGGCCGCCGGTCGGCCCGCTCTTGACCTCGAAGCGGGCGGCCAGGACCAGGTTCTCCCCCTCGAAGTAGCCGATGACGTTGTCGGTGAACTGCTTGGGATCGCCCAGTGTGCCGCCGATGTTCCGGCGGATCCGCAGGTCCTTGAGGATCTGCGCGTTCGGATGCTCGGCACGGATCCGGGCGAGCACGTCCGCCTGCGGCCCGCGGGCGAGGGTTTCGGTGATGGCCCCCTTGGCGCGGTTGAAGGCGCTCACGGTCAGCCGCCCGCCCGGGATGCCCGTCGCCGGGTCGACGCCCGCCAGCCGCAGCACCTTCGCCGTGTACGGGCGGACGGCCGCCAGGTCGCCGAGGTAGCGCTGCCAGTCGTAGCTCTGCGGGCGGGCCTTGCCGCGGATGTCGAAGGTCTCGCCGGCCGTCTTGAAGAAGTCGGGGCCCACCTCCTTGAGGATCAGCGGCCGGTAGTCGCCGCTGGTCTGGCTGCGGGCCCACTCCACCGGGTCCTTGATCGGCTCGCTGGCGCGCGTCTTCTTCTCGACGTAGCGCCGGTACGCCTGGTCGAGCCGCGGGTCCCGGAAGCCCTGGCCGTCGTCCGTGAGCAGGTCCCCGATGGACTTGTACGGGGTCTCGGCGGGGGCGGCCGACGGGGCCGCCGGAGCGGCGACCGGCTCCGGGGCGGTGGTGAGCGCGGCAGCGGGGCCCGGGGCGATGCGTTCGGTGATCAGGAAAGGGTTCCCCTTGGTGGGGTCCTTCGGTGTGAGGGTGAGGGTGCGGGCACCGTCGGCGTCAGTGCCTTCCGTGACGGTCAGGTCCGGGTTGGCCCGGTGATGGGCGGCCACCTCGTCCAGGTGGCCCTGGCGACAGAAGGCTTCGGCGGGGCCGGCGGGGGTGAGGAGCGCCTGGATCCGCAGGGTCTCGGCCTTCGCGGTGGCCGTGGCGTTCTCCTGCAGGGCCTGCTGGACGGCCGCGGTCTGCGGGGAGTCCGGCGTCCCGGCCGGCTGCGCCGCCAGCTCGGCGAGCAGCTCGCCCTCCGCCTTCAGGACGGTCACGTCCTCGGCCAGCAGGGCCAGCACCTGGTCCGCGTCCTTGGGCGGCGCCGGTACGGGGGGCCGGGCGCCGGCCGGCTCGGGGGCCGCCGCGCCGGGCTTGGCGTCCGGCGCGGCAGGTTTGGTGGCCGGCGCGGCGGGCCCGCCCGCCGCGCCCGGCTTCGCGGCCGGGCCCGCCGGACCGGGCGGTGCCGGCGGGTGGCCGAGGAAGTCGGTGGCCCGGGCCAGCAGGCCCGCCCGCAGGCGGTTGACGGACTGCAGCCGCTGGCCGATCCGACCGCCCGCCGCCGCCACCTCCGGCAGCAGCGGCTTCGCGACCCGGAGCCCGATGAGGGTGACGACGGTGACCAGGGCTCCTTCCAGGGCGATGTTCCGCGCTTCGACTTCCGTGAGGCCCTGACCGGTGGCGCTGCGCTTCTTCTGGTCGGCGAGGATCAGCGACAGCTTGGTCTGAGCCGTGAGGGTGAGGAGCACCTCGCCGGCCGTACCCGGCAGGGTCCGGGCGGTCGGTCCCAGCACTCCGCGGTAGATCCAGGACAGACCCCGCGCCGCCCCGAACGTCAGCCAGTTGAGGACCAGTTGGGTACCGAACCCCATATCCGGATCGCTGCCGAAGACCATCATGTTCGCCGTCGTGAAGAACAGCGCCTCGCCGCCCGACACCACCAGGAGCGCCGCCCCGCTGGAGAGTTCCACGGCCGAGGCGAAGCCCGTGAGCAGCGTCCCGAACCCGAAGGTGAGCAGGGCGATCAGGGCGAGGATGGCCACCCGGGCCACCAGGGCGTCGCGGGCGAGGACCTTGGCGACCGCAGTCACCTTCGCATCGATCCGCTTGAGCAGGGCGGTCAGCTGTGCGCTCTCCGCCTGGACGGCCTTCCACCCTGCGTCCTTGGCGGTCTTGTTCCGGACCTCGTACGCCGCTTCGAGCCGGGTCCATTGGCGTGCGAGCGGCTCCAACTCGCTGCTCAGGACGGCGAGTTCCGCCGCATCGCCCTCCCGGTAGTGGCTGAGGCAGCTCATCCGGTACTCGCGCAGGGTGGCGGTCAGCGCGCTGAACTGGGCGCGGGTGTTGGTGACCACCGCCTGCTCGTGCACCTCCTGGATCCGGTCCTGCAGCTGGCTGACGGCCAGCGCGGCGGCCGACGGGTCGGTGGCGATGAGACCCCGGGCCCGTTCGAGTTCCGGGGCGAAGTCCGGCTCGGCCACCACGGCCAGGCTGAGGTTGTCGGGGGCCAGCTGGCGGGCCTCGGCGAGCAGGGTCCGGGCGTGCGCGGTCATGGCGAGCATGATTTCGATGTGAAGTTCCCGCGCGCGCCGGTCGGCCAAGGCCAGCATCTCGTACCCGTCCCGCACCCGGTCACTGGCCTGGGCTGCGGCCAGGTAGGCGGCGGCCATCCGGGTGAGCGGGCCTTCCAGGTACTCCGGCACCTTGTGGTCGGAGGTCTCCGCGGCGGCCTTGTCGAGCTGCGCGGTCACGTATTCGACACCGGCGCCGGCGCGGACCACGATGTCGAGCTGCGCGGCGGCCTGGGCCCCCCAACGAGCCGTCTCCCGTGGGTTGTTGCCGGAGCGCAGCCGCTGGATGCGGTGCTCGACGACGGCGCGTACGTAGAGGATCCAAATGGCGCCGGTGACGGATCCGTAGCGGGCGGCGGCGGGTTGCAGCCGGGCCAGTTCGCGGGCGACGGAGCCCATCTGCTGGAGGACGTCGGTCGGGGCGGTGCCGGTGGGGGCGAAGCCGGCGGCCTGGGCGAGCACCCCGCTCTCGTTCTGCGCACCGGCCCGGGTGACGTATTTGATGACCTCGGCCTGCTGGTCGGCGGGGAGCGCGGACAGGCCGGTGATCCGGGCGAGCGGGTCGACCGAGTCGTGCAGGGCGCGGACCGCGCTGACCGCGGTGTCGAGCCGGGCCCGGTCGCTCAGTACCGCGCTCTGCAGGTGCGCGGCCAGCGGGCCGAGTTCTCCCGTCGAGTGAAGGGCGTCGAGGGTGCGCAGCAGTGCGGGCATGGTGAGCCCGCTGAGAAGCGCGAACGCCTTGGAGTACTTGCCGACCCCGGCGACCGGGTCCGGCTCGGCGAGCGCGGCCCGGACGTCCCGTACGGGGTCGCCGGTGGGCGCCGGGCCCTCGGCGTCGGCCGGGCGGAGGGGCGCCGGGCCGGCGTCGGCCGGCTGCGCGGAGCCGGCCGGCTGGCAGCGGACTACCTCCGGGGCGGCGGAGGGGCGGACGTCGACCGGGGTGCCGAGCATCAGGGCGTCGGCGGCCCGGTCAGCAGCCTGCTCGTGGGCGTCGCCGGCGGGCCCGAGCACGCTACCGGGACCGGGGGCCACCGGTCCGGGTGCGGGCCGGTCCGAGCAGCACTGGACGACGTGCGCCAGTTCGTGGGCGAGCAGCCGCTGCCCCTCGGGGGTGCCGGGCCGGTGCCGGCCCGCGGCGAAGAAGAGGTGCGAGCCCGCGGTGAAGGCGTCCGCGTGCGCTTCCCGGGCGGCGGCCTGGGCGGCCGGCCCGGTGTGCACGCGCACGTGCGCGAAGTCGGCGCCGAAGGCCGGTTCCATCAGGGCCCGGGTGCCGGGATCCAGCGGCTGCCCGCCGCCGCTGCCGGCCGCCAGGGTGTGCGCGACCTCGGCGGCGAGCGGGCGTGCGCTCCCGGAAGCGGGGCCGGAGTCCGTGCCCGGCATGGGCCCGGGTCCGGGGTGGGGAGGAGCGGAGACCGGCCCGGGCTCGGGCCGGGCGCCGGGGCCGTGTCGGCCCGAGCCGAAGGCGACATGGCTACCGTACGTGTATGCCCGGGCCTGAACTGCGCGTGCCGACGCCGCAGCGTCGGGACCGGTGTGCACCCTCACGTGGCTGAAGTCATGGCCGAACGAGGTCTTCATGATGTCCTGGACGTCGTTGTCCGGCGGACGTCCAGGCTGGTGATCCAGCAGCCTGGCTGCGGCGGCTGGCCGCCGGGCGCGGAAGGTCACCGAATGCGACGGCCCATCACGCAGTACACCGGAACGCTCCATGTGCCACCCCTACCATGGCCCATCACCAACACATGTCAGACAGCTGCGATCTATCACCGCGCGTCGCTCGGGTCACCCGTCATCCTGCGTCGCGCACCGTCGTGGCGGGCTCGGTCGAAGCGGGCATGTTTCGCAAGTCCCGCATGGCGCGCAACGCCCTTCGGGTGCCCGGCACTACTTTCGAAACACGCCCTACTCTTCCGAGTCATGAATTCTGTTCAGATGTGTATTGGTCCATGGCGCGGACGGGGCGGCCGAAGGCCGAGTTAAGACTGTCGGATGAGGAACGGGCTGCACTGGAGGGGTGGGTGCGGCGTCGTTCTACGCCGCAGGCGTGGGCGTTGCGGTGCCGGATCGTCCTGGCCTGTGCCGAGGGTGACTCGAACAAAGACGTGGCGGCCCGGCTCGGTTCCACACCGCCGAGACCGACTACTTCGGGTCCCGCGCACAGCAATCCATGCTCAACTTCCGGGTCCGCGACCTGGATGCGATGCTCGCGCAACTGCGCGCCAAGCGAGCGGACGTAGCCGAAGAAACGCAGGACATGGAGGGTGTCGGCCGATTCGGCTGGGTCACCGATCCCGAAGGCAATCGGGTCGAGCTGTGGCAGCCCGCCTGACCACGTCTTCACGCAGGCGGTGACGTGCTGGTGGACCACTACGTTGTCGAGGTGTGAACGCCTTGGTCAGGCAGCGCCGCTATGGCTCACAACGGCTTCTGCGGGCCGGCACGGGACAACTTGGCGAGCTTGTCACCAAACTCGCGCCGCAGTGGGAGGCGTGATGCGAGTCCGGACGGCTCGAGCGCCTCTTGACCCCCTCGGCATCAGGCGGCCTTGGTGCTCATGCCCATTCGACCCCCAGTTCCGCGAGCGCGGCCCGCTGAGCATCGTTCAGCTTGCCGCGTCTGGACTTGGTGTTCGTGACCCAGATGCCCAGCTTCACGAGTGCGGGTTCGTCCTGGCCGTCGAGGGCGATCGGTTCTGTGTGCCGGCGCGGCACGGTGTAGGTGCCTTCGCGTGCGATGTACTGGGCGAGGGCCGTGATCCCTCGCTGGAACGCTGCGGGCAGTGCTCCGGTGCCGGCGGCGGAGGCTTTCGGGGAGGGCCTGGGGCGTTCGGTGGGGCGGATGCCGAGTGGGGTGAGGCGCTGCTGCTGTTCGGCGTCGAGCAGGCGCCAGTCGAGCTGCTGTCGTTGGATCCACCGGCCGATGTCCTCGCCTTCCATCGTGACTCCGGGCCGGATGTCGGGCAGGTGTCCGTCGGGTTCGTCGGCGGCGAGGTCGCGCAGGACGGCGTAGTGGCGTTGCCAGTCCAGCGGCCAGCGGCAGTTCCAGTCCTCATCGATGGCGGTCAGCTGCTGGGCGCGTTGTTCGGCGCGGGCGGTGTTCTTGCCGAGGCCGCCGGGGCGGCGGAGGTTGACGAGGTGCTGCCCGATGGGCTGCAGGGTGCCGGCCTCGTCCTCCCACATTGCGTCGCGCTTCGGGGCGAGATGCCCGTAGGCGCGGTGGTAGGAGCGGAAGAGGGCGACCTTTGCTTCCCATGCTTCGTCCCCGGGTTCCCACACCATGCCTTCGGCCTCGAGGAGTTCACGCCGGTGCTCGTCCAGGGTGCCCTGCCGGTGGGCGCGGCGCTGTTCATGGGCCCACCGGCCGAGAGGGTAGAGGCGGGCACCTTCGGCCTCGCCCTCGGGTTCGCTGGCGTGCCCGAGGTCAACGGTCGTGTCGTACGGGACGGCGTAGCGGCCGGTGATCGCGTGCTCGGCGCGCCAGCGCTGCAGGGTTCGCCAGCCCTCGAGCCAGATGGTGCTGTCCGGGCGGATGACGCGGGTGCGGACGAAAGCGGCGATGGTGGACGGGTCGCGGGGGGAGGCGAAGTTCAGGATGACGCTCGGCTCCGCCTGCGCGGCCTCGGTCTCCTCGTCGTTCTCGCCGCCGCCACTGATGAGGTGGTGCTTCTGCGGCCGGGTGTGGTCGCGGGTCAGAGCCTGGGAGGCGAGCTGCTCCACAATGTTCGCCGCGTGTGAGCGCAGACCTTGGAGTACATCGATCAGGGGCTGGAAGCTGGCGGAGGCGACCATGTCGGTGGGCTTCTCGCCGGGGGCGAGGAAGATGGGCACGATGATGCGCGCCGTCTTGGCGCGCCCGTCGGGGTTCGGCCGCAGGGCGCGGCCGATGTTCTGCACGATCTGCACCATCGACCCGCGGGCACCGACGATGCAGACTGCCTCCACGCCGCGTTCGCCGACGATGTCGACGCCCTCGCCGAGAATGCGAACGGACGCGAGGAACGCCCGATGGACACGCTTTCCCTCGGCGTCGATCCCGTTCGCGAACTGCTGCAGTACGGGGCGCCGGTGGGTGAGGGGATGGTCGCCGCACAGCCACTCGGCCCAGACCCGGTCCGGCGGCACATGCCGCACCCCGGCCGCCGCGAGCTCGTCGGCTTCGGCCCGGATGGGGGAGTAGGGGCGGGCGTCGGCTTCGGCGAGCGCGTGCTCGGACACCTCCGTGTTGTACAGGTCCGCTGCCGTCTGCGGTAGGTTCTCGGCGAATGCCCTGGCTTCTTCGACCTGCTGGTGGAAGGTGAGCACCGTACGAAGGTTGAGCTTCGCGGCGTGCTCGAGGAGGGCTGCCTGCAACAGCCCCAGACGGCGGCCGCGCATCGCGTCCTCGGACAGCCCGACGTAATAGTCCGGGTCCTCGATCTCCAGCACGTCAATTTCGAACGGAGCCAGGACGCCCCGCTCCACCGCCTCCGCCAGACCGAGCTCACAAATCCGCTCGCCGTAGATACCGTCCGGATCACTGGCCATCGTCGCCAGCGCAAGCTCCTCGCCATCGTGCCCGCGCACCGGCCGCGCAGGCGCAAGGATCCGCGGTGTCGCAGTCAGGTAGAGGCGGAAGTCGGCGTGGATCCGGTTCTGGTCGTGGATCGCCGCCCACGGCTTCCCCAGGTCACCGGCAGTGCCGTGCGCCTCGTCGATCACCGCGGCGTCGAACGGCGCCAGCCTCTGCCCATACATTGCGTCCCCGCCGGCCAGCGCGGTCTCCAGCGGGCCGCGGACCTTTCGCTCCCCGGACGGATCGTTCGGGTCGTTCCGGTCCACCAGGGATGCGTAGGTCGCCAGCACGATCACCGGCCCCGAACCGGCCCACAGCGCCAGCTGGATCGGATTCGTCGTCGTCCGCACGCCCAGGGCCTCGAGGACCTCGTCCTTCTCGATCGAGCACACCGCGACCATCGGGCTGTTGTGGCCGACCGTGCGCCACGCCTCGGCGGTCTGCACGAGGAGATCGAGCGTCGGAAGCATCACCAGAACCCGCCCGTGCCGGTGCAGATCGAGCATGGAGACGGCGGCGGTGTACGTCTTTCCTGATCCGGTGGCCATGACGACCGTTGCCCGACGCCCACGGGCCGGAACGTCGTTGCGCGCAGAAAATCCGGCCGCCTTGATAACCCGGCGTTTCGCTTCCACTTGGTGTTCCCGGAGCTTGATCACGACGCTTTTCCTCCCGTGAAGCAATTCCACGCTAGCGAACCCGACGGGCCGCGCAGCTGGACGGCGCACTCCGAGCCCGCACAGACTCCCATCTACGCTCCCGTGCTGTCGGATGCGCTCTGGGCCGCGATCGCATCCGACATCGACCCTGCCGGTCTGTACCCGGCCGACCACATCCCCGGCCTCGTTCCCGTCCGCGACTCGAAGAACCCCCAGGGCCCCCTCCTTCTGATCAACACCCCCTTCATCACGGCACTCAAGTCCGCACACCTCACCCCCTGATGCCGGATTCCCCAAAGCCCAAGCGCCGCCGCGCCGCCCTCCCTGCAACCCGGTCCGCACACACCCTGCCCGCGCGGCGGAGCCAACGGCACCAAGGGCAGGGACCCCGGCGACAAGCGTGACAAATGCAATGCCACCCTCGGGCTCGCCGCCCTCGTCGCCGGGCTGGTCGTACGGCTCCGCCGCAGCCCCGGCTGAACGGACCGGAAGAGAGTGCTCTCCGATACCCCCGCGCATCCTGCCGAGCGCGCGCTCCTCGACAGGATGCCGCCGAGCCAGCTCGGTGCCACGCTGTAGGCAGGAGTCCCGCGTCCACGAGGTCTGCATAACCCCCTCACGAGGAGGTTGCATGAGCAGGAGCGCGTCGGAGCTCGCCCCGCACCGGACCGCTTCCGCGGCGCAGAAGCAGCGACGGGCCGCACAGGTGCTTCCGCGGCCCTCGGGTGCGCCTCTCGACAGAGACACACGACAGCGCTTCGAGGGTCACTTCCGGTACGACTTCAGCAGGGTGCGGGTCCACACACAGGGTGAAGAGTCGCGGTCGGCCGCGACGCTCGGCGCCGCGGCGTACACGTTCGGCGAGAACATCGTGTTCGCCCCGGGCCGGTACCAGCCGGAGACCCACAGCGGCCGACGGTTGCTGGCGCACGAGCTGGCACACGTGGTCCAGCAGGATGCGCAGACCCCCTCTCCCGTCGCGGAACCGAAGCTGAGCATCCCGGGGGACGCAGGCGAGCAGGCGGCCGAGCGTGCCGCGGAAGCGGTCGCGGGCCCCGGCTACCAGGGATCCACCGCTGCGGGCCGTCGTGATGCCATTGCTTCCGTGCCGAAGCTCGGGCCGGTGATCCAGAGGGCGATCGTTCCGGAGGACGCGTCCAGCGAGATGGTCGGCAGGACCTTCCTGCTCAATGCGGCGTTCTCGGCAGGTGGTGTGGCGCTCACCAAGGGAACCGTGGTGACGGTGACCACGTGGTTCAACCGCATAGAGACGGCCCTGGTCACCGCGGCGGGCGTTGCCGGACCCTTCGACGTGCCCAAGCGGTTCCTGACGCCAACTCGGACCGCGGCCACTGGGGTTGACCCCTACAGCAGCGGCGTGGCCGAGCAGGTAGCCACGGTTGCCAAGGGAGAAGAGGCTCTCGCGGCTTGGGAGGCTGAGAAGGACAAGCACAAGTCGCCTGCGGCTGCGGCGAAATTCGAAGTGGAGCACGAGCGTCGTAAGGACGCTCTCGCGAAACGACGCGCGCTGCTCAACCGCAGACTCATCCAGGAGACGATGTTCAACCGCTTCGACAAAATCATCAAGGACGAGGTCGACGCGGCGAACGCAGCCCATGGCTTGAAGGGCGGGGACGCACTCGACCCCAACCTGTTCAAGTCGATGCTCTTCCAGGAAAGCCAGCTGGGAACCGCGGGACGCTACATGGAAGCCCCCACGGCTCACCCGACGTCGAGGACGACCCGCTTCAACCTGGCGCAGGTCATCGATTCCTCGGGTCTGGCTCTGCTCACCTTCCTGGAGGCCGAGCACCCCGACATTGTGGCGTTCGCGCTCCCTGACCTCCGGACGGATTTGGCAGCCGCGCAACGTGAGCTGCAGCAACTGACCAAGAAGACGTCCAGGACAGCAGCTGAAGACGCTCGGCTCGTGACCTTGCAGGGGGAGTCCCAGCAGAACTGGGAAGCGTTCATCTGGGGGTACAAGCCAGCAGGCTCCGTCGGTTTCAACGGCGTAATCAAAGCCTTCTTCACCGCAGCCGGCGGCACGCCACGCAACGAGGACTACGCATTCTGGATCCACCTGGCCGTGTTCTGGCTCTTCGAAAAGCATCGGGCCGGGATGAGCTGGCCCGAGGCCATCAAGAGGTACAACGGCACCGGGAAGAAGGCGGAGCACTACCGTGACGCCGTCGTCAACCGCGCCGCCGCTGCGAGGAAGGCCGCCGCCGAGGGTGGTGCTTTCATCCCGAGCGGGATCTGAGCCCACGGGCACCTTCGCACCGCTCAAACCCGAAGACCCACATATGGCAGCCCCTGTCCCGCCGTTGGGCCGGACCGCAGCCGGGGAGCCAGCGGCGGGACGGTCTCAGACCGTGATGGCGAAGACCCACAGGTGCGGCCCGGTCCCGGGAACGGCCACGCCCCAGCTCGCCAGTGACGCCGTGCCGACGGTTGCGTACGCCATCGACCGGCTCGGCATCCCCGGAGCTGGAGGCCTTCCTGGGCAGCCACGGCCGCTCCCGAGCCAGAGAGATCGACTTCCTGCACCTGCTACTGGGCTACTCCATCACCGGGGACGTCGGCGCGCAGGTGCTGCCCTTCCTGTGGGGCAAGGGCGCCAACGGCA
>NZ_JBWKCY010000061.1:0-9299 GCF_056436245.1 Streptomyces sp. NPDC043812
GGAACAACCCCCACAACTCGTCCGGCACCAACCGCTCAACGATTCCCACCATGAACAACACTCTACCGAGATAGCCAAATGAGATGACGTCTAAGAATGCGGTGCCGTCGCATTCTCCTGTGGGACGCCGGCACCACCCGGCTGCTCAATGGCCGCACCCGCGGGCCGGTGTTCGTCACCCACCGCCACCCCGGCCCAGGGAAGGCCGTCAGCCCCCGGGACATCTGCCCGGACACCGGCTTCGCCCGACTGTCGTACGGGCAGGCCCGCGCACTGCTGGACGAGCACACCGCCGTGCGCGGGCCGGGCACGGGCTGGGACCTGAACGAGTGGCGCCACTGCACCCTGGCCCACCTCGCAGAGGCGGGGGCGAGTCTGCTGATGCTGATGGCGAAGTCCCGGCACAAGAAGCCGGAGAACGTCCGCCGCTACTTCAAACCCAGCCCGGAGGCCATCGCCGAACTCACCAGCCTGCTCGCCCCCGGTGACAGCGGCCGCTGAACTCGAAGCTGATGCGATTCGTGCCGCGCTCGGTGATGGTCGGCTTCGTCAACGCCCTCGCAATCCTGATCTTCATGGCCCAGGTCCCCGAGATGCACGACGTGCCCTGGCCCGTCTATCCGCTGATCGCGGCCGGTCTGGCGCTCATGGTGTTCTTCCCGAAGGTCACCACGGTGATTCCGGCCCCGCTGGTCTCCATCCTCATCCTCACCGTCATCACAGTCGCGGCCGGGATCGCCGTGCCGACCGTGGGCGACAAGGGCGAGTTGCCGTCCTCGCTGCCCGTGCCGGGCCTGCCGGACGTGCCGTTCTCCCTGGACACCCTCACCACGATCGCGCCCTACGCCTTCGCCATGGCGCTCGTCGGTCTGATGGAGTCGCTGATGACGGCCAAGCTCGTCGACGACATCACCGACACCCGCTCCGACAAGACCCGCGAGTCCATCGGTCAGGGCATCGCCAACATCGTCACGGGCTTCTTCGGCGGCATGGGCGGCTGCGCGATGATCGGCCAGACGATGATCAACGTGAAGGTGTCCGGGGCCCGTACGCGTCTGTCGACGTTTTTCGCGGGCGCGTTCCTGATGGTGCTGTGCATCGTCTTCGGGCCGGTCGTCTCCGACATCCCGATGGCGGCGCTGGTCGCCGTCATGGTCATGGTGTCGTTCGCGACCTTCGACTGGCACTCCATCGCGCCCAAGACCCTCAAGCGGATGCCTGCCGGCGAGATCGCCGTCATGGTCATCACCGTGATGTGCGTGGTCGCCACCGACAACCTCGCCATCGGCGTCGTGGTCGGCTCCATCACCGCGATGGTCATTTTCGCCAAGCGCGTCGCCCACCTCGCCAACGTCACCGCCGTCACCGACCCCGACGGCACCAGCGTCGTGTACTCCGTGACCGGCGAGCTGTTCTTCGCCTCCTCCAACGACCTCGTCGGCCAGTTCAGCTACGCCACCGACCCCGACAAGGTCGTCATCGACCTGAGCGCCGCCCACATCTGGGACGCCTCCTCGGTGGCCGCCCTGGACGCGATCGAGACCAAGTACGCCCAGCGCGGCAAGAGCGTCGAGATCATCGGCCTGAACGACCCCAGCGCCGACCTCCACGGCAAGCTCACCGGCGAACTCTCCAGCCACTGACCCACCCGCAAAACCCGAGAGGACCCCGGCCGACCGCCGGGGTCCTTCGTCGTTCTCACAAACGATCCTCTCCCGGAGCAGGATCGGAAAAAGCCCGCGCGGAGCCGTCCGGGTCCGCGGTCCACGCCGCCGCCGTGTTCAGGACGGCGGGGGCCCAGGACGTGCTGAAGCTGGGGGCCGGGCAGGCCGGGACGCGCTGTTCTTCGCCCGCGAAGGCTTCACCGTCCAAGCAACCGACTTCAGCCCCATCGGGCTGAAGCAGCTGCGCGACGTCGCCCGCCCCGGGGAGCCGATGCGCGGGTGACACCGCGGTGCACGACGTTCGCGAGCTCCTGCCGCTGCCGGACGCCTCGGTGGACGCGGTCTTCGCGCACATGCTGCTGTGCATGGCGCTGTCGACGAAGGAGATCGACGCCCTGGTCGGCGAGGTCCGCCGTGTCCTGCGGCCCGGCGGGGCGTGTTCGTCTACACCGTTCGGCACACCGGCGACACCCACTACGGTGCGGGCACCGCGCACGGCGACGACATCTTCGAGCACGTCGGTTTCCCGGTCCACTTCTTCCCGCGCGAGCTGGTCGATCCCCTTGCCGACGGCTGGACCCTGAACGAGGTCCGCGCCTTCGAGGAGGGCGAGCTGCCCCGCCGCCTGTGGCGTCACCCTAACCCTGCCCCGATGACCGAGACCCCCGCACCGTCGGCGGACGTCACCTTCGACGGCACCAGCCTGCTGTGCGTCACCCTCCTGCTGAGGCTGCATGCCCGCATCGCCGGCGCCGATGCGGGCACGGTCGTCCACGTCATCGCCACAGACCCCGCCGCCCCTCATGAGCTGCCCGCCTGGTGCCACATGACCGGCCACACCTACCTCGGCGCGGTCCCCGGCGACGCCGACCGGCCGGTGTACGCGCGGTCGTATTCGGCCTGGGTCGGCCCAGCCCTGGCCGAGCGCCCGAAGCTCCCATGCGGGCCGGCCGTTACCGGCACGGTGTTGCCGGTACAGCTCCGCGATGTCCAAGTGGCCCGGTGACGCGGTAGATGTAGGGACGCGTGGCCCTGGAGCGTTCGCCGAAGAACCTCACGGGAAGCGACGCAGGCAGGGATTGCCGGAATCCCGCAGGTTGTGGGAGCGATGAGTGCCCGTCAGGTGCATGTCGTGGTCGAGCTGGACACCTGTACGTTCGCCTCACAGAGTGCCGGGAAGGCCCGCTGCGGCGCACCTGGCTCGTACAGACAAGTCCTGTGTCGGCCGTGTGTGATCACATTGACGATCGCCAGCGGCCCGAGGGGCGTAATCGACTGAGCGGTCCTCCGCCGTGCTCTGCCCGGAGCAGCAGGAGAGGGGCATCGCCCGCCGGGTACACCCCTCCGCCCCCACTTGAGGAGTTCTCCCGTGAACGACGACTACGAACCCGTCTTCAAGCGCAGCAAGTGGGGAACCAGCCGGTATGTCTACAACGCGAACAACCCCGTCGGGCTGGCGCTCATCATCATCAGCATTGCCTTCGCCGTGATCATGATGATCATGATGGAGAACCGGGTCGGACCCTTTGCCGCTCCGTCGCGCCCGGAGCCTTGGAGTCCCCCATCGGCGGAATACCCATGGCCTGCGCCATCGCCGACCATCAGCACCGAGTCAGCGCCAGTGTCTTCAACGCCGCAGGCCGGCGAACAAGCCACTCAGTAAGGGCCGCTTCAGCACACAGGGGACCTCGTCACAGCTGAGTTCGGCGTCACCACGCCGTTGATCCATGACGTACACCGATACGACGCGAACGCCGCGGAGATGCTCACAAACGTCCGACATCGGTGATCGTCGCACTTCGCGTGCCAGGACACTGGACGGGGCTCGAAGCGGGGCTGCCCGACTGACCGAGGTGATCGTGCCCGGCAGCGCGAGGTCCTGACCGGCCGCGCTGAAAGTTCACCGTTCGGCGGTTCATTCTCACTGCGGGCGTTGGGTCACGATGTACGCGACGTGCACTCCCGCGAGCAGCGCCCAGGCCACGGCACCGCCCCCGGTCGACTGCCAACCGATGACGCTGAGGAAGACGGCGCTCACTGCTCCTGCAGCCATCGCAGGGGCGTTGGTGACGAAGGCCCATTGTTTGCGTGCGCTGCCGGGCTGCCGTATCTCGGCGATCGCGGTCCTGATCACCAGTGCGACAGCCACAATGGCCACCGTCATCACCGATGCTGCGGTGTTCACGATGTCTCGATGAAGTGCTGCATGAGGCGCGCGGCTGTCACGGTGCCGAGGAGGCGTACGCGGCCGGCGTCGCGTTCGATGACGGCAACCAAAGGACTGTGGGTGCGGGCCATGAGGGCAGCCACTTCCATCGGGCGGGTGTCGGGTCCGACCGTGGGCGGCGGGTAGAGGCGGTGGGGCGCCCATTCGGCGACCGTGAGCCCGGCGAGCCGTTCCGCCACATCGGCGACTTCCTGCCGGTCGTCGACGACGGCCGCGAGCAGCGGGGCCTCGAGGATGTATGGGGGCATGAGCTGTCGGACGAGTTGTGAGCCGGGCACGATGGCGTTCGGCAGTCCGTCGGCGTCGAGGACCAACAGCGCGGGCAGTGAGTGCTCGGCCAGCATTCTGGCCGCGTCCACGGCCTGGTCGTCGGTGGTCACGTAGGGGTAGGGCTCGGCGAGATCCCGTGCGCGCATGACTGGCCTCTCACTGTCCGGTCCCGGCACTGTCGCTCCCCGGGCTGGTCTGCTGATAGATGTCGGGGACGCCGTCGGCATCCTCGTCGCGCATCTCCTCCTCGTACAGGCGGCGGTAGATGGCGTTGCGGCGTTTGACGAGCAGCGCGGCCAGGACGGCGGCAATCAGTGAACCGACGAGGACAGCGGCCTTGATGTGCTCGGCGGCGGCCGGGTCGGGGAAGGCGAGCTCGCCGATCAGCAGGGCGACGGTGAAGCCGATCCCGGCCAGGACCGCGAGCGCGAACACGTCCGCCCAGGCCAGGTCCGGGTTGATGCGGGCCCGGGTGAAACGGGCGGCCAGGTAGGTAGCGGCGAAGATCCCCACCGTCTTTCCGACGACGAGACCCAGCACCACCCCGAGCGGCTCCGGCTGTGTGAACACGTCGCCCAGGGACGGGAGTGAGACGGCGACGCCGGCGGCGAACAGGGCGAACAGCGGAACGGCTACACCTGCCGAGATGGGGTGCAGGACGTGGGAGGTGCGCTCGCCGGGCGACGCGGTCTCGTTCTTGTCGCGTGCGGTGCGCAGGATCAGACCCATTGCCACGCCGGCGACGGTCGCGTGGACGCCGCCGTTGTACATCAGGGCCCAGATCGTGACGCCGAGCGGGACGTACCACCACCAGCCGCGCACGCGGTAGCGCTGGAGCACCCAGAAGACGACCAGTCCGGCCACGGCCCCGCCCAGGGCCGCGAGGTTCAGGTCGCTGGTGAAGAAGATCGCGATGATCAGGATCGCGCCCAGGTCGTCCACGACGGCAAGGGTGAGGAGGAAGGCCCGCATGGCGGAGGGCAGATGGGTACTGAGGACGGCAAGGACGGCGAGCGCGAAGGCGATGTCGGTGGCCATCGGCACTGCCCAGCCGTCCAGGCTGCCGCCACCCGCTGCAGCGATGGCGGCATACAGCGCGGCGGGGACCACCATGCCGAAGAGTGCAGCGACGACGGGCAGGGCCGCCGTGGCCGGGGTGCGCAGCTCGCCGAGCACGAGCTCACGCTTCAGCTCGATCCCGGCGACCAGGAAGAAGATCGCCAGGAGACCGTCGGCGGTCCAGTGGCCCACCGACAGGTCCAGCCCGAGCACCGGAATGCCGAAGTGGAAGTCGCGGATCTGCTCGTAGGTGTCGCTCCAGGGCGTGTTCGCCCACACCAGCGCGACCACGGCTGCGGCCAGCAGTACGAGGCCGCCGACCGTCTCGGTTCGCAGCGCCTGGGCCACAGCTTGACGCTCCGGCCACGGCAGCAGGCCGAGGAAGGGGGAACGTTCACGAGGGGCAGCGGCCATCCGGGGACCTCCGGGGCATCGACGTACGGGCAC
Source organism: Streptomyces sp. NPDC043812 (assembly GCF_056436245.1). Lineage (NCBI taxonomy): Bacteria > Bacillati > Actinomycetota > Actinomycetes > Kitasatosporales > Streptomycetaceae > Streptomyces > Streptomyces sp. NPDC043812. The sequence goes on from NZ_JBWKCY010000061.1 coordinate 5,668, forward strand.
ACGGCCCCTAGGACGCCGACCAGACTTCCCGGCACACCGCGCGTCTTCTCGACGCGTTGCTGACACCCTAACCGCAGGCAGCAAGCCCGCCCAGACGGCTGCCGACCGCAGCTTCCCGGTGATCTGCCACCCTGATGACCGTTGCATCAAGATTGCGTCAGCGCAGCATCAAGGATCAGGGGGACGCGTGGCGGAGCACGAGGTGCCAGAGGACTACCTGGCGGGCTACACACAAATCCTCTCCGAGGTCGCCACGACCGGCCGCCGCCTGACCCGTGACGAACTGCAGTCCCGCCGCGCCCTCGGCGAACGTGCGGCGGAAGCAGGACATAGCCTGCGAGCCCTGGTCGTCCAGCACCTCGCCGCCACCCGGGCCGATTGGCCCGGACGCGCTGCTGACAGTGTTCTGGCTGCTGTCGAGCAGGCCATTGATGCCTTCTCCGAGGGGTACGAACGGGCCCAGCGCCTCGCCGTACGCCAGGAGGAAGCGGCCCGCCGCGAATTCATCGACGACCTGCTCTACGGGCGCAGCGACCTGGGCCGCCTTGCCGAACGGGCCGAACGTTTCGGGCTTCGCCTCTCCCATGCCCACGCCGTTGCTGTGGCCGGCCACTCCGCGTCATACGACGAGACCGGCGCCGTCCTGCGCAGGGTGGAGCAGGCAGTCTTCGCCCGTTACGGAGATCGGCGCATCCTCCTCACCACCAAGGACGGCCGCCTCGTCTGCATCGCCCCTGGCGACCAGGACGAGATCCTCGCCTTTTTCGCCAAGCACGCCCACGCAGCCACCGACGGAGGCCAGGTCGCGATCGGGCGCCCCCATCCGGGCCCGGGCGGCGTGGTCCACTCGTACGAAGAGGCACTCAACGCCTTCGACCTGGCCGAGCGCATGCACCTCGACGACTCCGTCCTGCGCGCAGCGGACCTTCTCGTCTACCCAGTTCTCACACGTGATCGTGCCGCAATGACAGACCTCGTCACCAACGTGCTCGGCCCCCTCAAGGGCAGCCGGGGAGGGCCCGGCCCGTTGCTAGACACCCTCACCGCGTACTTCGACGCGGGCTGTGTCTCAGCCGAGGCGGCACGCCGCCTCAACCTCAGCGTCCGCGCCCTCACCTACCGCCTCGAGCGCATCCACCGGCTCACCGGTGCAAACCCCGCAGACCCCGTGCACCGCTACACGCTCCAGACTGCGGTCATCGGAGCCCGCCTCCTCGACTGGCCACAAGCCGCGTCGTGAGTGTGAGCACCGAAACAGGCATGCGCGTCGGCATGCAGGACTCTGCTGCAGCCAATTCGTGTTCATCTTTGCCGGGAACCGGCATCGGCTGCGTCGACTCGGCCTTCTAGCCTTGGGCCGCGGGCAGGAGGCCGACTGTCCCTGGGGGCTCTTGCCCCCGCAGCGCCGGGGCCGGGTCGCCACCGCGCGCCGGGGTGTCCCCGAACGGGACAAAGCACCCCCGTGGACAACTGTCCGAGGCGTGAAACCTTCACTGACCTGCGTAAATGTGCAGCGTCTCGGCGGAGCCTGATTGTGCAGTGTGCTGACCACGTACCTGGCGTTTCCGTTCGAGACGCGGCAGCTGGTTCGAGAGGTGTCCGGGGGAGAACACCGCCGAAAGGGTCAAGTACAGGTAAAACGGGAACGCTAACGGGAGCAGTCCTTTTGAAGGAGGGCAGCGTCATGCTCGAGACAATCATGACGACGTTGGCCGTTGTTGGAACGGCTGCGGTGGTGTACGTGGCGGCTGCTGCTCGCGTGGTAAAGCAATACGAGCGCGGAGTGGTTCTCCGCTTCGGCAAGCTGCGAGGAGCGATCCGCGGGCCCGGATTCGCCATGATCGTCCCCGGGGTGGACCGGATGCACAAGGTGAACATGCAGATCGTGACGATGCCCGTTCCGGCCCAGGACGGGATTACCAGGGACAACGTCACGGTCCGGGTCGACGCTGTCATCTACTTCAAGGTTGTCGCTCCGGCCGATGCCATCATCCGCGTGGAGGACTACCGCTTCGCCGTTTCCCAGATGGCTCAGACCTCACTGCGCTCGATCCTGGGCAAGAGCGAACTCGATGACCTGCTCTCCAACCGGGAGAAACTCAATCAGGGCCTGGAGCTGATGATGGACAGCCCAGCCGTCGAGTGGGGCGTGACCATCGACCGGGTGGAGATCAAGGACGTCTCACTTCCGGAGACGATGAAACGCTCGATGGCCCGCCAGGCGGAAGCCGATCGCGAACGACGGGCCCGCGTCATCAACGCCGATGCCGAACTGCAGGCTTCCAAGAAGCTCGCAGAGGCAGCAGCCGCCATGGCCGACCAGCCCGCCGCGCTGCAACTGCGCCTGCTGCAAACTGTGGTGGCGGTCGCTGCGGAGAAGAACTCCACACTCGTCCTGCCCTTCCCTGTCGAACTGCTGCGGTTCCTGGAGAGGTCGACGCCTCGCGACTCGACTACGAGCACGGGTGGGCCGTCGGAATCAGTTCCTGAGGCAGCACAGCCGAACGGGGCCCAAGCGATGAATGCCCTTGACGCATACATTGCCGAGGTGCCCAAGCAGGGGGATTGACACCGCTTCCGCGTGATGGCGCCTCCGCTCGCGATCCCTGCCGAGGTCGGCGGGGCGACCGACGGCGTAGCGAAGGATGTCGCCGGACAGGGCGCCGGTGGGGCGGCACGACCGCCGCCGTAGGGATATAGACGTGGATGTAGTTGTCGGCGGGGCGTGCGCTCGCCTTACCTCTCTTCCGCGTGATCAAGCGGATGCCCCGGCCTGCCACTGCGGCAGCAGTGCAGCCCGGGGCCTCGCAAGGGTCGCCCGTCCGGAGCCCAACGCGATGAATGCCGGACAAGCGGTGTCCACCCGCCCACGCCAACGACGGGCCCGTACTCAGGGCACGGTCACTGGGCTGACCGGGCGACCGTCTCGCGGAATGCCGCCACTCGCTCAGGCCAGGCGTCGAGCAAAGGTGGCGGCGACCGGGAGGTCGCCTCCGGCGGATCCCCGGCGGGTGCGGTCCGGCCCGGTCACGCTTCTCCGGGATGGTGTGCGGGATCCGCCGTTTACATAGGTAGCTGCGGATTTGGCGCCCGGCAGATGGTCGAGTCGACCGACACCTCCTACTCGATACGCCCAGCCGCATCGGCCTTGACCTGTAGTTCCCTCATGACATGGGTCCAGGTTCCGTCGATCTGCCACCGCAGGAAGACTGAGTACGCGGTTTCCCACGGCCCGTACCGCTCGGGTAAGTCTGGCCACGGCGAGTCAGTCCGAGACCGCACCAGATCGCGTCGAAGACCTGTCGACGGTCCCGCGGAGGCCGCTCATCTTCGGTATCGGCGGCAACAGCGGTTCCAGCCGCTGCCACTGCGCATCCGTCAGATCGCCACGACCCATCTCAAAATCGCTTCACGGGACTGCGGCATGCGAACTCACTGCAGAAGAGGATCAACTCCCTCAGTCTGCCAGTCGCCGTCTCGCCTATGGACGCGCCCGCCGCTTCTCCCTCCGACGATTGAGGAACATCTCAGACACCGCCTTAGAGGTCGTTTTCATCTCTAATGCCCATCTATCGCTTGTTTTCTGATGTGCCGTGGTGTGGTGCTGAAGGGGCTGTTGGACTGATTGGTTC
>NZ_JBWKCY010000062.1:0-8784 GCF_056436245.1 Streptomyces sp. NPDC043812
GCCCTGTGGCGCGCAGGCGACCGTAGGCGCTGCCCGTGTCGTAGACGGTGACGGAGAGACGGATGGCGCGGCCGTCGGTGTGCCGCAGTTCGCAGGTGCGTTCGTACCCGCGCTCGGCGTCGGGCACTGCGCTCCAGCCGGCGCCGAGGAGAGCGGCTACGGCGGGTGCCAGGGTGGTCGTGTCCGGCAGGGGACGCTCGGTGTGGGTCATGTCTGTGCCTCCGGTTCCTGGTGTGCTGCGTGGAGTTCGGGTCATGCCGCGGCCGCTCGACCGGCCGGGCGTGGGAGGGTCAGGCGGTGAATCAGGGTGCAGAGGGCGGCGGCCTGGTCGCTGGTGAGTCCGCGGACCGTGAGGTCGACCGCAGATGCGTGGTCCTCGATGTCGGCGTGCACGGTGTGCGGGGTGTGGCCGTACCGGTTGCTGCGCACGGTGGTCACCCGGCGGTGTGCGTGGGGGGTGACGCGGACCGGGGCGCCGAGCTCGCTTGGGATGCGGTCGGCTCCGAGTGCGGTGGCGATGCGGCGCGCGGCGCAGCTGCGGGCGCTCTCCTCGGCGGTGGCGGCGTCGTGCTGCCGCAACTGCGCGGCTCGCGCGCTCTCGTACCGGGGCATGAGGCGCTGACGGATGTGTCGGCCCACGTAGGCCGCGCTGCGCGCCTGCATGGTGATCTCCTGCGCGCCGTGCCTTCCGGGAAGAAGAGCGCGGGCGGTGATGCTCGCGCCGCGAGGGATGAGCGCGATCTCGTGTCCCTTCTCGCTGGACAGCAGATGGGCGCCGTTCCAGCGCGTATCGGGCTCGCTGCGCCATGGGTTGTCGGGGGTGGTCAGCTGTGCGGCGAGGGCGGCGGCGAATGTGCGGACGGAGGTGGCGGCCATGCGGTACTCCTCGTGCCGGGCCCGGGGGTGCGGCGGGCGGTGTCCGCACCCCCGGGGTGGGGTCATCGGGTGTCAGGGCCACCAGTGGCGCGCGCGTAGGTGGCGACGATGGCCGTCGTGATCGCCTCGTGGCGGGGATCGACGACGGCGGCCGCGGTGCGGCGCCAGCGCAGCGTGATCACGAGCGTGCGCAGCTCGGCGACGTCCAGAAACCAGGGGCCTTCGTCCGGCAGATGTGCGTCGAACTTCAGGCGGTTGGCGGCGTTGACCTCGTCCGTGCTGCTGAACACGTCCTGCCTGTGCAGTGCGCGCCACAGGGTTGCGCGGACGTAGTCACCCTGGACGCGGTGCGTGGGCCTCACTTCGTACAGACCGGATACGGACTCCCGTATGCGGGTGTGCATGGTGCCCTGGTGGCACGTCAGCTCCTCGTCGGGGTCCAGCACGAAATCCGAGCGGCTGAGCTCCTGCCCGCACGTGGTGCACGCGTACAGGTCGCCGTCGGCCGGCCGGTAGCGGCCGCGGCCGCACGTGCCGCAGATGATCGGGGTGAACATCGGCTGTCCCTTCTGCCGGTTCGGGGCTGGTGCCGCGCGCGGGGCGCGGCACCAGCGGGGAGCGGAAGGGGGTCAGGCGCCGAGAGCGGCGGCCTTCGCGAAACGGGGGCTGATCATGTCGGCGTGGAGTTCGCACGCCCGGCGGCCGGTCACCGTGGTGACGGCGTTCGCCCAGCACGTGCCGTAGTCGCACTCCCACGCTTCCTTCGGGCGGCAGATGGCGCACCGTCCGGTCTGGATGCCGTGCATCTCGCACGGGGCGTACCGGACGTGGTCCGGCATGGACTCCAGTCGCTCATCACGGCGGCCGAGTTCGGCGAACGGGGCGGTCGGGATGGTCTCGCCCGTGTCGTGCACGAACGTGATCGGCAGCTCGCTGTGACGCTCGGGAGTGGTGTAGAAGGGCATGCCCTGCGCGCTCCACACCATCACCAGGTGCGCCTTGCGGGTGAGTTCCTTCAGGCGGAAGTGGCCGTGCAGCTCGTTCGCGTCGCGCTCGGTGAGGGTCCAGCGGTAACCGTAGCGGCGCAGATAGCGGCGAACCGTGGCGGCCGGGCCGGTCTGCGACGCGTCCAGAGTTTCCACGGCGGCGATGGCAGCGGCCGGGGAAGTGTTGAGCTCGTCCGCGGCCTGCTGTGCGTCGTCGGCGGTGCGGTGCGCGCTGAGTGCGTAGCCGTTGATCCGGTCGAACGTCTCGTGACGGCCGCTGAATGTGCGGGCGGTGTACTGCGGCTGTGCGGGAGGGGTGATGAGGCGGCGTGCCACGGCTGCTCCTTCGCTGGATGGCGGTCCGGGTGCCGTCCGGGGGGCCAACCCCTTCTGACGTAAATAATTGTAGCACGATTGAGTGTTTTGGTGGGATGGGTGAGGGTGCCACGTTCAGCGCGGCCATGGCCCGGTCACGGTTCCCCGCAGGGCGAGTACGCCGAGCCACATCGGGTCGGGCATCTGCCCTTTCCTCCTCCAGAAGGACCGCAGTTGCGTGCGCGGTCCCGGCTGGTGGATGGCTCGCGCCTCCGCTTCGGCGCGAGCCTGGACGGCTCCCCAGACGGCCGCGTCGGCGACGTGGTCGCCGCTTTCGGGAAGCGGGCGGGCGACGTTCACGAGCACGTGCATGTCGGGGTAGCGGACGACGAGATACCGCGGCTCGGCGTAGGGCGGGAGCGGATGGCCGGACGCATCGACCGCGCGCGGGACCGTGCAATGCCGCTCGCACAGCCGCCGCATGTCGACGGCCGTGACCGCGTTGGCGTCGCAGTCGACGTCGTCGCATTCCCAGCCCTCGACGGGCCGGCACGCCCGGCACATCCGGCCTTCTGCACGGTGCTGCACGCATGTGGTGGTGCGGGCGAGTTCGCCGGCCGGGGCGGTCGGCGTCGCCCCGCCGTCGTCGTCGATGCCCGTGATCGGCAGCTCGCGGTAGCGCTCGGGCGTCACGTAGTACGGCATGCCGAAGGGGGTCCACACCATGCGCAGATGTCCCGCGCGCTCGGCCTTCTTCAGGTCCTGGACCGCGTGCAGGCTGACGGCGGCGCGCTCGCTGAGGCTCCAGCGGTAGCCGTAGCGGCGCAGCAGGCGGCGGGCATCGGCGGCCGGCCCGGACTGTGTGCGGTCCAGCGTGCGCACGGCGTGCGCCGCTGCTCCGGGGTCGGTGTTGAGCACCAGGGCGGCGCAGCGCGCTTCGTCGGCACTGCCGTGCGTGCTGAGCGTGTAGCGGTGGATGCGGTCGCCGACGGTGTGGCGGCCGCCCGTCGTGCGGGGCAGGTACTGAGGCGCGGACGGTGCGGGGCCGGGCGTGGCCATGGCTCTCCTCAGGCGTGGTCGGGGCGGGGAGTGAGAACGGTCGCGGCGATGTTGTCGCGTGCGCGGCGGTCGGCCCGTGCGGTGTCCAGCAGCGTGCGGCTGATCGTGTGGGGCCGGTGCGGGGCGGCAAGGATGCGGGCGATGGTGTCGGCGGGCACGGTCGTCGACAGTCCGTCGCTGCACAGGAGCAGGCGTTGCACCGGGCCGCTGATCCGGACGGACGCGATCGCTCCCTCCAGCAGAACGCTGCGGGTGACGATGTGGTCGAAGCCCGGGGCGAGTTCGCGCGTCCACTCGTGGGCGCTGCGGCGCATCTCCTGCCCGCGGGTGTGGTCCTCGGTCACCTGGTGCAGCGTCCCGTTCTGCAGGACGTAGGCGCGGCAGTCGCCGACCCATGCGATGTCGAATCCGCCTCCGGCGCTGTCGTCCACCTGGACGGCGCAGACCATGACGCAGTCCCCTTCCTGCCCCCGCGGCGCTCCGTCGTACATCTCCTGGAGTGCGGTGCGGGCGGCCGCGATGCCGCATGCGGCGCCGCTGCGGACGGCGGCCCTGACGGCGGCGTGGGTGGCGTGCTGCGCGGCCTCGGCCGGCTCGTAGTCGTCGCCGATCCCGTCGGCAATGGCCCATGCGAACCGATCCGTTGCGTTGCGGTAGGCGTCGGCGGCGTCGGCCATGTGCCGGCGCGGGCCCTGGTCGGTGACGGTGGATGTGGTCCAGCGGGCAGGCATGGAGAGCCTCCGGGGTGGTGGTGAGGGGCTGGCCGGGGGCCGGTGCCGCACGGGTGCGGCACCGGCCGGAGGGGTGTCAGTCCTCATGCGGCTGCATGATGGCGAGCACCGGCTCGCCTTCGTCCCCGCCGCTGAGCACGGCTTTCAGCGTCACCGGGCGTGCCGCCTCGCTCTGTCCGTCGCGCGGGACCCGGTACAGCTCCACCCGGCATTCGCTCCGGCCGCGCGCCCGGTGCATGGCCACGCGGGTCATGAACAGCACGTCCCACAGGCGGCCGCTCTCGTCCTGCGGGGTCTGGCGCTCGGTGTCCTCGTCGCTCCACGCGACGCAGTCGGCGTGCGCGGCGGCGCTGAGCGCCACGGGGATGAGGATTCCGGCCTCGCGCGACATCGCGTCGTCGACCGCGATCAGCAGGCCGTCGGCGAGTGCCTCACTGCGGGTGTACGTGTCGATGATGCCCTGGCCGAACGGCTGCGCGCCGTCGGTGATTTCGGCGGCCTCGGCACTGTCCGCCGGGATCGACCGCATGGCGTCATGGCTGACGGCAAGGTCGTCCTCGATACGGGCAAGCAGTTCGTCGGTGCGCTCCACGGGTGCTCCTTCGCTGGGTGGTGGTCCGGGTGCCGTCCGGGGGGCCAACCCCTTCCGACGTGAAAAATGCTAGCACGATTATATGTTCCGGTGTGGTCTCAGCTTCGGGCGATCGCGACCGATCGGCGCGTCTGCGGGAGCGGGGTGCGCGCGCGTCCGGCCCGTATGAGCGTCTGCTCGGCCTTCACTGCGCGGTGGGCGCGCCCGGTCCAGTCGCGTACCTGCTCGCACCGGGCAAGGGCGGCGGCGGTGGCGTCGCTCGGGCGGGTGCGCTGGATGTCTGCCAGCCGCTGGGCCTCGGCGGTCACTTCGGTGTGCGTCGCGGCGATCACTCCGTACGCGGTGCGGTGCCGCGTGATCCGGCTCCAGGAACAGCGGCCCGTTTCCTGCTCCAGCGTGACCAGCGAGCACCGCGGCCACTGCTCGCCGCCCTGGGCGGGCTCGGTGTGCACATCGATCAGGCACGACACCCGCTCGTCGTGCAGCGGGTCGTAGCCGTAGGGGTCCAGCGGGACGGGGACGGGGCGCGTGCCGCGCTCGGCCAGGTGGCCGGCGAACGCGGTCACGGTGGGCGGCGCCTGGGTGCGGTGGAGGCGTGCCAGGTGCACGGCCACGGTGGGCAGTTGCCATGCGGGGGTGCCGAACGGGGCGGCGGGCATCGACCATGCGCCGCGCTGTGTTCCGCTCTGGTCGCTGACGGACCAGCGGATGACCAGCAACCGCGGGCGCGTGATGGCGACATGCGTCATGAACAGAACCTTCCGGTCCGAGGGGGAGGGGCTGCGGCCGGCCGCAGCCGTGGCGGCGTGCGGGACGCGGCTGCGGGCCCCGTCCCGCACCCTGCGGCTACTCGGGGCAGGGGGTGAGCGTGTGTGCCAGCGGAATGAGGTCGGGGCGTCCGTCCTGCTCCAGTGCGTGCGCGGTGACGCGCTGGGCGGTCTGCTGGAACTCCGCTCCGGTGAGTCCTGCGCGCTGCGCGATCAGGCGGCCGAGTGCCAGCGGGGCCAGCGCATCTTCCACCGTCACCAGCAGCTCTTCCGGGTCGCGGCCGAGGTCGCGGGCCGTGCGGATGATCTGCCGGGCGATGGGGCTCATGGCTTCGGCGATGTCGTCCTCACTGACACCGGCCTCCGCCAGCGGGTCGCGGCCTTCGGTCTGCGCTGTCATGGGGGCTGCCTTCCGTCGGGTGGTGGTCGGGGCGTCGTCCGGGCCAACGGACTGACATAAAGAATTCTAGCACGATAAGGCGTTCCGGTGGGGGTGGGTGACCGGGCAAGGGACACCGGCGCCGGCCGCTATCCTGGTGACAGAACGCAGCTCCTGCGCCGACCCTTCGGGGCCTTCGCTGGGTTGTGGTTTGGGAAGGTCCGGCGGTTGGGCCAGCCGCGAAAGCGGTCCGCTTCGGCGGACAACCGCCGGACCGCCACACAGACGACAGAAGGGCCGGACGCGACGCGTCCGGCCCTTCTCTCTGCGCGCGGTCAGTCGCTCACCTGCAACCGTCCGCGACGACTTCCCACGTCCATTCGCCCCCGCCGAGGGCGTACCGGCCGTCTTCACCGGGCGCAATGACCGTCACTCGCTGCCCGGGGTCCTCGTCGTCGTCCCACCGGATGCCAAGAACGATCACGCTCGGAGTGCCGTCCTCGGCAGTCGCTCCGCATTCGATGACGTGGACGGTGTGGACTCCGTAGGCGCTGCGGGCGGCGGCCTGGGTGTCGGCGGCCAACTGGCACACAGCGTCCAGGGTGAATCGCGGGCACACGTACCGGCCGCTCTCGTGCGGCGGGCGCATGACCGCGTCGTAGACCTCGTGCGCCGCGCCGCACGTGACGCGCACTGCGGTCGCTTCTCGGTGCTGCTGCCTGCTCATGGGGTGCTGCTCCTCTGCTGTTGCTGCGGGTTGGGGCCGGGGGCAGGGGGCCAGCCCTGCACGCGCTGTCGGGCGGGGGTCACTGGGTCGTGATGCGGAAGCGGTCGGGGCCGCTGAACTCGAAGATGAGCTGCGACGCTCCGTCCTCCAGTGCGGCGCGCAGCACGTCCAGCACGGGGAACGTGGGGTCGTCCAGCGGAAGAACGTCCAACAGGGCGTCATCCCCGCCGAGTAGGGAGTAGGCGTCGGTGCCTGGTCCCCATCCTTGGGCGTGGACGACGCGGGCGGCGTCCTCGGGGTCGTCGTCGCGCACTGCGGCACTGCTCATCAGATACACACCGTCGTCCTTGACCCACCACAGACTTGGGCGGGCCTCGGGGTCGTCATACGGCTTGCGGTGTTCCTCGGCGGCGGCGGCGTGCTCGGCGGCGGCCAGCACTGCGGCGAGGGGGAATCGGAACTGGGATCCGGCGCGGGGCATGCGGACTCCTCTGCGTGATCGGGACATGGGGGCTCGGCGGCCAGGCCGGCGGGGGCGGCCGGGGCGGCCGGACGGGGCCGGGGCCGGGGCCGGGGGGTGGACGAATCCACCCCCCGGCGCGTCGCGCTCCCTACTCCTGCGGTGCCGTCTCCTCCTCGGCGGTCGGCGCTTCCTCCGCGTCGGTGGCCTGCTGCTCCTCTTCGGCGGCCGGTGACGCGTCGGGGGCGCTGCCCGGCTCCTGCGGCGCCTCCTGCCCGGCCTCCGTCTCCGTGGCCTGCTCGGTGGGCTCCTGCGGCTCCTCGGCGGGCTCCGGCGCCGTGTCCGTGGCGTCGTCGGCCTCGGGCAGCTCCTCGGGCTCCTCCTGGTCCTGGGCGCCGTCCTGGTCCCGCTCTTCGGTGCGGCCCTCGGCCGTGGCGACCATCGCGGCCTCCTGGTCCGCCAGGGTGTATCCCTCGGCGGCCAGGAACGTCAGCCACTCGTGGGGCGTGCCGTGCGGGTGCTCCCATACGTTGTCGGTCATGTCCGCCTCGTAGGCGGCCGCGACGTGTGCAAGGAGCAGTTGCGGGCGCTTGGCCTTGCCCGTGCGCTGAATCAGCTCCGTAACGGGCTCGTCCTTGCCCTCGGGGTCCGCAGCACGCGCGAACCGCGCTACGTCGGCCATGGCGGCGGCGGCGCTCTTGCCGTTCTTGTTGATCAGCCTGCGGTACGGCTGGGTCTGGTTGAGCATCGCGGAAAGAACGAACTGCCATGCGGCGTCGGAAAGGCTCTTGCGGCTGCACAGCTGCACAAGGAACTCCTTGCGCACCTCCCGCGCGGCGCGCGCGGCCCGGTTGCCCGCGATGACCCTGCGCCGCTCGATGCGCGCGGCCTCCTTGGCCTGGGCGTCCTCCTGCTCGCCCCGGACCTTGTGGCCGTAGCGGGCGGGGTCGGCGCAGTGCCATACCGGCTCGGCGTCGTCGTCCAGCCGCGCCGCGTGTCCCTCGCACTTCGTGGCGTGGGCCTCGGGCGTGATGTCCTCGCCGAGTCCGTTGGTGAGCTCGCTCAACGGCCGCTCGGTGGCGTCCTGCTTCCGGTACCGGTCCAGCACTGACACACCGGAATCGGTGAGTGCCTTCACTGCGGCCTCGCGCTTGCGCACGTCGGCAAGGTCTTCCCGCAGCTTCGCCATGGCGTGCGACCAATTGCCGCGCCGGTTCTTGGGGTCGTCGGCGTCGCGGCGCTTCGCGGTGGCCAGGCGGGAAGCGGCACCGGTCACGCTCTCGACTTCCTGGAGGTCGGCAAGCTCCATGAGGTCGAATCCGTACCGGGCTCCGCTGGTCAAGCCTTCCGGGGTCAGGTCGGCGGCCTTCTTCGCGGACTTGAGCGCGTCGCGCTTCATGCCCAGCACAGCGGCCGCGCGGCGGCGTCCGGCCTCGCTGGTGCCGATGATTTCGAGCTGGGCCGCGCCGTTGACCTGATCGCGGTCCGTCATGCGGGCGCGCTAAATGTTCTCGACCAGCGACAGGAGCAGTGCCTCGGCGTCGGCGTCGGTGAGGTCGTCGCGGACGAATGCCGGGATGGGACGGACCGGCTTGCCCTTCGCGTCGGCCTTCTTCGCGGCGGCCTGCGCGGCCAACAGGCGGCGCTGTCCCTTGATCACGCCGTACCGGTCGTCTCCGAGCGGCCGGACGGTGATCGGCTCCTGCACGCCGATCCGCTCCACGGACGCCAACAGGGCGGCGTCGGGCTTCGGGTTCTGCTTGCGGGCGTTGCGCGGGTCAATCTCCAGCGCGCGGGGGTCGAACTCGACCAGTCGACCCAATCCGGCAAGGGTGCTGGTCTGCTGCTCGGCGGCCGTGTTGCTGCTCATGGGGCGTGTCCTCCACTGGTGG
>NZ_JBWKCY010000063.1:0-8761 GCF_056436245.1 Streptomyces sp. NPDC043812
TCCTACTTCGCCGGATCGTGCGGCGGGGCACCCCTGACCGTTGTCAAGCAGTACATCGCGAACCAGCAGCGCCCCGTCTGACCGTCACCACCAAGACGCAGAGCCTTCCGACGCTCCGCGCCTCCGGCCCAAGAATGGCCTTCACCCCCGCCCTGAAGGGCGGAGCACAGGCCAAGATCAGAGATAGAACGGCCTCATGAGTTCGATCGACGACCAGATCGCGAAGGCCGAGTGCCGCTTCGGAGTCCGTTTTCCCGAGGACTACCGACACATCCTGGCTACCGAAGGGAGCATGGCTCGGTTCGTTCCTCCTGCGGACGACTTCCTGATGATCAATGCCCTGGCGGAGCTCATCGAAGTCAATGAGGCCGGCGACTTCCAGGAACGATTCCCGGGGAGCGTCGTCATCGGCGGGGACGGAAGTCGCGAAATGCTCACCTACGACTTTCGGCAGGAACCCCCGGCTCTGGTCCTGCTCGATGTCTCCGCTCAGGACTGGTCGTCCGCCGTCCACCAGGCAACTTCGTTCTCTGCTCTGCTCGAGCAGTTCCCCGAAACCGGATGGCAATGGGACGACTCCGAGCCCTCGCTCCCCTGACAGGTGTCCTCACGGAATTTGTGTCTGATCCTGCTGAAAGTCAACGAAGCCACCTTCATGCGCTCGCCGGGAGGCTGGTCGTCGTGGTCACGGGCTGCTGAGAGTGAGCGATGCACGCGGCTCATGGGATGGGCAGTGGCGATGGCGGTTCAGTAACCTTGCATGCCCGTCGCCTCACCGCCTGGACGGGCTGCGCCCATCGTGTGCCGACACCGGAACGGCGTGGGAGCACGGCCGCCTACCCGTCCGGCCACCGGCCAATCCTCTGTTGTGGCGATGCGCAACAACACAGGCCAGAAAGGGCGTTGGGCCGTCGATGCCCTTGATGCTTGCGCAGCTGTTCCCCATAATCACTAGGCGCTTTGCGAACTCATCCCCCACTGGGTTCGGACGCACGACTGCCTGCTGCCGTGGCCAACGGCCGCACTGGTGTTCTGCCATGCCATTTCTCGGCATGGTGCGCCGATTCTCGTGGGCCGAGTTCGGGACGCGTATCCCCCCACGAGAGGAAGTCTGTTGACGAACCACCTCAAGCACCTCAAGCGCACCACCGCGGCCGGTGTCGTCGCCCTCGCCGCCTTCAGCCTCCAGCCCGGCGCGGCCCACGCCGCTTCCGAACCGACCCCACGCGGTGAGATGGGCCCGACCGTCGTCGGCGGTACGAAGGCCGATCAGGGTGAGTTCCCCTTCATGGTGCGGCTGTCCATGGGCTGCGGCGGCTCGCTGTACGCCAAGGACATCGTGCTGACCGCCGCCCACTGTGTCGACGGCAGCGGCCCCAACACCGGCATCACCGCGACAGCCGGTGTGGTCGACCTGGAGGACCCCAACGCGGTCAGCGTGAAGTCCACCGAGGTCCTCCAGGCCCCCGGATACAACGGCAAGGGCAAGGACTGGGCACTGATCAAGCTCGAGAAGCCGATCGACCTGCCGACCCTGCCGATCGCAGCGGACGACAAGCTCAACAACGGCGAGTTCGACGTAGCCGGCTGGGGTGCGGACAAGGAGGGCGGCAGCCAGCAGCGCTACCTGCTCAAGGCCAAGGTGCCGTTCATCGAGGACGCCACCTGCCAGAACGCGTACGGCGATCAGCTGACGCCGGGCGAAGAGCTCTGCGCCGGCATCCTGGACACCGGCGGTGTCGACACCTGCCAGGGCGATTCCGGCGGCCCCATGTTCCGCAAGGACGAATCGGATGCCTGGACCCAGGTCGGCATCGTCAGCTGGGGCGAGGGCTGCGCCCGCCCGGGCAAGCCGGGCGTCTACACCGAGGTCAGTACGTTCGCCGAGGACATCAAGAAAGCGGCCGAAGGACTGAGCGGCTGACCCGGCCGACCCGGATCCGCAGGCCGCGTCCGTAGCCCCTATTGACAGGGGCACACGCACCAACGCGCCCCACTGCCAAGCCCTTTCCGGCTCGGCAGTGGGGCCGCGGAGGTTCGCCCGAGCGTGGATGACGCACGCGAGCGACTCCGTTTGAACAGGCAGTCGACGGGCGCCGGCAACCAGGAGTCCCATCCCGTCTCCCAAGGACTTGCAGGGAAGCAACACCTTGACCCTGCAAGCCCTTCAGCCATTGATTCCCGGTGAATTCCCAGTCCTCCTCGAGGCTTCCGCTACTCGTCGATCGCCGCCCCGAACTGCGCATTGGCCGCCGGTGCCCCGAGGCGTGCCCCGTCGTAGGTCCACGTGCCCTTGGCGACCAGCCCCGACGACGAGGCGGGGATCACCCATACGAAGCCGTCGTTGGTGTTCTCGCCCGGTGCCGCCGCCAGCAGGCCGAAGAGGCCGTCCTTGTTGGCGTCGAACAGCCGGACCTGACCGCCCCAGCGGTCCGAGGTCTCCGCCACGCCGGGGATGTCGGCGAGCTGCTGGTCGAAGCTCTTCACCCCGACGTTGGTGAAGCCGGTCGGATCGCCGCGCAGCACCCACACCGCGCCCGCGTTGGACACGCTGCCGATGTCCTCGCCGGGTGCGCCGATGGCGAGGTCCGGGTGGCCGTCGCCGTCGGTGTCGCCGGCCGACAGTTCGGCGCCCCACTGGTCGCCCGCCTCCGCGACACCCGGGATGCCGTAGGAGTCCTGGGTCCAGTACTGCACCGGCTCCGGCTCGAGGCCGGACAGGTCGCCGCGGCCCGCGTAGAGGGTGATCCCGCCGCCCGGCGGCGAGCCCACGCCTGTTTCGCCGATGACGAGGTCGTCCTGCCCAGTGCCGTCCCAGTCGCCCGAGACGATGGCCGGGCCGCCCGGGAACGTACCGCCGTCGCCGAGGCCGGCGACGTCCGGCGCGCCGTGCAGCACCTGCACCGAGCCGACGCCCGGCTGGTCGCCGGTGGTGACCCCGGAGATGGCCAGGTCGGCCCAGGAGTCCTCGTTGTAGTTACCGTGGCTGAGGTTGCGGAACTCGAAGCCGGTGTCCATCGGCGAGAAGTCCCGCGCCCGCATGCTGCGGTCCGACATCTTCAGCTGCTGCTGCGCCGTCCCGCCGGGCTGGGCGGTGAAGAACAGCAGGGCGTCGTCCTCCAGGACGGCGATCGAGTCACGCGGGTTGGCGTTCGGGTCCGCCGGGTCCGGGGCGAAGTACCGGGCCGCTTCGATCGCCCGGCCGAAGTTCGCGCCGGCCCGCAGCCCATCGGGGTTCTCCAGCCAGGTGCTGTCGGCCCCGTGCAGTCCGGTCGGCGAGCCCCAGAAGACGGTGGCGCTGCCCGCGTCGGACAGCCCGGCCAGGTCCTCTCCGGGGATGCCGACGATGACGTCGTCGTAGCCGTCGTTGTCCAGGTCGCCGGATGCCACAGCCCGCCCGAAGCCGTCGCCGGCCTCAGCGCCGCCCGGGACGCCCGAGATGTTCTGGTGGAGGACGCTTTTCTTGGTGGTGCTGAGACCGCTTGACGAGCTGTACTGCACGGTGACGTAGCCGGCGCCCGCGGCGCCGGTCACCGTGGCGCCCGGGGCGCCGGTCAGCACGTCGTCGAAACCGTTGCCGTCGAAGTCGGTGTTGCGCTGCTGCCAGCCGATGGACGGAAAAGGCACGGCGGCCTGTGCGGCGGGGGCCGCAAACACGGCGCCGCCACCGAGGGTGAGGAGTGCCGCGGCCGTGAGGGCCGCTCTTCTGATGTAACGCACAGGAGAACCTCCTTGGTCTCCTAGGATTCCAACGGCGTCCTGCTCAGCCGCGGTGGATTGTGCGTGGGGGGTTATCGGCTCGACTACCAGAGCTGCATGTGCGAGATCGAGGAGTCGTACGCCCTGTTCGCCCGGAGGTGCACGGTCGGTTCCCCAGCGAGACGCCGAAGCACGGACCGGTGCAACTGCCCGGGAGCGCCAGGCAACGCCGCCCCGCCCGCCGCGGAAGGCATGGAATCATGTGCGGCCTCCCCCGTCGGGGTAGTGCGGTGAGGGCAGTGCCCGTAATGCGTACCGAGAAGACATCCGAAGTTCGCCAAAGGTTGTACGCCTCGCCGGACGGGTCGTCCGATGCAGGGCGGTCTCAGTTCGCCATGGAGGCGAAAGGGGTGCCTTCGCTGCCGCCGATGCGAACAGTGCCCGTCGTCGTCACCCTCGAGGCGAGTCGCGCAGCTGGGTGAACGCGCCGGTTCACCTTCCTGTGGGGCTGGCCTAACTGATCATTTCAGAATGAGATTCGTTGTGGGGCTTGGCAGTTGAGTGTGGTGACGGCAGAGTTCTGGGGTGGTCAGAACGTCACCGAATGTGGTCGGCCGACGGGACCCGGGAAGGCCTGCTTCAACAGGTCCAGGCTGAGGCCGACGCGGCCGGGGAGGTCGACTGGGACATCTCGGTCGACTCCACCATCGTCCGCGCACATCAGCATGCGGCCGGTGCCCGCACCGGCCCGCCGCCGGTTCGCGAAGGGGGACGGACCGCCATGTTGGAGAAGATCCGCGTGCCGCGGATCGGGCCACGCCCCGCAGGAAACCGGTCAGCCTGGTCAGCCTGGTCAGCCGACGAACTCGACCATGACGGTCGCCGTGCCGGGCACATGCCGGGCGTCGCCCGCGTAGGTGACCGTCTCCACCGCCACCGGCTGCTTGCGCGACGCCGGAGCTCTCCGGCGTGACCACCACGAGGTCACCGACGCGCAGGCGTGCATCGAATACGTCGTCCCAAGCCGCGTCACCCCCACGGCGGCGGAGACCGCCTCCCTCGCCCTTCTCGACATCCCAGCCATCTCCGGTACGGAATAGAGACGCCACATGAGATGACCTGCAATAAGCTGATGGTCCCGGCGCGGCGGTCACTCCCGTCCCACCTGCACCCAGACTGCCCGGCAGGCAGTCCTACGGCCACCTCACGTAGCACTACTGGCCGTCGCCCTTCTTGTCCTTGGCCATCTCGAGCCAGCCCCCGCTGTGACCCCCGACTGCCGGTCAAGTTGCCAAGCAGCCTGAAGGCAGTGGAGCCCCGGCACGCCGAGGATTTGGAACAGCTGGTCCGCCGGAACGAGTGCGGCAAGACGAGTAGTGAGCTGTGCAATGCCGAGCGGAGCATGGTCGTCTTCGTCAGTCAACAGCTGAACATGGACTTCCAGGGCATCATTCTGCGATTCCCACGATTTCCAGAAATCCTGGACTCCATCGACTTGCCACTTCTGGGGAAGGAGACTGCTGAGTCTCACGCTGAGAGCACGCTCCCTGATGGTCTCAAATATGCGATTGGTGCACACGACAGCCGCCTCGCCCAGAGGCACGTCCGGTATGTCCTGAGCAGCGACGGCTTCCACTTGTTCCCTGTTCAACAGATCCGTCTGGTCTTTCAGGAGCCCATGAGCTTTGGCGCGGTCCTCCCCCGACTCCGAAGAGCCACCCAGCCGCACGAGCGATGAGCTCGCCTTCGCAGCGATCTGCGTGAGCTTCTTCCGTTGCTGCGGCGACGTCTGCGGATGAGAGATGGTGTCCACCGTGAGGCCCACGACCTGGCCCCCATCAAGTACGGCCTGGACGTGGCCCTCCACTGGGGCGTCAGCTGCCTGCTGCCCCATCGCGGCAGTCAGCCGCTTCACTACCAGGGTCAGCTGCTCGCGCAACTCGAGCGGCGTTTCCGGGTCACGGATCATACTCAGAGCTGAAGTTGCGTGTTTAACAGTCGAGATGACGGCGGTCCGCACTTCGGGCGCCACCCCGGAGTCCTGGCTCACGTCCAGAGCCGACGCCACCTGCTGCACGACCCCGATCAGCTGCTGCCTCAGCTGGCGAGGTGTTTCGGGGGCATCGATCGCTGTCAGAGCGCCGGTCACCTCCTGAATGCTGCTGATGACCGCTTCCCGCTCCTGCGGTGACGTTTCCGGTTCCTCCACCGCCTTGAGCGTGGCACTCAGCTGTTCCACCGCAGGCTGAAGTTCCTCAGGCGCTCGTTCCCCTTCACTGTTCAAGCTTGCCGTTACGTCTTCAATCTCTTGACGTTGTTTCGCCGGGTCGTCGGGATCTGACGGCCGACCAGACTCTGACGTCCCGTCCGTCGTGGACGGGACGCTCGACGTCGGCGCGGTAGGGGTCGTGAGTGTGGGGCCGGGAGGCGTGGATGTGGGGCCGGTAGGCGTGGATGTGGGGCGGGTAGGCGTGGGCGTGGGCTGGGGCGGTGTCGTCTGAGCGTGCATCTCGGTCGCGGCCCCGTTGCGGAGGTGTGCCGCGGACACGGCGTTCGCCGACCCTGTCAGTAATGCACACGTGGCCAAGCCGGATGTGACGACCATGCGGAAGAGATGCCGCCGGGCGGTTCTGACCATGATGGTTCCAGATGTGCTGAGCCGTGTGCTGCTTCGTCCGTTTGCGGACAGGCCCCCTGAAGCGTGAGGCCGCCTGGAGGAAATACAGAACAATGCATAAGCGATCCCGAAACCCACTCTTCACCCGTTCGACGCGTCCCGCAACGCCAGCGCCGGCCTCCAGTCCCCCGAGCGTGAGGCGTCCACCACGCGGATTACCGTCACCGATTTCCCCTGAATAATTCAGGACCCTGCCTGGCTCAACAACTCGGCAAAAGGAACGGCCGCCATGGCGTCGGTGACCGCAACCCCGTACCGCTTCCTTTCCCTCCTGTCCTCGTCCTCGGCCTCCTTGCCTAGAATGAGAACGCTCTTGGGAGCATGGGACAAAATATACGCTTCGATGTCCGCAGGCGAGCCTGTCAAGCCGTAGTACGAGGTCACATACCGAGGCCGCCGAGTCACATTGATGACGTTGTTGTTGTGGCGAACTCTGCCTCGATTCAGGATATGGTCATAGCACTCTTCGGGAGGGCAATAGAACGGCCCCTCATCCTTGTCCCACGAATAGTGCTTGACTGAGAATTCCTCGTCGATCCTGCCGCGATCCTTCCTCATGAGAGTCATCTTCAGCTGCGCCTCGATCGTGTCGAACCGAACCGAATTGGGTATTTGAATCACTTTTTCACGGGCGTATCCTTCACCGGGCTCGAGCCAATTGCCCGGCCCGTAGAAGCGTGCCGCACTTATCACACTCCGAGTGGGAGACTTGGCGTAACGCCCCACATCGGATCCACCCGATTTGCTCTTCACGGCTTTTCTCCACTCCAGGAGCCCGCTGCCATCGCTTACGGGCTCGACGTCAACACCGTAGACGCCATAACCATCACCGATGACATAAGCAGGAACCTCTCCGGAGTTCCGCGCCTCGAAGGTCACGGGGAGATGGATGACCGGGCGCCCGGGATCCATCCGCGGTGTCCCGAACTTCACCTTCAGATCGAATAGGACGGGAGCGGAAGACGGCTGATACATTGTGGAATATGCGAGGTTGAACGTGGCAAGAAGCGCTGTTGCCGTCACGCCGGCTGCCAATTGCTTGGGATATGGCACACCAGTCCAAGCCTTTTCCCGGACGAGCATCTGGATTGCCCACAGGGACCATATCCAGAGCGGAAGATAGGTCAGCACATAGGGCGTGAACTCTGTCTCCTGAAGCCACATGAACAGCAGCAGGCTTTCGGTACCCAGTGCGATGATCGTTCCGAGCAGAACTACCGCTCCGGAAATCCTCAACTGCCGCTGCCCCCAGTAATCGAGGACTGCAAGAGCCGCCAGGCCCTGCACGGAACCCGCGAGGACGAACATCAGTCCGGTGACACGCCCTGCGAAAGTCAGCGCCCCGACGGCATCCGGACTCCCGACAACGACGAGCAGCGCCATGGAACCGAGCAGGCCCGCCATCATGAACACGATCGTCGCGCGCCTTTTCCATGTGCGGTCGGGCCACGTCCCGTTGCCTCCCCCGAGCCAGCATATGGATGACCGGTCGTCCACATCGAGATCCTGCGGATAGCCGAGACGACGGAGGATCTTCCGTAACCCCTGCAACGACCAGGCGCTGCCCACCGCCTCGCCGCCCATGGTGACCTTGCGCAGACCACGGGCGTCCGGTGGTTGCACAACCACCTTGGGTCTGTTCATGGGGCCACGATCGAATCCGGGCCGGGTCCGGGCAACCGGGGTTGCTCCGTACAGCGCTCGTTCAGCACGGGGCGGCTGCTTCAGAAACAGGAAAACGGTGACGAGGGCACAGCACTGTCCCGCAGGAGATGGACGTATCGACGACGTGAACGAGCTCGCAGCGGTCACCCTATTGGCGAGGAACTGACGCAGCGTGTGTTCTCCAAGATCCGCCGAGTGCTGCATCGCCGTGAATAGCTGACAGCAGTACGGGTTCAGGGAACACTATGCGCCCCCGAGCTCAATCCACTCATACCTGAAAATGTGCTGACAATCAGCGCGGAAGCTCCCGGCCGGCCCCTCGGCTGGGTTTCGACGCCGAAAACGATGGAACTCTACTGCCTTTTTCATTGCTGAGAGCTCGTAACAGGGATCTTGTTGAAGTGTGCCGGCGGGGCGTAACCGGTGTAACGATTCGGCCGTTCGTGGAATGTGGGTACTCTACCGTCGATCGTGGACGATGAGTTGTGGGCGCTGAACAATCCATTACTGCCCCCGCGACCGGAGCGGTCCCCGGGGCCACGACCGGTGGCGGACCAGTTGTCCTGGCGATCTACCTCTGATCTTGGCCAGTGCTCCGCCCTTCAGGGCGGGGGTGAAGGCCATTCTTGGGCCGGAGGCGCGGAGCGTCGGAAGGCTCTGCGCCTTGGTGGTGACGGTCAGACGGGGCGCTGCTGGTTCGCGATGTACTGCTTGACAACG
>NZ_JBWKCY010000064.1:0-8218 GCF_056436245.1 Streptomyces sp. NPDC043812
CGCCTCACCGGCGAGACCACCATCTCGTGGCGCGATCCGACATCACAGAACCAAATCCGCATCACAGGATAAAACAACGGGAGAAAACGACCTCTAAGTAGCGGAAGGCGTGCGCAGCGGTGTGCGGCCAACCTCGATGGCTTCTGCTGCCTCCTCCTCGTCGTAGCTGACGGTTCCTTCGCCGCGGCACTCGTCGCACTTGTCCCAGACGAGCTCGGGTTCATCGTCGTCGGTGCCCCTAATAACTTGCACAGACCCGTCGCCGTCGCATTCGTCGCAGGTGAACTCGTACTCGCCCGGTACCAGTTCCATCGCGTTGTCCCTCCCCAGGAGCGTGTGTGGGCTGTGATCCTAGTCAGCCGCTGCGATAGATCGTCACGGAGCGTACAGGCGCACGATCTGACGCCGATGTTCCTCAAGCCCCAAGTCACCCCAGAGACTCACCTCTTAACAACTCGATGCGATCGCCCCCTCCTGGTGCCCGGCATGGCCCGTGGAATGGCAACGCGCCTTCCACCTCACCCGCCAACACCTGGAGGAGATCGGCGGCGAACTGCCCACCGAGCCCGGCGTCGTCGTACACCAAGGCGAAGACCTCGGACGATGGGTACGGACACAGCGACTCGGCTGGGAGAAGCTGACAACGGTGCAGCAGTGGATGTGCGAGCAAGTCCTCGGCATCGAACCCGCCGACGAGGACGAGAAGCCAAAGCCGCGGACCAGCCAGGCCGACAAGTGGGCGATGCACCTCACCGCCGCCCGACAGTTCCACGAACGGGAAGGACACCTTCGAGTACCGCGCAAGCACATCGAAACGATCACCATCAGCGGGGACGGCGACGAGGACCAGAAACCGCGGAACGTCACGCTGAATCTCGGTGCATGGGTGAGCAACCAACGCTCCCGAGCCGCGACACTGACCCCGGAACGAGTGGAGCAACTGTCCCAGATCGGCATGCGGTGGACGTAGCCGTCCGGACGAGCAGCCGGGGCCGGGCAGGGCGATCCGGCCCGGCCCCGGCTGTCGCACGGTCAGCCGAGGCTGCTCGGCGAGTGAAGTACTAGGCCGAGCAGGCGACGGCCGAACAAGCGAACCTGAAACCCCGTCAACCCGTCGTGCACACCTGATCAGCACCTCCCGCGCAGCGGGGGAACCTCATCCCGCCGTCCAATCACGCGTTGGTCCGTCACAGCCTCTCCTGTGCCCTCTGTTGCGCCTGGTTCGGCCCTGGGCAAGACTCCCTGGGTGTCGCCATCGGCTGTTCGTAATCTCACCAAGGATCACACCAACGGAACCGGTTGGGCCATGACCGGGGTCGTGGACCAGAAGTCCGGCTTCCACTTGAAAAACATCAAGCACGACGGGCACTGGTTCGCAGACTCGATCAGCGTCGAGCGCATCGCGGTCGCATCCTTCTCGGACCACGACTTACGCAGACCCCGCAGCGACGCCATGAACTACCACGTCTTCGGCCTCGGTGACTGCCAGGTCGTATCGGCTCCCGAGGTGGTCACTCTGCCGACCGGGACCACGGACCCCTTGGGCTACTACGCGCCCCGCGTGAAGCTGGCCGCCAGCTACCGGATGCCTGACCTGCTACAGGAGCAGGGCCAGCAGATCGACCTCGATCTGGCGTTCCTCCTGACGCCGTACAACAAGGACCCGTCGCACGAGCCCGGCGGCGTGCTGTCTGCCGCCCGGCTCTACCCGACGTTGACGTTCAACGTCCCCTCCGCGGTCCGCAAGGAGAAGAGCTCTCGGATGCGGTACCCCACGGCGGTCCAGGCCGTGTTCCGTATCAATATGCGCTTCGACGACCGAGGGGTCGGTAACCAGTGCGGCATCTTCACCGACAACGAGGAGCTCGGGCTGCTGGGCGTCGTGCGGTCAGGCCTGTGGGGTCGCGGTGGTCCGGGAATGCTCACCTTCAAGCGCGCCGAGAAACCCGTCCGGTACGAAGTGTGCGGGCGCGGCGTGCACCACGGGAAGCACGTCGGCTGGGACAACGTCCACCAGTGGTCGCACCCCAGCCTCCCGGGCAGCCACTCGCTGCGCGACGGCGTCAAGAACCAGCCGCTCACCCCGGGACTTCCCTACGGCGGACACATGCACTGGCGGTGGGGACGAACTGCGGCGACCGGTGCCACGATACTGCCGGGGGGCAAGCAGTTCGCCGGCCGCGGAGGCTCTGGGAAGCCACTTATCGATGCACGCATCTACGATCAGAACATCGAGTTCGCCATCGTCGATGGCAGCGAACCTCTCGGCGACAAGGCCGACCTGCTGGACCGACTGGATCGCGACCCTGCTTCGTTCCTCTTCCGAGACTTCTTCCACGTCTGGCAGGACATCCGGCAGATTCCCAAACCGCTGCTCCCGAGCACCAACCTGGTGATCTGGATGACCATCATCGCGTGGGGGCCGGGCTGGAACGGCACCGAGATCGCCTACGGGGAGCCCAGCATTAGCCTGCCTGAAGATGTCGAGTGCCCCGCCCCCGAGTACTACACCCGGGAGTGGGGCGGCACACTCTTCGCGCACGGGCTCTTCTTCCCTCACGAGGACCCGAGCTCCCTGCCTCTCCTGGCACGCATGCTGCCGGGAGCCAAGAACGCCCAGTACATCCCCCCGCGACCTCCGCAGACGTGGCTCCGGACGGACTGACATGGCGACCGACGAGGTGCTCGTCTACGAGCTGGCCACCTCCGACGAGTTGGACGGCCGTGCCGACGTCCTGCAGGCCGCACTGGCTTCCCTAGCCGGTCCCGCCGAATCACCGTGGTTCGAGTCCTTGCCGGCCGGGTGCTTCCGCTGGGAGCGCGGCGCACCCGTACGAGAGATGCCAACACTGGGTGTGGTCCGGTCGCCCGACACTGCGCGTGCGGCAGCGGCCGGCTTCATGCTGCGGGTGAACGCCGCGGCCGCCGAGCGCACCGAGGGGGCCCAGGTATCGGGACGGCTGGCTCCGTTCCCGGTCGACTCGTTGCGCCCAGGCGTCACCCGCCCAGTGCTCAGAGCCCACGCGGACGGGCAGGCACCCCGGCGTGATGATCCTGCCGAGGAGTGGCTCAGCACCTGGACCGTGTGGCTGCCGACCAAGTCCCGCGACAGCTCGCAGCGGACCCCGGTCGTCGGCGCGAACGTCGAGCTGCGGGTCGGTGCCGACGGCATGGTGTCCTCGCTCTCGTCCAGGACCCGGCCATGGCGCGCGTTCCGATCGGTGCCGGTGTACGACTGGCGGCCGGCGGACGACCGTCACGACGCGGACGACGACGAGGGCGGGCACCACCACCGGCAGGGGGGCGCGCCCGGTCCGCACAACGACGAGCCACCCCTGGTGTACCTCTCGGATCCGCCTACCGAGGCGTTGCGGTTCTGGTCGCCCTACTGGGTTATCAGGGTCGAGGAAAACGACGGCGAGGA
Source organism: Streptomyces sp. NPDC043812 (assembly GCF_056436245.1). Taxonomy (NCBI): domain Bacteria; kingdom Bacillati; phylum Actinomycetota; class Actinomycetes; order Kitasatosporales; family Streptomycetaceae; genus Streptomyces; species Streptomyces sp. NPDC043812. The sequence goes on from NZ_JBWKCY010000064.1 coordinate 3,425, forward strand.
GGACTCTCACCATGCGCGCCGGCTGTGGCCGGCCTGCGAGCACACCGTGATGCCCGAGATCGTAGTGGAGGACGAACGAGGCGAGGCGGCCCTCCGGGCGCAGGTGCTGCGACCGGGTCAGACCACCGAGCTCGTCCGGCACGGCGAGGAGTGGACGCTGCGCTGGGCGGTGGCGTCGATGGCTGACGTCCTCGTCGGACGGCGCTCGGTCAGCGAAGGTTCCTCGGTCTCTCTGGGCGCCGGGCTGTACCTCGTCGGCTTGGAGGTCGTCCACAACGCCACAGGCGCACGGCGCTCCACAACGACCCAACTCGTCGTGCCGGGTGCGGACGCCTACGACATCCCCCTCGACGACGATCCCGCCGTAAGCTGACCGCCCCCGGCTGCGGTGGCCCCGCTGCAACCGCGCCGGGAGGCTCAGGTCTCCGCGCCGGTATCGGGATTCCAGGTCGGCAGGGCGCTCAAGGTGGTGCTGCGCACCATGACGAGCGAGGTCGGGGCCACGATGTCCCACTCGCGGACGTTGCCAGGCGGCCAGGCCACCTCGTCGCCGGGCGCACCCAGCGAGGTGAGCTGTTCGTCGATGAACGTGACGTAGCCCGGGTCCCCGATCTTGGGCAGACCGTCGCCGGCGTACACCTCGCCCGTCTCCATATAGTGCTTGACCAGGTCCTCGAAACCCGGGCGCACGGGCACCTGGACCCGCGCGGCCCCCGCGTTGAGGAAGGCGAGGAAGTCCGGGTCGGAGTGGCCGGTCACCACCATCCGCCCCCACTCGCTGCGCCGTCCCCAGAAGTAGGGGTAGAGGACCCATGCCGCGTGCTCCCACTCGAACGCTTGCTGGAGGAACTGCACCTCCGGCACCTCGCTCGCCCGACGCGCAAAGTCGATGGTCGGATGCGACAAGTCGGGGTTGGCGTAGGGATAGCTCGCGATCATGTCGTAGTCCACGGGGCTGTTGCGCATCACGTCGATGACTGAACGCTGAATCTCGGCCCGGACGATCTGCTGCAGTGCCGACCTGGCTCCGGTAGGCGGGTTGATCGTCTCCCCGGGCCGGTTCGCGGCGGCTTGGATCACCGCCTGGGCGTACTCGCGACGCAGTTGCTCATAGCGCTCCGCCACCCGTCCGAACGCCGTCGCCGCCCAGTCCCGTTGAGCGGAGTCCAGCAGCTGCAGGTTCAGGGTGACGGATCCGGCAATGCTGGAGTAGTTGTCGGCGTTGAAGGCGACGGCCACGGTGGGTCCGGGCAGGTGGGTCGGGAAGGTGAAGAATTTACTGGTCTGCCCTTGGTTCCCGCTCAAGGCGATAGTCCAGATCTTCACCTCGCCGCCCACCGCGACACCGCCGTTCGGCGTGTCGCCGCCCTCCTGCTCGGCCGTCACCACGAACGTCGCCTCGGTCACCTCATAGCCGTCCGGCAGCTGAACGTCCTTCGCCGTGGCGTGGTGGGCGCCGTCCCCGCCGCCAGTGGCGGCGAACGTGAAGGTCGCCACCCGGGTCGGCTCCGGCTGCGGCGGGATGTCGGTGACCCGGAAGCTCCGGATCACGTTCTCGAGCTTGTCACCGATGTTCTCGAGCGTGAGCGACTCGAACAGCTCGTGGTCGGGCTCCTCCACCGGGATCTGGATCTCGGGTCGGGTGATCGCCAGCTGCCAGATCAGCGCGGCCGGCTCCGGGATGATGACGTCATAAAGCTCGCGCTCCCCGTACCAGAAGATCTTGGCGTGACTGACCCTCTCAAGGAACTGGTAGACACCGGCGACGTGGTCCGGCTCACCCGACTCGCGGTGGAAGCCATGTGAGTTGGTCTCCGTGACCTCTCGCTCGACCAGCGACCGCGTCTCCCTCGTGATGCGTTCGAGGGTCCGCTTGACGGCGCGCTCGATGGTCTCCCGGGAATAGCCTTCCGCCGTCGATGCAGCCTCCTCTGTCGACCTGTCCATCGCGGCACTGGCTGATGCCACGATCTTCGTCGGCCCTCGGCTGGTCACCTCCACGCTGCCCTCGAGGTGCAGATCCTCGCTGACGACCTTGCTGACCTCCCTGCTCAACTCGGCGCGGTCGGTGCTCTGGAGGTCACGGGCCACCTCGCTCTCACGCTCCACGGACTCGAAGAACTCCGTGCGCGTGACGGTTCGGTCGACGTGCTGTCGGTTGCGCTCCTCGCCGATCAGGATGTTCTCGATATACGCGATCTCGGCCCGGCGGTAGCCGGTCGTCTGCTGCCGGACGAGGAGAAGATCGCTGCGCCCCGCGGGCTCGAGGTAGCTGGGAGTCGGCTGCACGTACGGCAGCAGGTCGTGCCAGTGGACCAGGTCCTCCAGTGCCACACCCAGGTGCGTCAGTCGGTCGCGAATGCGGTCCGGCAGGCTCTGTGCCAGCGCCGAGGCGAGGCGGCGACGCTGCTCACGAAGACGTGCGGTCGCTTGCGTTGTATCGATGAGCACCGGGGACCCGAACAGGAAGGTGCGAATCACGCCGCGGCCGACAGCCGCGCCGGAACCCGGAGCCAGCACGGGGGAAGCGCTTATCACGGTGGCTTCGGGCGACCCCCCGGGGTGGCGCCCCACCCCGACGACCCGGTTGACCACGCCGGCTGCCATCATGCGCAGGCGGCTCGTCCGGTCGTCCCCGTCCCGGGCGTCGAGCTCAGCCTCCAGCCGGGCGAGCGCGGCAGCGGTCCTCGGAGCCAGTACGTCGATAACAGGCGGCTTCAGCTCGGGGGGACTCTGCGGGGGCCCCGGCGGCGAGGGCCCGCGCCGCCGCCCGGAACCCTCGGTGAACACCGAGGGCACCACCAGCGGAGCACTCATCCACGCCACCAGCTCCTTGGCGTCCGCCGGACCTGTGTTCGCGAAGAGGGCTCGCATCAGGCGGTAGAGGTCGGCCACGTGCGCGATCGGACGGGCGCGGCCGGTCGCGGCGTACTTGAACAGCAGCACGAGGTCGTTGAGGGATGTGACGACCTCCGTCTTCCTCAGCAGCCGAGACAGGGCCGCCCAGCTCTGTTGCCCGGCAGCCGTGGCAACAAAGTTCTGTAAAGGGCCCTGGCCGCCCGGCCAGCTTGCTCGACCGGTGGTGATCAGCTCCGCCAATCCGGCATCGAGCTCGGCTATCCCGGGGATGTCGCGCCACGCCTCGAGCCGGCCGTCCAGGAACGTGCCCACGGGCAGCGTCCACAGCAGCTTCGCCGCCTCGTGCCCGGGAAGGAACAGGCGCTGCCCCAGCTCCCAGGCCCGGACCTGCGCCGCGACGACGTCGGGCAGATCCAGGGCGAGATGGACGATGCCCTCGCCGCGCCCCGGGTCCGCGGGGCGAAGCGTCGTCAGTGCGAGGAGGGGGGCGCCGTACCGATCTGCCATGACCACACTCCGAGGCTCAGAACTCTCTCGATTCTCGCGCACCGTCCCAGGGTGTGCATGCGGCCACGGTGGTCGTGGGGGCGAACCCTCGCCGAGACCGACCCCGGCCGACGGCACCGCTCCCCGTCGGAGGACAGGGTCGCGTTCAGCTCCGGTGAGGTGACACGCAGGCTCCGGACCCGGCGGCCTCGACAGGCAGGCCTGCTGGCCATCAATCGTGCGTTCGGGCCGCCCTGCACACCGGCCCGAACGCGTGGAGGCAGCATCGGCCGAGTAGACGAGGCGGGGTGCCGAGCCCAGATCGACTCCCGTTAGCCGTCCAACGCGCCATCGACGACATCATCGAAGCCGTTCGCGCTCAGGACGACACACGCACCGACCGCCTCCTGCGCGACTTCACCCACATCGCCGACCTCGCGGCCCTGTTCGCACTACGCCAGAAGCTGATCTCAGGATGCGAGTACAGCGCAGAGGGCAGCGACCTCGAACAGCAGGAGCGTCGGCAACACGGGTGACCACCGCGGTCTGGGTGGGCGTCCCTGGCGGGACACGGTGCCCCGGAGAACAGAGCCAAAGGTGACCCTGGGCCGCGGTGGCAGCCTAGTGCGCGTCGGGACCTGCCGCCTTTGTCACCTCCCACTCAACCGGCCATGCTCGGGCGACCAACACAGGGCCGGCTTGGCCTCCACGAGTGCGCGCAGAGACCGATCGTCATAGACGTGCTCCAGGCCATGGCCGGATGCCAGCGGAAGAACAGCTCATCGTCCTCAGGTTCGTGTCGATGTGGCTGTTTCTGACCCCGATGAATCCATGGATCTTCGTGCCCGTGAACGCGATCCTGCCCGGCAGACAGCCCGCTGACCAGCGGATACTTACTGCCGTACCGCAAAGTCACGTGATGGGAACCGCAAACCGCGACCTTGATCGGCAGGACAGGTCACTAGGGAGCATCGCTCGCGGGCTGCACCGTCCCGCCGGGTAGCTTCGAGCCGTCTCTCATCGCGACCGAACACATGACATAGCGGAATCCGGCGTCCCAGTGATCTTTTCTGGTTCGCCAGGACCAAAGGTCATGGGTGTCGTTCGCGTACGCGGACCCGAAGCCGTTCGCGCACATCTTGATGATCTCGTTGTCGTCGGCGATGTCCTGATAGGTCACACCCGCGGGCGACTTGGCAAAGCCCACGACCTGCTGATCGTGCGGGGCGCCGCAGTCTGCGAGGAGGAATGCCGTGTAGTTGGGCCGTTCCTTCGTGTTGAAGCAGTCACCGACCATGGCGGTCTGCACATAGAACTCCTCGCCGTTCCGGCGCAGCGTACCCACCGGCCCGATGTGAACCGTTCCGGGTTCGGTAGAGACTCTATTCCGTGAAAGGATTGAGTCATGGCACGCCCCTCCTCCTACCCTTCTGAGCTGCGCAAACGAGC
>NZ_JBWKCY010000065.1:0-7821 GCF_056436245.1 Streptomyces sp. NPDC043812
TTTCCCGATCGCCGACAACAGCAGCGAGGAAGGCCGGAAGAAGAACCGCCGGGTGGAGATCTCCTTCCCGCGCGGTGGCTCCACGGGCTGACGCCACGCGACGTCAAAGGGGGCCGGGCCGCATCCAAGGACGCGGCCCGGCCCCGTCCTCGTCTCCTACAGCAGGTGGTCGGCCTTGCCGGCCTTGATCTCGCGGATCAGGTTCCGCAAGGCTTCACGGCTGTCGGTGAGGTAACGGCCTTCCTCGCCGGATATGGCGATGTAGCTGTTGCCCTGATCGTCGATACCCAGGCGGTAGCAAGAATTACCCTCGCCGCAGTACGGCGCTTCCCAATTGACGGTTGCCATCGGTACACCTTTCACAGTTGTTGCGCGATGTTCCGGATGAGTCGGCGCGAGTCCTCGGGGGAGAGCGCGATCTTCTCCATCCAGTCCAGATGGGCGCGGTACTTCGTCAACTGCGTCTCGGTGTGCAGGAAGTCCGGCCCGTGCGAGTTGTCGATCTGAACGGTATCGAGCTGCGCCACGGGCCCCTCGGCGTACAGGACTGTCTGACCGGCGCCCGGGAAGGCGCCTGCCTCGAAGGGGAGGACCAGCAGCCTGATGTTGCTGTGGCCGGACATCTCGTCCAGGTGCTCCAACTGTGCCCGCGCCACTGCTCGTCCGCCGAACTGCATGCGCAGCGCCGCCTCGTGCACGATCGCGGTGAACGGGACAGCGTCATCGCCCATGAGGATCCGCTGGCGTTCCACGCGGTGATCGTGGCGCACATTGATCTCCCGCTCGGGGAGCTGGGGGATCACGACGCGGAAGACTGCGAGTGCGTGTTCGGAGGTCTGGAGCAGGCCCGGGATGTGTACCGAGTACGCGGCTCGCATGCGGACGGCATGCGCCTCCAACTCGGCGATGTCGAGCAGCCCCTGGGGTAGCGTTCCGCGATAACGCTCCCACCAGCCCCGTTTGCCGGGCTGCGTCATCTCGACCAGAGCATCGACGTAGCGGGCGTCGGTGCAGTCGCAGTTGCAGGCGAGGGTGCGCAGCCTGTCCGGACTGATCGGACGCGTGCCGGACTCGATGTTAGAGATCTTTGCTCGGTCCATACCGAGCAGACCGGCTGCGAACTCGGCCGAGACATCCGCTGACACCCGCATTCTGCGCAGCTCCGCCCCAAGGCGTTTCTGGCGTTCGGTCGGAGAGGTCCTCGCAACCATGCCGTTTCCTTCCGCTTGCGGTCGTGTGCAGTCTGCCGCGTTGCGGCCTCGTCGAGCCACGAAGGGGCACGGCTTCCGATAGTAGGGGCAAATTTACCCCTCGCCTGCTCTACAGTGAGTAACGCACTGCTCACTAAAGCGAGTTGGAAGTGCATCACGCGTGCCTGCCCGCAGCCTCCTTCCCTGGGAGGGGCGGGCCCGCGTCAGGGAGACAGGCCACCGCTCGCCGCCGATGACCACGTACGCACACTCACGCACCCGGACGAGGGAGTCCGTCATGCCGCAAGCTGCCAACCGCAACCCGCTCTGTCCCTTGCCCTTGCCCCTACCGGCGGGGCGACGGGGCCACCGCGCCGGAACCGGGCGCGGGGGACTGTCGCTCAGCCTCACCTTCCCTGGAGAGGCCCGCAGCGCGGGCATCGCACGGAACGCGATCACCTCGGCGCTCCACGCCCACCGCCTCGACCCGTACGCGTTCCCTGCCGTGCAGGCCGCATCGGAACTGGTCGCCGTGAGCGCCCGGTTGATGCCCGGCGAGGACGTGTATCTCTCCCTCCGGCAGCGTGGCGAAGGCGTGCGGATCGCCGTCTGGGACCAGCACCCCCGGCACGCCGATCCCGTCGCCGTGCGCCTCTGCGAGGACCGGCGGCGCCGGGCGCTGTGGCTGTTGGCGGTCGTCGTCGACGACTGGGGCGGCGACTGGGGAGTCTGCGATGCGCTGCCGCCGCACCGGGGGACCAAGTCGTGGGTGCGGCTGCCCCGGTAGCCACAGCGCGACGCGGCTGAGCCCGCCGACGGGTCCGAGCCCACGGCGGGCTCAGCGCCGACGGGCGACCCCTGGCGCGTGCCGGCCGAGGATGCGGTCTACCAGATTCCATGCTCCAGTTCCTCCAGCGACAGATTCCACTGGGAGTCCTCGTGCGCGAAGGGTGTGGGGTCAAAGGCGCCGACCACTTGCCTGAAACGCGCTGACAGCATCTCCGGGGAGAGGTCATTGTCGTGGTCGACCTCAAGCTTCCGGAACTCGATGAGCGCATACACCAGGGACTCGACATCTCGGTGGAGCTCGATGTAGCCAGTGCACCCCTCCGGAAAGGCGTAGATCCTTCCCGACCCGGGGTCGACGGCCACGAGGGAGGTGAACAGGTGGCCGAGCATCCACCACGACCGGCTCTCTGTCGGACAGGGGGTCCCGTAGTGGTCGAAACGGGTCCCCAGGGTGATCGCGTCCAAACTGGTGGGGTAGGGGTCTTCGACGCTCTGCCGGGAAGCAAAAACCTCGGAATGTGGGAGCCCTACAGAGCGCAGGAAGTTCGCCGAGCGCTGATCGAATTCGACAGTACTGCCCTGCGGGAAGTATACGACGTTGTCCAGGCCGTAGGCCCTTACCAACTGGATGGCGGTAACAGAGAAGTTCACGACATGCTGGAATATGGGATCGCGCCGCCGATCAAGGCGTGCGGACAGTTGTCAGGTGTAGATTCCACCCTCGAGGTTGTCGAACAGTTCAACCCACTCGCTGTATTCGTGAGCAAACGGCAGCGGGTCGACGATCCTGATGCCGGCTGCGATGTCATCAACCTCGCGCTTGCGTCGCGAGTACTCGACATCCTCATCGTCCTCGTCAACTCCGCGCGCATATGTGTCAATGTACTGCAAGAATTCGGCAACAGTACGGGCCAACGAGGACAGGTCGCTGTGTACGGGGATCAATTCCTTGTTGGCATCGGTGAACTGGTACACGACACCGCTGACTGGGTCAATGACGACCGCGTTGATCGGGAACGTGCCGATCTTCACGACGTTGCTGACACCATCGGGGAACGTCCACCCCCGTTCTGTCCGAGATGCGCGGTCCCAGATGAAATCCTCGTCAAAGGTGACGGGTAGACGGAAGGAGATCTCAAACTCTTCGTTGTCTGGGAGCCCCACGCGAGTGAGGAACTCAAGCGCCTCCCCGTTGAACCCATACTGTTTCGCCGCCTGTGGGGGCAGGCGGTGAACGTTGTCTGCCCCCACCGCTTGCTCCAGGATCTCTCGATCGATATGGAAGAGCACCTGTCAGCCTCGCTTACCTTTTCTCGCAGCCTCCATGGCCGCTCCGTCGGATTCTGTCATCATGCCAGCATCCAGTCCGTGCTTGTTGTGCCAGTCTTCCAGATTCTTTCGGTAAGTCCGGTGCTCCCCGTCGATGCTGTAGGAAGACGGCCGCTTGCCGTCGACGGAAGACTGATCGTAACTGTGAGAGTGAGTGACCTCGAGGTCCTTTCCGAAATTCTCCCCCAGCCATTGATTGCACCATGAGGAAGATTCTTGGCAAGGTTCTCGCTCAGTGTAGAGCGACTGGATTCCGTCCTGGCGTCCGTGTTTGAGGACTGGGTAGCCGATGGTGCGCTCGGAATGGACACCCTTGCTGTGGCCGACCAGGATAACCTCGTTACCATCCGTGTCTACATAGTTTGCCGCGGCATAGTTTCCACCCATGTAGTTATTCTTTGAGTAACGTGCAAGCTGAGTAGCCGCAGCCAGGTCTTGAGTCTCTGTCTTTCCGAGGCGTCTGGAAGTGACCTTTGAATTGTCGGGTGAAGGTGACAGGCCGTAAGGATTCTCCTTCTTGTCGCTGCTGCGATGACGCCAGACAGTGTTATCATCCTCGATAATATCCCTGATGCCGATTTCGTTTCCGTTTATCCGTGTCGGCTTTCGCCCGTCATCATAGAGTCGTTCCACTGTGCCATCGGCGTTGAGCAGGTACATGGGAACTTCGTCACCATCAACGTCGCGGCACCTGTCGAAGTCGCGCTTGCGATCCTCGTCGTTCTCCTTCTGATTTCGCTTGCTCTTGTCTATCTTGCCGCCGTGGTCCTCCAGGGTCTTGACCATCTCGTCGGACTTCTTGTCGACCGCGTCCTCGGCCTTGTCCATCACGGTGGCGAGCTTGTGGAAGCGGCTGTCCTTCTTGACCGAACTCTTGCGCTTCCCGCCCCCTTCCTTGAAGGAACCTTTCTTCTTGTCGAAGTTGCCGGCCGCCTTCTTGTAGTCACCTGAGGCGCGGTCGAACTCGTCGAACTCGATGACCAGATCCTGAGCCATGTCCGCACCGCCCGGGGCCATGACGTCGTAGGTGCCGCCACCACCTAGCCGGTCTGTGAACAGCTTTTCGATCTCGGCAAGGATCTTGGCTTCGATCTTCTCGGTGACGATCGACGTGATCTCGCCGATGGCGTAGTCGATGGCTTCGTGGACGGCCACGCGCGCGATGCCTATCGCTGCTGCGGACACCAGGCCGCTCGCGCCAAAGGTGAAGAACATGCCGACGACACCTGCTGTCGCGGCGGCGGCAGCGGTCGTGAGATCAGCGACGATGGCGATCTTGCAGCCGAGAATGAGGTCGGCGCACTCGTCGAGGGCGCCAGCCAGGTCGTCGCATCCGTTGGCGAAGGTGGCCAGGTCCCGAGTCGTGAGCTTGCCCCAGCGGCGATCGATGGCCGTAACCGTCTCGCCCTTGCTCTTGCCGCCGACTATGTGAGAGCAGGCGTCGTTGCCTTCCTTGACCGCGTCTCGGATGCCCTCAGCCAGGTGTCTGTAGTCTTTGGCCGAGTCCTTCACCTCGTCCTCGTCGATCTGCGGCCAGTCGACGCCTACCAGGTTCAGAACCTCGACCAGATCGTCGGGCAGCTTCATTCCCACGTGAGACTCCCCCGTCGTCGGTCGCTCGACCCTTCAGGCTCATCAGAGCTTGTCGGACCGTCAACTCGCTTATGAGATAGTCATATCAAATGAGCCAGGCATCGAAGGCTGCTGCCCAGTTGGCGAGCCTGGCCCTCAAATCAGACGTGCGGTCACACGGATGAGCGCCTCGTCCATGCCGATGACGACGGAGCGGTCCGCAGCAACCGCAACCGCACGAACAGGCGCCCCGGGGCGAAATCCCACCTGTGGGCCCGTTTCGATGCAGTGAAGTTGCACAAGTCCGTCTGCCCATGCGACCGCGAGAACCGGCCCCTGGTCACTGCACACAGCGTCGAGGGCGACCACGCCGCATGTACGTGCGGAAACAGGGGTGGGAAGGGGATCGTGTCCCGGGGCCCATGCTCGAACCGTTCCGTCCGCTCCACCGCTGTAGAGCAGCGTCGCCACCGTGTCCTCCGCCACCGGGACTCCCAATGCGGCCACAGCCGTGACGCGCCCGTCGTGAAGTGCCGCATCCGCCGTCACGTGGCCGAAGGTCCGCACCGTGCCTTCGGTGTCACCGAGCACCACAACTTCCAGCTCCGGAAGAGCGGTTGCCGCGATCGCGGTGCCTCTGTGCGCTCGCAGTTCCTGTGCCAGGGTCTCCTTCTCGTCCGGTTCGTCGTTCAGCAATGCCTCGATACCTGAGCGAGAAGCGCCCACAGCGCGCGTTCTGTCCACAACTGCACGACCAGCACCGTCCATGCTCAGGAGCGTGCCGTCGGACAGCAGGGACATCCCGATGCTGTTCGATGTACCTGATGCGAGCCGCCCTCGAGGCGAGGCGTCTGCCATGTCCAACAGGCGTACGGTGCCGAGGTGGTCGATCGTGAGCAGTGTCCCGTCGAGCGGGCCCGATCCCACCGCCAACGCTGCCACTGGGCCCGGCCACGGTGGAGTGACGTCGCCCTTCACCCTGGCCCAGTCCACGATCCACGGTGCATCTGTGGCCAGGGCATCGAGGGCAGGTGTAAGCCGCGGGTCAGCGCCCTCGCCCAGGATTGTGCGCAGAACCAGTGCACGCGAGGCCACGCTCTGGTCGCGGCAGAGGGACTGTCCCGCCCTGAGCCACGCGCTGCGGAGACCTCCATACTCCTCATCGGTTTCGGCCTCGTACGCGGCAGTGACAGACCACGGGTCTGCAGCGCAGACGGCAGCCGGGTCGGACAGGTCGACGGACGGAGTTCGCTGGGAGCCGCCGCCACCGCCACCTACGGGGAGTGAAGACTTCGCGGACTGCCATTCCTCGAATCGTTGCTGGTCCGTCCACTGCTCCAGATCCAGGTTCAGCTCCGCCCATCCGCGGTCGACAAGAGCGTCGTGAGCTGCAGTTCCCGTACGGGCCTCGACGATCAGCCGGACATGCGACAACCCAGCAATGGCCTCCATGAACTCAGCGACCTCAGCAGCTCGGACGTCCGGAACCACGATCACGGTGCGGCGGGTATCCGCGGCCAAAAGTTCCAGCAACTCACCAGGCGCGCGCGCCACGACGTCGAGCTGATCGGCCACGGCCCAGAGCAGCCCGTGCAGACTGTCACCTGCGAAGGGAACCACCGCATGGACGGCCCGTTCAACGGGAGTCCCCGATCTGCCTCCGTGACGGACCAACCAGGCGAGCAGCATCGACTTCCCGCAGCCCGCCGACCCTGAGACGACACAGAGCTTCGGCGCCTGCGTGTCCGCCAGCCAGCCCAACAGAGCGGCGGCCGCCGGCTCGCGGCCCGCCGCAGGGCGTTCCCATCGTGTCACTGACGCCTCGCCTGCTCGGCGGCGTGCGTGATCAGTTGCTTGAGGCCCTCTTCGCGGGAGGCTGCCGTGTCGCCGTAGTCGAAGCTGTGCGTGAACTCGGCATGCGGAAACGTCTCCTGGAGCCACACCGCGCAGTAGTGGCCCGGCATGAGACAGGGCTCCAGCTCGCAGTAGACGCGTCGTACCTGACTCGCGTCCACGTTCGTAGCGGACAGACGCTGCCAGATGATCTCCTCGGGGTGCAGCTGTCCTGGTCCGGTCGCCTCCGTCACGATCTGCTTGGCGCCGGCGTTGTCGATGTACTCGAAGGCGGACGAGAAGGGGAAGTTGAGGGTGTGACGCACATCGTCGAGCACACGGGGCCACCAGCTCTCTCGCTCGGCAAAGGCCAGTTCGTCGATCGTCCGCAGCTCTTGGTTCAGCTCACGGAACACTGCGGCCGCCTCCGCCAACCCCGACGAGGCCGCAATGCGCGGCAGCGCCAGGTCCAGAGCCATCATCGACGCGCAGAATGCCGCCAGGTCGCTGTTGACGAACATGTCGTCGTAGACGTCGACCAGCACTACTGCCTGCACCGCTCCGTCGGGCCGGACACAGAGATGAGCCAGGCCGTCGCTCCCGATACGCGGCCATGCCTGTATCTCCCTGGGAGCCGGCGGCTGCGACTGGCGGGCGGCGGTCACACCCAGAGTGGTCGGTTCATCGGAGCGAGGGCTGTGGAAGTAGGGCGCCACGCTCTCGGGGACACCGGTTTCCTGCAGGTACTCCCTGACGTCCTGCGGCAGGGTGGCGCCGTGCAGATCCGCCGGGACGAACCGCCGGAGGCCGTCACGGCCGAAGTGCTGGAGCATCTGGTCCGGGAGAGCCGGAACGGGGGAAGGCATGGGTTACTCCACGAGCAGGCACGGCCGACGGTCATGTCCGACCCTAGCGGCGATAGTTCGTACGCCCAGCAGGACGTGGAGGCCATCTACGCATGGGGCCGCCCCTCGCGCATCGGTGCGATGGCCACCCGCACCCCCGCCGCGATCCCCCACTCCGCCATGGCCCCGGCCTCCGCCTCCAGTACGTGCCGCCCCCGCAACCGGAGCATCCCGAGTCGTCCCGGCCTCATCGTGCGCACATC
>NZ_JBWKCY010000066.1:0-7673 GCF_056436245.1 Streptomyces sp. NPDC043812
CAAGGTGCGCCGCGTCGCCACCGCCACCGCCGCTGCCACCGCACTGACCGCGTGAGCTGAGCCTGAGGTGGCGCGGCACTTCGATGCGCCACCCGCCCAACCGGCCTGGGCCGGGGCCCGAGCAACGCCCCGGCCCAGGAAGCGCACCCGTGTCACAGCTTTCCAGGCGAATGACCCATCGCCGTGCCGGGCGGGCGGCGTCGGCGCCCGCCGGCACGGGCCGGACCTCTGAACTTCCCCCAGGAGTTGCCCCATGCGCTACGCCCCGCACAGCACGCTGATCGCCACCGATTTCGCCGAACTGCTGCGGTGGGCCGCCGCCCACCTCGCACACGTGGGACTCAACGGGACCCTCTCCAGCCACGACGCCGGCCCCCGGGCCCACCCGGTTCAAGTTTTCCGCCTACGGTGCTCTTCTGGTCGCGGCTGGGGACGGCCGACGCTCCTCCACACGCACCGACGACGTACGGGCAATCCAGCACGCCGCAGACATCGCCTTCCGCACCCTGGCCGCCCACGGCGACCCCGCCGCCGCGCAGCCTTCCCCGGAGCTCTCCCAGGACCAGGTCGTCGCCGCGGTACGCGCGGACGCCGGCCACGCCGAGTCGGCATCCGTCGACGCGCCGTCCGCCGCGCGGGGTGAGCGCCGATGAAGGCACGGAACATCCCGCGTGAGGTCCGGTGCCGGTTCTGCCGAAGCGGCAGGTACACCGTCTCCCGCTGGTGCGCATGCGAGCCGCGGCCCACCGGACCTGACGACTGCCCCGACGCGTGGCTGTGCGACAGGTTCCGCCATCTGCCCCTGACATCGGATCTGCGGTCGCACATGGGGCTGCCTGGCACACCTTTGAACACCCGCACGCCGAGTCCCCTGCGCGCCGCGCCCGGAGACACCAGCCGTGCCTCGAAGCAATGAGAGGCCACCATGCCTGACCTTCTGTCACGAGGCGCGTCGGCCTGAAAGACTTCCGCTGGCGGGGACGTTCTGGGGCGAGGGAGCCGTGAGTGGCAAATCAGATCATCAACAACCGGTTCATGCTGAGTCCGTCGGACGAAGCCCGCAAGGGCGGACTGTCCGAGGTCCGCAAGGCGGTTGACATCACGAGCTCCGGTTTTACGCCGACGGCAGTGAAGATGCTCGTGCCTCGGGAGAACGACGAGATCACCGAGCTGTTCCTGGAACGGGAGACTGGCGCGCTGAAGAAGCTGCGGCATCCGCACATCGTCCAGATGCTGGACGCGGGCTGGGATTCCGGTCTCGGTCGGTTCTTCATCGCTCTGGAGTGGGTCGAGCACAGCCTCAAGGATGAGATGGAGCAGGGCCGCCCCCTGCCGTGGACTGCCTTCTTCGAAAGGTTCGGACGCCCGCTCCTCTCCGCTCTCGCATACGCGCACATGCTGGAGATCGAACACCGAGACCTCAAGCCGGCCAACGTGCTGCTCACCGCAGACGGAGAGGTCAAGCTCGCGGACTTCGGCATTGCCAAGATCCGCTCCCAGGTAGCGACGAGCGAGGAGACGGTCGCCGGCTACCGCTCTAGCCTGTACTCGCCGCCCGAGCAGACGGACACGGTCGGCTATGTCCGTGACGTGTTCGGCTACGGCGCCCTCGCTATCCAGACGATGTCCGCAGGCAAGGCTAGCGACTACCACGACCTCGTTCGCGTCCTGGATGGTCTGGAGCTACCGCCGGAGATCCGCGACATCCTGCGGGACTGTGTGGACTTCGACCCCGGTAATCGGCCGCCGAACGCATCGGTGCTGGAGCAACGGCTCCTGGAAGCCGATCAGGTCCGTCAGGACCGCTGGTCCCGGCGCAGCAACTTCCTGTGGATGAAGCTGACGCGGCAGGCCGCCGAGGTGGCGCTCGAACTGCCGCGCGGCGCGGAAATCGACTGGCAGCGAGCCGAGGCCGCGGTGCTGGACGACATAGCCAAGAGCGTGCATGCCGACTTCTCGCACAACCCGGAAACCGACGAGGTGGACCAGCAGACGATCCGGCTCGCCGGCAAGTCTATGGTGCTGCGCCTGAAATTCGACGACCATGGTGAGCGCGTAACCATCACCCGGATCGAGCGAAAGAACGAGGACTGGCTGGCGCGGTGGCGGCCCAAAGCTGTGCCGGTGGCAACGCAGCTCACGTTCGACTTCCGCAATCCAGGCGGGGATGCGGCCTACGACGGCCTGCAGTCGCTGCTGACGCTCCTGGAGGAGCACACAGCCGCCCGCGCCGCCTCCAAGGAGCAGGAGCAGGCCAGCGATCTCGGAAATCTGTTCGAAGCGTGGAGCAGGCTGCTAGACGCCCGTGAGGAACTCGCCGCAGGCGGCCGCCAGGCACTGACCTACGGTGGGACCACCGGCGAGGGCCGCGCCCGCCAGTTCAGCCTTACCAAGTCATGCGAGGACGCGTCCTTGCTGGTGGGCGAGGAGTGGAGCGTTGCCGACTACGCACAGGGCCGCCCCTTGGAACGCGGCGAGATCACCTCGGTGTTCGGCGACCAGGTCACCATGACCTTTGCGCGCATGCCGCGCCGCATCCCCGAGCACGGTGTCCTGCTGCCGTACCTGGGCCCCACGCAAACCTCTATCACCCGGCAGCGCGAAGCCCTGAGCAGCGTCGCGGGCGGCCAGAGCGTCAACCCGCTCCTGGGCCAGCTGATCGAGGATCCGCAAAGCCTGCACGTGGGGGAGCCGACACCCATCGACGACTGGGTCCGCGACCTCGACACCAGCAAGCGCAATGTCGTCTCCCATGCGCTGGGCTCCCAGGATCTGCTCCTGATCGAAGGTCCTCCGGGCACGGGTAAGACCACGGTCATCGCAGAGATCGTTGAGCAGACACTGCGCCGTGAACCCAAGGCCCGCATCCTGATCGTCAGCCAGACCCACATCGCCATCGACAACGCGCTCAAGCACATCGAGGCCGCTGGTCACGCCGGCGTGGTTCGCCTAGGCCGGCCCGATGATCCGCGTGTCGCCGCCGACACCCAGCATCTTCTCCTGGACAAGCAGCTCAAGCGGTGGGCCCGCCAGGTTCGCTCCCGCGCCGAGACCTACCTGACCAAGGTAGCCGAGGACAAGAAGCTGTCCGCCCGGCACCTGAAAGCGGCCCTCACCCTGGAAGCGCTGGCCGCTCTGGCTGGAGACATCAACGCCCTGGCAGGCCGCATCACCGACATGGCCGCACAGCCGGCCAGCGACCGCACCACCTCAGCCCGCGAACTGGGCGACGAAGTCGTCACCGCCCAGGCCCGCCTCGACAGCTACCTTGAGCAGCGCGCCGAACTGTTCGAGCAGGTCCAGCGGGAAATCCGGGGAGACCTCACCCTCAAGGAAGACATGCCCGCCGGAGAGCTGCGAGCTGCCGTCGCCGCCCTCTTAGGCAACAGCCCCGAGGCCACCGCCCTCCTGGATGCCCTGCGTCTGCAAGCTGAGTGGCTCACACGCATCGAGACCGACCAGGCCCTCGCCGGCGCCTTCCTGCGAACCCGCAACGTCGTCGGCGGCACCGCCCTGGGGTTCCTCGCCCACCCCGCTGTACGCGACCTTGAATTCGACCTGTGCATCTTTGACGAAGCGTCGAAGGCCACCGCCACCGAGGCACTGGTCCCCCTCGCCCGCGCCCGTCGCTGGATCATGGTGGGCGACACCCGTCAGCTGCCCCCGCTGGACGAGGACCTCCTGCGGGCACCGAAGCTCCTGGACGACTACCAGCTCATCCCAGAGCTCGTGGCAACCACCCTGTTCCAGTACCTCATCAACCGCACCAAGCATCCCGTCACGCACGAGCTGCTCGAGCAGTACCGGATGACACCGGCCATCGGAAACCTCATCTCCACCGTCTTCTACGGAACCCGCCTTCGCTCTCCCGGCACCCACAAGCTCGCCGGCTACGACGTCCTCCACAGGCCCGTGCACTGGGTCGACACCTCCCGGCTCGGCAAGCAGCGCCGAGAGGCAGCGCGCACCGAAACCGAACGCAGCATTCTCAACCGCACCGAGGTCCAGCTCGTCGCCCAGCAACTCATTTCCCTCGACAGGGCACTGGAGAAGCGCGTCATCAAGCCCGGTCCCACCGGCACACTCGACGTCCTCGTCATCGCCCCTTACAGCAGGCAAGTCGACGAACTACGCCGCCGCCTCGCCTCGGCCCGCCTCACACACCTCACCCCCGAGGTCCTGTCCGTCGACGCAGTTCAGGGCCGCGAATGCGACCTGGCAATCTTCTCTGTCACCCGCAGCAACGACCGCGGCGAACTCGGTTTCCTCAGCCAGCCCTACTGGCGCCGCATCAACGTTGCGCTCTCCCGCGCCCGCTACGGCCTGCTCATCATCGGCGACGCGTCCTTCTGCCAGAGCAAACCCGGCGCACTGCGCGAAGTCCTGGACTACATCCGCTCCCACCCCGATGACTGCGAGATCACCGATGCCGCCCATTAGCCCAGACAGCCTCCTCGCAGCCCGCTTCCACGACACACGCCCTGGTCTAACCCTCATCAGCATCATCGACGCCGCTGTTCCCGTCACGCCGGTCACCGTCGCCGTCGAGGCCCACGAACGCAAGCAACTGCCCCTCCTCGACGAATTCGTCCTGCGCCTGGTCAGCGCAAACATCCGCACCCCCGCAGCCCTGGGAGGCGTTCTCGGCCTGCCCCATCCAATGATTGCCAAGGCCGTCGCCGACCATCTGTCCGCAGACCACCTCATCCTGGGCAGGCCGCGGCCCGACGCCGCAGCGCACGACACCACGCTGCGCCTCACCGAAAAGGGCAAGCTTGCCGCCGAGGACCTTGCTGTCCTGCGCCCTCGGCGTGTCAATATGCCCTTCCTGTTCGACCAGCTCCTGCGCAAGGTCCGCCCCTATGACCGCCAGACGGTCATCACCAAGAGGCTCGCCACGGAGAACGGGCTGCTGCTCCTGCCCTCCGCCCAACAGGGCGAGGTCCAAAGCGGCGACCTCTCACTTGCTGACCTCAACAACTTGCTCAAAGACCGCGAGGACAAGCGGGAGATCCTCGCCATCCGCGGAGTCACCCAGGTCCCCGCACCGCGCTACGTCCCGGCACAAGTCCTCGTCTACACCGACCCCGACCGCACCGTCGTTCAGCTCGGTGTCGTCGTGGACGGCGACATCAGCGACCGCCACGAAATCGCCCTTCTCAGCAACGGCGGCGCCAGCACCCTCGGCATCACTGTCGAGCCCGCACAACCGCGCCCTCTCCTGGCTCCTGACCTCGAACGCGCCCGCGTCCCCCTGGCCGACGTCACCCGCCAGCAATCCGTAGCGGCCGCCCAACAGGTCCGCCCCACCCCCCTCAGCGCAAAGCCCAATCTGCCGGAGCTCCCCCGGGACGAAGTCCGCGCGATCAGCGTCTTCGAACACCCCGACCAACTGAACGAAGCCCTCACCACCGCACGGCGCCGCATTCTGATCATCTCGCCGTGGATCAAACGATCGATCATCACCACCGACTTCCTCAGCAAGCTGGAAGGACGCCTGCGCAGCAACGTCACCGTCGACATCGCCTACGGCTACAGCGACGAAACCGCCGAGTCCGACCCGGATGCAGTCCGCAAACTCCGCAACCTCGCCGAGCGCTATCCCAAGCTCCTGCAAGTTATCCGCCTCAAGAGCACCCACGCCAAGATCCTGCTGTTCGACGACGTCTGGATCGCCACAAGCTTCAACTGGCTCTCCTTCCGCGGGGACCCCAACCGCACCTATCGCGGCGAGGAAGGAACACTGGTCCGCGGTCGTGAGAAGGCCGACGAACAGCACCAGCGCTACCTTGCTCAGATACAGGATGAGCGCCTTCCTTAGCGGGGCCCGTGCGATGCGGCTTACGACTACGCCCTGGCTCAGCAGCGCTGGTCGGCCCCCCGCCGCTCCCGGAGAACTACACGGACTTGGAGGCAAGGATCGGGCACCGCTTCAAGGAGCAGTACAGCCTTGCGGACGTGGTCCAGGAAGCCACCCGGACCGAAGACGCGGAAGGTCCGCTCACGTGGAACGCCGAGGACGCCATTCGTGCCGACGTGAGCGCAGAGGCGGCGGAGAGGTACGTGCGGCAGGTCGCGCTGGCCGCCTGATTTCACGTCAGGACCCGGTGTGCGCCCGCCTCCTCGAGGGCAAGGCGTGTTGCCACTGACGCCCCGGCGGGTTCTCCCGACCGGGCACCTCTGCGCGGGCAGGCGGCTGCCATTGATACCGCCCCGGAGAAGACACCCCCCTACCCATTAAATTGTGCTAGAATTATCCATGCCAGACGGGGTTGGCCCCCTGGACGGCACCTGAACCCCACGCCCGATGGAAGGCAGCGCATGCGCCTGATGGGAAACGTTTCGCACCCACGTCACTTGCGACCAGCTTCCCGACTATCCCGCCGACATCGATCCCGCCCGATCGAGTCACGGTTTCGCCCTTCCCCGCTTCACCGCCGAGACCGTCGCACAGCTCGCCAAGGACCTGGACCGCGCGGCTGACCCGGAGATGCTCCCGCTTCACATCGGCGATGGCGTCGTCGACGTCGTCTCTGGCATGGACTCCCACGAGCTCATCGAACGTGCGTATGCCGACCCGAGCGGCCGGTACCCCAACCGACCGCGATGTGACCGAAGTGGCGAAGGGGCTGCGTGCCATGGCGAGCGGCGGCTACCAGCTGGCAGGGCCGGATGCGCGGACCGTCGCGTTCGCCGACCACGGTGACTGGTCGATGGTGCCCGCCATCTATGCGACGCCGGACGACTCGGAGGCAGCACACCTCGCGGAGATCAATGCGCTGCTCTGGGAGGCCCGCCTGTCGTGCTACCTCGTCACGGCTCCGGATCCGCACGCGGCGGAACTCGCGGCCCGTCGGTTGTCTCAGGTGCTCTGGTGCGCGCCCTGGTGCGAACCGCTCTGTATCACCAAGGCGCTGCGGCTCATGACGCCGGGACGAGCACCGTCGTCTTCACCTATCGCTCCGCGTCTCCGGACAAGGGCGTGGTCCTGCGGGCCGTGCCGTGCGCCCGGCCGCCGATGACGCCCGAGGTGCGGGCACTGGCAGACCGAGCATGCGGACGATCCGCAGATCTGGACAGCGTGCCTCAACTACCGACTGCGCATGGGTCCGGCCCACTACGCAGTGCCTGACCACGACGGCGTGACCTACTCATGGGTGCGCAGGATGGGCCGCTCCCGCATCGTTTTCCAGCTCACCGAACCGAGCGATCAATCGCCCGGGGGAGAGGTGGTCGTCCACCGCTACCCCGCGGCCGGCGACGGGCGCCCGATGTTCCGGGCGCACGTGCATGCCGTTACGCAGCAGCAGCGCGCCAGCGTTCTTGCCGCTGCACGAGCCCGCATCCCGCGCGGCTGAGCAACTTCACGGACGTCCGGCTGGTGGCTGGCCCCACCGCCGTTGCCCGACGACACCCCGCACCCGCCCCATAGTGTCCTGAGTCGTGATTTCGCTGCGAAAGTAGTGGGTGGTTCGGCATCCTGGGTGGATGGCGAGGACGGGACGGCCGAAGGCCGAGTTGGTGCTGACCGACGATGAGCGTGAGACGTTGACGCGTTGGGCCAGGCGTCGTACGTCCTCGCAGGCCCTGGCCCTGCGGTGCCGGATCGTGCTGGAGAGCGCAACGGGTGCGACGAACAAGGATGTCGCCGCCCGTCTGGGCATTGAGGCACA
>NZ_JBWKCY010000067.1:0-6851 GCF_056436245.1 Streptomyces sp. NPDC043812
AGTGCATCGGTGACGCGTTCGCGTGGACCGAGGCGACCATCGCGCTCGCGACAATCCTCCCGCGATGGAAGCTGCGCCCCCCGCCCGGCAGCCGGCCTCCCAAGGAATCCCTGTCGTCGATGGCCCACCCCGACAAGGTGCCGATGATCGTGGAACGACGCGACGCCCCGTAGAATTCACGGTTCACTTCATGAGCGGCCCGTATACGGGGCCGCTCAGTTGCATGGGACAGAATGCCAACAACCCCCTTCGGAACCCCGGGCATGCCCGACTGGGCAAGCGGCCCGAGGGCGCGCGAGGCCTGTGCCGGTGTCCTGCCCCCGTGGACCGGTCGGGCCGGTCGGAGCGGATACGGTCGCCGGTCAGCCCACAGGCGCCGGGTCGGGTTCGATGCGCCGGGCCAATGAGCATGACGGCGAGGGGGCGCCGCACAACTTCACGGTGTCCTTGTCGACGACTTCGAGGACGACGGCGTGCCTGGTAGAAGCATCTCTCGCCGTGGACGTACACGGAGATCGCGGTGCCGCGTAACTCTTTCCTGGCCACCCTGTTGACGAGACTCTGAACCTCCGGGGTTCGCGGATCCGGGGGTGCGCGGAGAACGTGCGGCCCGCCTGCCTGGCTTGCCCCGCCGCTGCGGAGTCCTCCGGCGTGCCGACGAGGTAGTTGCGGACGACGGTCTGCTGCTCGGGTGACAGCTCGTCCCAGTACGTGCTGATCAACGCATCACCGGCGTGCCGGATCGCGTGCCGGTTTCGTCGGCGTCCACAGCCCGGCCCCCGGGGATGGGGCCGAAGATTGAGGCGAAGGCGTCGAGTGCCAGCTGACGGCTGGGCCCGTCGACGTACTCTCGTTGGGTCAGCACCTCCCACGCCGTCGACTTCTGACCGGCTGTCGGTTCCTCGTCGTCACCGGAGAACACGGTGACCACCGTGACCACAATCGCGGCGACGAACAGGAGCACCGCCGCGGCGACCAGCACGAGGGCACGGCGTGACAAGCGAGGCGGCGGCCTGCTGATCGCCACCCTGGGTGCGCCCCCGCCCGCCGACTGGGCCGCCGGGGCTCGAACCGCCATGGCCCTGCGCACCGAACAGGAGGTCGGGTTCAGAGCTCGTGCCTCCGCCCCCGCCGCAAGGAGCGGTGGGGGCGGAGCTCCAACTGGCGCGGACGCGGGAGTGGTCCGCGGGGCAGGAACCTCAGTCGACGAGGTACTTGACTGCGTCGACCAGGTGCGGGCCGTAGCCGAAGGCCGTTCCGAGGCGTTCGCATCGCTCGTACACCGCCGGGGACAGCCCCACGGAGAAAGTGCTGACGGCGCAGATCATGAACCGGAAGGCGAGTTCGGCGCAGACCATTTCGGCGCACCGTTCCAATGCGTCCTGCGTGGCGCCGAGAGGTGTGTTCCGCTTCCGTTCCCGGCCGAGCAGCCCGATCAGGTCGACCACCTCCGGCGCCCGCCGGCGGTGGTCGACGCCGCCGCTGACGCGCCGTCCGGCACGCACCCCGGATACGATGCGCAGGCCTCGGCCGACGCTCCGCGCGACCGCGCGAGCGGGACCACCAGCGACAGCACGTGGTCCGCCGACGCGCGTTCCTCGCCGCCGATCTCCGGGGTGCCCCGCGCCACGTCCGTCGCCCGCCACAGCAGGTCGAGCTCCGGGCCGTCGAGGCCGGAGTCGCGTAGGCGCAGCAGATCCTCGATCAGGAGGAGGACGGGGCCCGGATCGCCCTCCCTTCCGTACCACCGGACGATGTGATCCGTCGCTGTGGCGGCGTCGAGAGACCAGTCGGCCGGTCATCATGTCCTTGCCGGTGATCGCCTCCACGATGCCCTTGCCGTCGCCGATGCCCGGCATCAGGCCGAGGATGATGGACATTCGGCGCTGCTGTTCCTCGCTGTCCAGGCCGGAGGAGCCGTCGCTCCAGGTCTTGCCGACGTTCGAGAAGTCGAACTCGAAGGCCGGAACCTCGCGGAGCTTTTCGGCGGCCTTCTTGATGCCGGGGACGACCTTGTTCATGTCGTCGACGGCCTTGTTGGCCTGGCCGATGCCCTCGTTGAGGGTGTCCATGCCCCTGTTGGCCTTGCTGATGGACTGGTTCAGCCCGTCCAGCGACGTGTTGATGTCGTCGACGGCGTCGTTCATATCGCCCAGTGCGCGGTTCATCTTCGCGAACCCGGCGTTCATCTGGTCGAGCGCCGTGCCGATCCCTTCGAGACTGTCCTTGACGCCCTTGACCGCGGCCTGGAACTTCGGGTCGCCGACCAGCTGCGCGAGCCCGAGCGCCAGCCGTATCAGCAGCAGGGTCATCTCGGTGATCACGAGGATCGTCTCGATGGTCTCGAGGACGTCCTTGATCAGCTTGTCGATGTCCTTCTGCGTGCCGGCGGCCGCCGTACGGATCCGGTCCTCGACCTGCTTGCGGTACTCAGGGTCCGCGATCTTGGTCGGGTCCTCCTTGAAGGCCTCGCTCAGCTTCTGGCGGCCGGCGGCCTCCTTCTTCACCGTGCCGAAGTGTTCGAGGGTGTCCTTGTGGAGGTAGTGGACGCCGTATGCGAACATGCCGACGCCGGCGCCCACTTTGAGGGCCTTCTGCGCGAAGTCGCGATAGCAGCCCGGCTTTTCCAGCAGCGACAGCTTGCCGCAGCCGGAGCTGGCCGCCGGACGTTGAGCATTCAGGCGGGTCTCCGAACGGATACTGGTGACTACGCGTCACCAGTAGTCTTTGATGCGCACGCGGGGCACCGGCGAAAGTTCCCGGCGCCCGGCCTGCAAAGTCGGTGGCGGGTGGGCGCCGAGAGAAGCTGTGGCCATTGCTGTGGACGCTGCTCGTGGCCGCAGGGAAGTTCGGCGTTGGCCTCAGCTTTTTGCCGAGTCAGTGAGAGTGACACCGTGATCGGGTGTCACCTCGGCAGCGTGACCGGAAGCGAGCTCGGTGAGCAGCAGGGCGATGTCGTCAGCTCGGTACGCGGAGCCCCGGGCGTTGTGCAGAAGCCGGTCGGCGAGTTCGTCCGGTGAGTCCGCAGGGGCGTGGGCCAGGGACGCTCTCAGGCGGTCAATCCCTACCTTGATGTCGGCGCCGCGTTCCTCGACCAGTCCGTCGGTGTAGAGGGCGAGGACGGACCCTGGTGGGAGGTCGATCCGGGTTGCTGGATAGGCGCTCGCGCGATCCACACCGAGGAGTGGGCCGATGTCCAGTTCAAGGGCGTCGGTCGTCCCGTCGGGACGGCGGAGCAGGGGTGGAGGGTGGCCGGCGGTCACGGCGTAGGCGTGGTGGCCGTGGGGTTCGAGGTGGATGTAGCAGCAGCTGGCCAGCAGCCCGGGGTCGAGGTCGATGAGGGTTCGGTTGACGCCGGCCATCACATCGCCGGGCGTATGGCCTACCGCCGCGAAAGCCCGTACGGCGCTGCGCAACTGGGCCATGGTGGCCGCGGCGGCGATGCTGTGCCCCTCCACGTCTCCGATGACAAGAGAGACCCCGCTACCGGTGGGGATGACGTCGTACCAGTCGCCACCGATGTCCATTCCGCTGGTGCCGGGCAGATAGCGCGCGACGGTGCGGATACCCGGGACTATTGGCAGCCGGTGCGGCAGGAGCGCTTGCTGCAGGCCGCGCGCGAGGGCGAACTCGGAGTCGTAGAGCCGCGCTCGTTCCAGGGCCTGGGCGATCAGCCCGGCGAGTGCGGTGAGGACGCCGCGGTCCTTCTCCGTGAACCGGTGGATCTCGTCGAAACCGAGGACGCAGGTGCCGACAGGGTGGCTGGAGGCGATCAGTGGCAGATACGCCCAGGAGCGTACGTCGCCCGTGGGGGTGCCCGGGTAACCCTGGGAGAGATCCTGCTGCGACTCGATGAAAAGCGGAGTGCCGGAGGTCAAGGTCTCCGTACCGGGCAGGCGCGCATGCAGCGGTACGCCCTCCAGCCAGTCGAGGAAGTCTTCGTGATGGCCGGTGTGAAAGAGCAGACGCATCGTTCCGTCGCGGACCACGTAGATCGCCAGCTGCTGGCCTCCGAAGGCTGGTAGGAGCTGGTCGGAGATGACTTCGCAGACTTCGCGGGCGGTGACCGCCTCGGTCAGCGCGCTGCCCAGCTGCAGGACGTGGTACATGACGCCCAGGCGCGCCGGTGGGGCGCCGGTTGCTGTCTCGGCCGAGGAGGCGGATGGCGTTGAGGTCGAGGGTGAATTGCCGACGGGCACCACCCGGCCGGTTACGCCGTCTGCTTCCGGATGGAGGGTGAAGGCGAGCCACCGGCTGGGCGGTCGGCAGGCCAGGAAGGAGACTGGCGCCTGCGAGATCATCGCGGACCGGTGCCGGTACTCGACGTCGGGATCGGACAGCCACGGCAGCACGTCCGCGAGAAACTGGCCCAGCAATTCGTTGCCGCGCACGCCCAGCAGCTGCAGGGCGCTGTGGTTGGCGTAGGTGACCCGTCCGTCGGGGGCGAGGGAGAACACCCCGTCCCGCAGCCGTTCGACCGCGGCGACGGCTGCGCTGCCGGCCTGCGCGTCGACGACCGTGCCGACCATGTGGGTGAGTGCCCGCGCGCTGTCGGCCGCCGGTGCGCGGCCCCACAACTCGACCGTGCGGTACCCCTCGCTGCCGTCCCTGTGATCCCGTATGCGCAGGCGTCGCGCTTTGATCCGGCCCTCGGCGGCTCCCGCGCGGGCGGCCGCTCGGAGGGCGGCGCGGTCGCCGGGGTGCAGGCAGGAAGCAAGCGTTTCGGCTCGTCCGTCGAAAGTACGGGGGTCGAGACCGAAGATCGCGCAGAGCTCGTCGTCCACGGTGAAGGTGCCGGTGACGAGGTCCCAGTCGAACAGGCCGGCCCGTACGGCCGGTGCCGATGGAGCTGGGGTCTCGACGGGATTCGTCTGCGGGTCGCACTCGACGGGATCGCCGGTACGGGCGCGGAGGTCGGAGAGGGAGTCACCGAGCCGGTTGGCGATGGTCCGCACGTGGCGGCGCTGGGCCTTGGGCAGCCCTTCGCCGCCGGGTGACGCCGCCCAGACGATCGCCAGCGCACCGAAGGTCTCCTCACCTGAGCCCACCGGCACGGAGCAGGAGCCGAAGGCGTACGGCAGAGCTACCGCGAGCTGGGGATACCGGCGCATCGTCTCGTCGGCGTCGGCCAGGTGGACCGTGCGCCCGGAGCTATAGGCTGCGGCGACCGGGATGGGACTGCTCACCGGAATGAGGTGCCAGCCCCCGAGCAGAGAGGGTGGCACCCCGCACGTCGCGGCGAGCACGATCGACCGGCGGTCGCGGGAGCGGAGAAAGACGCTCCCGGCGTACGCGCCGGTTCCTTCGACGGCTTCGACGACGGCTGCAGCGAGCAGATCCTCACGCTGCGCCGTCTCGCCGACGGTCATCTCGGGCATAGTTCCAGTGTGCGCAGGTCGGGCCCGTCGGCCCAAGGCGGCAGCCCAGCGAGACGCATCGATCGCAGGGTCCGTCGCCGCGATCCGGCTATGGCTCCGCCCCGGATCCCCGAGACACCCGGGCAATCACGCAAACCGTCCACGGTGCGGGGCACCTGTACCGTCCGGACACGGAGGACGTTAAAGACCTCCATAACTGACAGCTACTGAGCGTCACCGATACTCATGATCACCCGGATTTGCTCGGACGGCGCTCATGATCCGCCGACAGTGCTCATCGAATCGCGGATCCTACGGACGGGCCGCCAGGCATTCGGCACCTGCGGTGGATGTGGCTGCGGTCGTGGAAGGTCAAGATCATTGTGACGGCCGTCGCCGCCTGATGGCGGCCGCGGAGCCGCTCCCAGGGCGCGGTCGGCGACACCTGGGCCCGACAGCTGGAGTACGCGCCCGTCCTCGCTCTCGTCGGCAGCGAGGACGCCGACGACGGGACCGGGCACTCCTTGCCCAGCTCCACCCCACTGCCCGCCGGCCGCCGGATCCGGTGAACTCGCCCAGCTGGCCTTCGCCGGCTTCGACGTGGAAGCGGCGGCCGCCGCCCAGCACCCGGTCTGCGCCCTGCTACCCGAGGAGGCGGACGAGGCGGGCATCGCCACTCTCGTCTGGCACCGCCGCCGCCCCTTCCACCCCGAACGCCTCTACCAGTCACTGGAAGACCTCTGTTGCAGCGCCGCCCGCAGCCGCGGCCGGTTCTGGCTCGCCGACCGGCCCGACACCTTGCTCGCCTGGGACGCGGCGGGCGGCGCGCTGTGCGTGGAGAAGGCCGGGCCGTGGCTGGCCTCCCTGCCGGACGCCGCATGGGACATGGTGCCCCCGATTCGCCGGGCCGCTGCCGACCTGAACTGGCACCCCGAGCACAGCGACTGCTGCCAACACCTCGTCTTCAGCTCCCCCGGACTCGACCGCGACGGCCTGGCACAGCTTCTCGAGTCCTGCCTGCTCACCGACGACGAGTACGCAGCCGGCCCCGAGGCGTGGAAGCACCTGCCGGCCGCATTCGACTCCCTCCTCGATCCCGTCTCATAACCCCGGCACCGGACACCGTCCGAAGTCCGCACCGAAGCAAGGAGCACTCATGGCCCGCCGCCACGACCCGCCCCGCAAGCCGCTCAAGTCCCGCCTCGACCCCCTGGACGCGGCCAGGATCACGTAAGTCGACTACAAGACACCGACCTGCTGCCAGCCCGTGTACGTGCACGTCGGCGGCTGCCACATGACAGGCAGGCGCAGCAAGAGCGTGCCCCGACAGACGGCAGTGCGGGCTCTCGCCGAGGGTTGCAGGTCTCAGCCGTCTCAGCCCGAGTTCGTCGGGTTCGCTGATTCGGCGGCGCGGCGGTGTTCGGCGTTGATGCGCTGGGCTTCTTCGAGCTGGTCTTCGAGGATGACGATGCGGCAGGCGGCGTCGATGGGGGT
>NZ_JBWKCY010000068.1:0-6621 GCF_056436245.1 Streptomyces sp. NPDC043812
GCTACGAACGTAAAGCGGACCACTTCCTCGCCTTCACCAGCATCGCCTGCACCCTCATCTGCTACCGCAGACTCACCAAATGAGATGGCTTCTTAAACGACTTCACCATCACTCATCGCTGGGCCACCCAGGACACCTTCTCCACCGATCACGTGCCGTGCGTCCTCCGTCCCGGAGCCCGTCATGCCTACGTGCCGGGGCTTCGTCGGATGGGGCCCATTTGAACGAGGCCGACAGCGCGTGGGAGTGCCCCTGCCACGGCTCGCCTTCGGCGTAGACGGTGAGGCGCTGCAGGACCCGGCCATGCATCCGCTGGAACGACGCGAGCCGGACGCCGAAGTCTGAGCGCGAAGAACACGCTTTCGGAATACCGGCGCAAGGCCCGCCCGACTCACGTCGTATGCGATCGGATGGTCAACGCTTCGTAGACGGCCCGTCCGGTCGACTCGTCGACACCTTGCGCAATCACGACACGGGCCTTCTCCCCTGCGTGGATCTCTCGGCGGCCGGACGGAAATTTGTTCCTCCATGCCGGATATCGCGTCCCGAGCGGGTAAACGAAAGGTCACGAGTCACACGCCTGCCGTACGAGAAACCCAGATGACCTGCCAAGTCAGTATCCGGAACCTGGTGCCGGGGCTCGAACCGGCCCATTGCGACGAGCCGGATCGGCCGCGCGGCTTGGCTCCGATCCACCAAAGGGGACGCGTGTTAAGGCCAAGCAAGGTCGATGCAACCGTGAGAACACCGTCGCAGGACACCGGAAGGCGGTCCGAGGACCCTGTCGACGCACCCGGTGCCCTGCGTCTGGGCGGAGACAGAGCTGTGGAAGACGAACCCCTGGTACACGAGAGCAGCGACAAGCGGAGCAGCGCATGGCCCCTCCCACCGGATCGCAGCCAAGCAATCCTGGAGGCCGCCAAGCATGTGGCAGCCACGCTCAAGAGCGGCGGGCACTCGTTCGCCCTGGCTGGCAGTGTGGCGGCTTATGCACACGGTGTGCCCGTGAGCCTCCAGCATGACGTCGATTTCTGCATTCTGCGTCACGACGAGGGCGTGGTGACCGAAGCCTTGCAGAACGCCGGGATCGAGGTGCGCACCCCGACTGAGGACTGGCTGGTCAAGGCGCGTACCCGCGGCGAGGAGGTCGACCTCATCTTCGAATTGGCACAACGGCCAGTGACCACGGAACTGCTCGGCCGGGCGGAGACCCTGCCGGTTGACTCGGTGCATATGCCAGTGCTGGCAGCCACCGATCTTGTCAGCAGTCTGCTGGCCGCCTTCTCGGAGCACCATTGCGACTTCGGGGCGGTGCTGCCCATTGCCCGGGCTTTGCGGGAGAAGATCGACTGGGGCCGGCTGTACCGCGAGCATCGGGATTCGCCCATGCCCGACGCCTTCCTGTACCTCCTGGAGCGTCTGGAGATCACAAAACCTCGAGAGGCAACAACGTGACGCACGCCGACAGCGTCTCCTACCGAGTGGCACACCTGAGGGAACGACTCATGAGCGGGCCGATCGCCGAGATGGGCGTACGGATCGAGATGCGGGGCGACAGCGTCATGCTGTCCGGCACCGTCTCCAGCTCTGCTTGCCGGGAAGAAGTGCTGCGTATCGCGGAGGAAGTGCTGGCCGGATGCCCGTGGCACGAGGACTTGGCGGTGGCGGGTAGGACCGCCCCTGACCACCCCGAGGAACTCACATGATCCGGGTCGCTGCCGTAGGCGACATCCACTTGGGGCCTGACAGTGCGGGCTCCCTCCGGCCTGCCTTCGACACCCTGGGCGGGTGCGCGGACGTGCTGCTGCTCGCCGGTGATCTGACCCGGCACGGGACGACCGACGAGGCCGAGGTGGTGGCGCGGGAGGTGGCGGGACTCGACGTGCCCGTGGTGGCCGTCCTCGGCAACCACGACTACCACAGCGGTCAGCAGCACGAGGTGACGGCCTTGCTCCATGAGGCCGGCGCAACTGTTCTGGAGTGCGAAAGCAGCACGCTGGACATTCGGGGTGTACGGCTGGGAGTCGCCGGGACGAAGGGATTCGGCGGTGGCTTCGCGGGACGGAGCGGTGGCGAATTCGGTGAGCCGGAGATGAAGGCCTTCATCCGGTACACCCGCCGCTGTGCGGACGGCCTTCGCCGCTCCCTTGACGAGCTACGGGAGCAGGACTGCGCGGTCCGGATCGCCCTGACGCACTTCGCGCCGGTGCCGGACACTCTCGGCGGCGAGCCGCTGGAGATCTACCCCTTCCTCGGCAGTTATCTGCTGGCCGAGGCCGTGGACGAAGCCGGAGCCGACCTCGCCGTGCACGGCCACGCCCACTCAGGGAGGGAACGGGGGATGACCAGCGGCGGGGTACGCGTCCGCAATGTGGCCCAGCCGGTGATCGGCCGCGCCTTCGCCGTGTACCACCTCCCGGAGCAGGCGGACCAGCGGGCAACGGCACCCGGACCGGCAGGCCTACTTTGATAGGCCGAGCCACCCACGCCCACCGCGAGCGATTCTGGAACCCTCTCCTGCGTAGTTCCGGTGTACTGCTTTCCGACCGTGACCCGCCGAACACCAACACTCTCGGCTGTGCCGGGCGTCCTCTTGGCGGACCCCTCCGGTGCGGAACGGCGTGATGCTCAAGGTGCGGACATCGTTGCTCGGGCTGGGGCCTCCCTTCCTGAGGGCCGCGAAAGAGCCTTGCCCGGGTACAGGGGAAATCGACTCACGCCTTCTCGAAGACCATGCGAACGACGGTGAAGCGGTCCTCGCGCATGAACCGGAGTGCGGTTTCCTGTTCCCTGATGATGTCGGACACCGCGCTCTCACCGATGAGTTCCGCGCCGCGCGCCCGGTTGGCCTCAGCCCTCGCCAACCAGCTCTCCACCGTGGACACGCCGTCGCTCGGGTCGTCTCGCGTTTCCACCACGCGGAACAGGCCCCGGCTGGCTTCGGTCAGTTCGCCCCGGGTCGGCAGAAAGCACTCGGGGAACACCTTCCGCGACGCGTGAAGACCTTCGCGCACGTTCCTGATACCGCCGAAGACGTCCCTGAGGCGGAGGCGTTCCTCGGCGACATGACTCCCGCCGCGTGGGGTCAGTTGCTGGGGAGGAAGTACCAGGGAAGCGAGCCAGCCGCGGTCGTTCCAGGCGTTCGCCTGCAACGACAGACGCCCCGCCGGCCGCAGCCAGGAATGGCAACGTTGGAAGAACTCCCGGTATCGGGCGACACGCTTCGACCGCCACATGGTATTCCCGGCGAAGTGCTCGATTGCCTCGATGGCGATGATGGCGTCGTAAGGCCCGTCCGGTACGTGATCGAACCAGTTCTCGAGCCGGACCTCGCAGCCCGGCCAGTGCTGGTCACGGGCCCACGCGGCCTGGACGGGGCTCATCGTGATCCCTACCGCGCGTTTGACGTGATGCGTCTCCACCAGTCGGTGGACAAGGCTGCCGTAGCCGCAGCCGACGTCGAGCACCCGTTCCGCGCCCACGGCGTGCGCCGCCTCAGCGTGGTGGTCGAGCTTGCGCAGCTGGGCCGATTCGAGTGTGTCTCCCTCCTCCCACATGCCGTAGGAGTAGACGAGATCGGTGCCGAGCGTCAGCCTGTAGAAGTCCCCCAGGAAATCGTAGTGATGAAGGATCGCCTTCGACGACGTCCCCTTGTACGAGGAACCCTTCCTGGCTCCGTGCGTCACGCTACCCACCAGCTCTTTCTTCGGCGACGCAGGCCGGACGGTCAGCGGCCACCTGTTCCATATAACCGATTTCCGGGACCGGACCGCGGTCACACACCCGGCCGCGGACCCCAGCCCGCCCGATCGGATGCACGGCTGACCAGGGGCGGCGGGTTCGTTCTTCCCTCGGGCCTCCATCACCGGCAGGGCATCCGCGCGTCGAGGCCGGCTGGGGTCTGGACACGGGCTTCGCCACGCGGCCGGAATGCGCAGCACCCCCTGCGAAGCCGCCGACGTGCAGACCCGACGCAACAGTGCACGCAGTGGTCGAAGCCATGGCGGGCGAGGCGCACATGGTCTCCCGGAGGTCGGCGGAAACTACGTCCTCGACACGGAGGAGGCATGAGCCACGCGCAGGACGCCACGACATCGTGATCGTCGCCAGCGGGGGGCTGGGCTGTCGCTCGAGTACGCGCTGGCGGCGCCCGGCGCCGCCCGCCCCGTCTCGGTGAGCGCCGGGAGCGCACGGGTGCCCCCCGGCCCCTACGGCATCAGGCGTTGGTCTACCCGTCGGCCGCGGCTCAGCGTCCTCGGCCGCGCACCCCTCGAAGATGACGAGGCAGCCCACGAACCGACTCCATCGCTCCGTGGAGCGTCCTGCGGAGCGACACTTGAGCCATGGACGATCCCGACCCATGCCACGGCAACCTGCGGCAGCAGCTCGGATCCAGCCTCTTCCTCCGTGTGGCCGGGCCCTCAGGTGCTGCGACCAGGGCCCGCATCCATGGGGCACCCGGACCCCGGTGGTTCGGGCCCGAACGGCCGATCCGCATCGTGCATGGTGACGCCTCGATGTTCATCGGCGGACTTCGCGCACTGCTCATGCAGTCCCTGCACCCGCTCGCGATGGCCGCGGTCGCCGCGCATTCCGGCTACCAGGGCGACCCATGGGGTCGTCTGCAGCCGTGACCACTTATGGCACCGCGGACGACGCGCAGCGTGCAGTCGACCGTGTCCGAGAGCTGCACCGACGCATCCGGGGAGTAACAGCGTCCGATGAGGCCTACTGGGCAGGCGACCCGCATCTGCTCTACACCGGTCTGTACCGGAGCACCAGCTTCGCCGTCGACAGCTTCCCCGAGTCGTTCCACAAGCCGATCACCGACCAAGGCGACTTCATCAACGCCATGTCGGACCGAATGATGAAACGGGCCCTGAACTGCATCAACACCGGCCGCCGCTGCGGCTGATTCCTCCCCGTACAGGCCCGGCAGCGCACCGCGCGCTGCCGGGCCGCAGGCTTGCCGGGAACGCCTCGTGCGACCTACGGCCCCCTCGGGGCTGCGGTGCGGTCGGCGTCCGCCTGCCCTCCTGCACCGAGCAGTCCGGTCGGGGAGAACTCGGAGCGCATGAGCTCTTTGCGGGAAGCCAGTTCCACCACGGCGGGGAGGCTTGCGCGCACACTCTGCAACGCCCTCAGCCATGACGGAACGTACACGGACCGGGCGCGCCGCTCGACGGCACGTGCGAGGCGGTCGGCCACTGTTCCCACCGGATACACCTTGCGGGCCGGAGCGGGCATGTGGGCGCGGAGTTCGCGCAACACCGGATAGCGATCGGCATCCCGGATCATGTCGGTGTCGGTCCAATTGATATAGGCAATCCCGACAGATACGCCACGGGGTGCGAGCTCCGCGCGAAGAGAGTGCGCGAAGAATTCGACTCCTGCTTTCGAGGCACAATAGGCGCTCATCAGCGGAGCGGCTCCGATGGACGCGAGCGAGGCGATCTGGAGGTAGTAGCCCCGCGTGGTGAACAACGCCGGCAAGAAGGCGCGAGCAGTGATCGAGCTCCCGATGAGGTTCACTTCGATCACCCGGCGCCAGGTCTCGTGTTCGGAGTCGGCGAAGGGACCCCCTTCGGCCAGCCCGGCGTTGGCCACGACCACTGACGCAGGTCCGAACCGCTCGTCGACTTCCGCGGCGACGCGCGTCATCGCCGAGGCGTCGGACACGTCGGCGAACCATGAGTGGGCCTCGGTGGGAAGCGTCGCGGCCACGCGAGCAAGCTCGGCCTCCTCCAGGCCCACGAGTGCGACGCGAGCGCCGCGGTCGGACAGCCGCCGGACGAGACCTTCACCGATGCCCCGGGCGGCTCCGGTGACCACGGCGAGGCGGCCCTCCAGGGTTCGCATTCTGCCGGGCATGCGTGTCTCCCTGCCGTTCCCCGCTATTTCTGTCCTAGTCGTCGCTACGGAAGATATTGCATTCCTGCCAGGTATCCGCAGGATCTTCCGGCTCCGTCTCCCGGTCTCTGATGGCCAGGCGGCAGGTTCGTATCCTTTCCGCAGCGGGAATTTGATGGATTTTCGGTTCCGTGCGAATCAACACGTCCACGGCTCTCTCCTTGGGGCATCGGCGTGTGACAGTTGCTGTCACGGCCACAATGCGGTTACCCATTCGGAAGCCGCCCACTCAAGGGGTAGGAAAGGAGAGCGGGCTCAGGGGGACGACTCCACGATCGGCTCGGCAGCTGTCCGAGGCGTTAGCTCGCTCAGGAGTTGCCGAGCCTCGACCAGAAGCTCACCTCCCACCGCCGCTGCTGTGCCCTTCTCCTGCTGGAAGTCCCTGATGAGGTTGTCGAGCGTGCTCCACGCGTTCGTCAATGCGGTGTCGCGTCGGTCGCGCACCGGTTGTGGCTCGTCGACGCTCGTGAGCAGTTCGGCAGCGGCGCTGCACGCGATCGCGGCCTGCTCCAGCACTGCGGCATAACGGCGGAGGTAGGCAGGAGAGGGGGCGGGCAGCCGCTGCTCGCCATCGGCTACGGCCGCCAGGGTTCGCGTGACGGCGAGGAGGCGGCTGCTTAGACGTCATCTCATTTGGCTATCTCGGTAGAGTGTTGTTCATGGTGGGAATCGTTGAGCGGTTGGTGCCGGACGAGTTGTGGGGGTTGTTCC
>NZ_JBWKCY010000069.1:0-6150 GCF_056436245.1 Streptomyces sp. NPDC043812
TATCGGTTCACTTCGAGGGCTGGTCACCGTGGTCGTCTTGGAGCATATGGCGACGTTCCTGTTCGCGCTTGGAGTAGGCGGCTGCACGGATCGCCTCGTCGCTCTCGAATCCTGAACCCAGCGCGCCGCCCACGGTGGCGACCGAAGCGACGAACCAGGACAACGTCAAGTACTCCGTGGCGTGCAGCGGGGTTCGTGTCATGGAAGCGAACACTCGGTCGTTGAGGATGAACAGCGCCCACGCCAAGTTGATGACGATCAAGCCCCCGTAGCAGACGAGCACACCGATACCCACGGTCATGACCGTCGAGGCGTTGTAGAGCCTCGCCCTCTGCCTCGCCTCCGGCGAGCCCTCTGTTGATCGATGCCACAGCTCCCCGTCTACGATCAGCCAGCCGATCATGAGCCCGACTGACCCGACCATGGCGACCACGAGGCGTGGCGCGCTCAGGGCCTCAGTGAGGCTCCAGGTGGTGGAGTCCAGGGTGGCGATGGCCCCCGTGGCGAGTGCGGCCGCCAGGGCTTTCGACAAGCCCGGCACCAACCGCCAAGGCCGGTTGGCGCGGACCATACCAAAGAGCACCCTCAGGTAGCCGCGTGGCCCGCTGACGACGTACCGAAGATCAGCGGTCTCCTCCTCATCGACCGTGCCCGGGTGAATAGGCGCGAGACGACTGACGAAGGGCCCCAGCAGTGGCTGACTCTGCGGAGGTTCTTCAGCCCCTGTGGCCCGCGGATCCGCCAGGGCAATCACGGCTGCTTCCACGGCCCGCCGGGCCCTCGTCTGCAGCCGCAAGCCCCCCAGCGAAGGAAGTGACAGCAGCGCCAAGCCGTGTTCGTGACTCAGATTCACAACGAGCTTGCGCCCGTGCGAGTGCAGCGGAAGGTCGGTGAGGGCCACGACGATGTCCCAATTCTCCGCACTTCCGCGGTCCATGATCCGGCGCATCAAGGTGGGAGGGTCCTCGGTCCCTGAGGTGAAGGGCTCACTGATCACCTCGACGTCGAACCGTCGCCCCTGGCCCGACTTGTCGGCGAGCCGAGCAGGAAGTGTCTGGGCCATCCGCTGCGCGATCTCCGTCGGCACGTCCGGATCCGCCAGGAGAGCTACGACCGTCACGCCCGTAGACGACACCCGCATGACTGGACCCTTCTCGTCGGCTGCTCCGCGATCGCAAGTGCCCACAGGATGCCCTCGAGGTAACGTCGACGCCGCGTGACACGCAGGCTCCCGCC
Organism: Streptomyces sp. NPDC043812; assembly: GCF_056436245.1. NCBI lineage: Bacteria > Bacillati > Actinomycetota > Actinomycetes > Kitasatosporales > Streptomycetaceae > Streptomyces > Streptomyces sp. NPDC043812. Next base: position 1,237 of record NZ_JBWKCY010000069.1, read on the forward strand.
AGCAGGTGCAGGCGGTACGGCCAGATCTCTCGTCCTCCCAGTACAGGACCTGCTCCCACCACCGGCCACGATCGCGTGCACCACCGCGAACACCCGCTCCGGCGCCACCCCGGCCCGCGCCGCACGGCCGCGCCACCGGCCACCCCGTCGGCGTTGCCGGACTCCGGCATCAGCGCTCCCCACACGCCGAGGGCCGCTGCCCTCAGCCGGTGGGCGCGCGCATCAGACTAAGCAGGGACAGCGACAGCAGTGCCGCGTGGGAGGGCGCTGCCGCCGGGGACCGGAGCCCGGTGGTGCGGCGCGGGGCGGAACTGCAGACGTGGGCATTGGAGGGCCTCGCGAATGGCCGTGAGCCGCACACCCCTGGAACGGGACGTCGGGTCTGCTCGCGAGGAGCAGCGGGTGCGGGCGGCCGTGGCTGCGGAAGGTGACGGATCAGGACGCGCGCACCGGGGTGGGTGACGGCTCCGGCGGCGAGCGCCGCGGCTCCTGGAGCGGGAAGTAGTCTCCCGGCCGCGTGGAGCGCCGCCACACGTACACCGCTGTCGCCATCACGAGGATCAGCCCCGCCAGGATGAGCAGTTCGATCCCCTCGACGTTCCACCGGAAGGATTTCTCCGCCTCGGCCGTCACGATGAGCACCTTGCGGATGCCGGCAATCAGGCCGACGACGAGGAACGGCTCCGCGTCGAGGGCCTGGTTCCTGATGGTGAGGCGGACAGTGTGGAGCAGCTCGGCCACGATGAACAGCACAAGGCCGTTGTCCAGGGCGGAGAGAACGACCGTCTCCTCGCGGTACGGCCCCTGGATCGACCTGATGACGTCGTGGCTGACCCCGACGGTCAGGAGGCCGGCGAGCAGTACGAGGAGCGCCGCGACGACGAGGTGGATGCCGTCCTCGATGAGCTGCAGGAGGCCCTGTAACCGGCCGCCCTCGATCTTCGGGGTATTGGGTCGCACAGTCAGCATGCTAGGGGTGCCCCGGCCTGCAGGCGCGGCGTGCTGGGCGAACGGGTGGACGAGCGGATCCCTCCCTGTGGTGGCAGCCCGGGCGCGGCGAGGCGCGACATCATCGAGGCCCACCCGGCGGCAGGACAAGGGTTATGAGGTAGCCCGACGCGCGGACACGAAGGGCAGGAACCTGCGGTTCGTCCTGGTCGCCGACCCGGGCCTGCCCTCCCCGAGATGGCCTGGCTCGCCCCCGCCTACCGGAGGATCTACGCCGCCGCATCGCCAGGGGCATCCGCTGGCAGGCGGACACCGTGACGGCGCCCCTGGTGGCGGACGAGCAGGTCGACGTGTCCGACGTGGCTAAAGTCGTCGGCACCCCGTCAGGAGGACGGCGGCTGGGGACAATCGGCGTCTTCCTCACCGACCTGCCGAGCCGGGCGGAGCGCAACCTGGTCCGCACCGAGGTCGACCCTGAGCACTGATCTCACTGCCCGCCCTCGGCTCCCGGCGTCTGCGGCGCCGGAGCGGTGCGGCAGGCGGCGGTCGGCGTCGTCAGGCAACAGGCCGCGCAGGACGAAGAGCCGCTGGATTCCGCAGTCGTCGGCCGTCCGGCCCCCGGGAAGTAGTCGAAGCGCGAGCGCTACGCGGTGCCACGGGATGCCCGGCCACGTCCGCCTGGCAGTTGCCGCCGTGGCGCCTTCTGTCCTGGCGGCGACGCTGTCCACCCCGCCTCATGAGGAAAGAAATCCCAGTTCAGATGGGCTACTCCGCCGAACTTGCTGTGTCCGGCTCCTGCTGGTCCGCGCCGCCCGAGGCGGCCGCCGGACCGAGGGTCAGTGCCAGCTCGCCGTCCTTGACATCGGCGATGACGGTGTCGTCCGGATTGAGCGAGCCGCTGAGCAGCATGTTCGAAAGGCGGTTGTCGAGCTCCGTCTGGATGGTGCGGCGCAGCGGCCGGGCTCCGAACTCGGGCTGGTAGCCACGGTTGGCCAGCCACTCCTTGGCGGTCTCGGTGACCTCGAGGTTGATCTGCTGGGCGTGGAGCCTGCGCCGGCTGCGTTCCAGCAACAGGTCGACGATGCGCACCAGGTCCGCCCGGGTCAGGGCGTGGAAGACGATGATCTCGTCGATGCGGTTGAGGAACTCGGGCCGGAAGTGCGCCTGCAGTTCGGCCATCAGGTCATCCCTGATGTCGTCGACCGCCCCCTGGTGGTCCAGGATGCGCTTGGAGGCGATGTTGCTGGTCATGATGACCACGGTGTGCCGGAAGTCGATCGTGCGTCCCTGGGCGTCGGTGAGCCGTCCGTCGTCCAGGACCTGCAGCAGCAGGTTGAAGACGTCCGGGTGGGCCTTTTCGACCTCGTCGAACAGCACAACGCTGTACGGCTTGCGGCGCACCGCCTCGGTGAGCTGCCCGGCCTCCTCGTAGCCGACATATCCGGGCGGGGAGCCGACGAGCCGGGAAACGGTGTGCTTCTCCTGGAACTCGCTCATGTCGAAGCGGACCATCCGGTCGGCGTCTCCGAAGAGCAGTTCCGCAAGTGCCTTGGCCAGTTCCGTCTTGCCGACTCCCGTGGGTCCGAGGAAGAGGAAGCTGCCGGTGGGCCGGTCGGGGTCTCCCATGCCGGCCCGGCCGCGGCGCACAGCCTGGGACACGGCGGTGACTGCCTCGTCCTGGCCGACCACCCGCTCGTGCAGGGCCTCTTCGAGTTTCGTGAGCCGCTCGCGCTCGGTCTCGGTGAGCTGGGAGACGGGAATGCCGGTGCGCGCGGAGAGCACATCGGCGATGTCCTCGGCAGTCACACTCCCGGCCTCTTCCCGCTCCCCGCCGACCCCGGCGAGCTCCCGCTCCACCTGCCGGATCTGCTCCTTGAGCTGTGCGGCGCGTTCGTAGTCCTCGGTGCTGACGGCCTCGTCCTTCTCCCTGCGCAGCTTGGTGAGGCGGTCCTCGAGGCTCGCGGTCCCGGTCGGGGCACCGAGGCCGCGCAGTCCCACGCGTGCTCCTGCCTGGTCCATGAGGTCGATCGCCTTGTCGGGCAGGAACCGGTCGGTGATGTAGCGGTCGGACAGGGCGGCCGCGGCGTCCAGGGCCTCGTCCGTGTAACGGACCTGGTGGTGGGCCTCGTAGGAGTCGCGAAGCCCGCTCAGGATCTCGACGGTCTCCTCGACGGTGGGTTCGCGCACCATGACCGGCTGGAAGCGACGTTCGAGGGCGGCGTCCTTCTCGATGTACCGGCGGTACTCGTCGATGGTGGTGGCGCCGACCACGCTGAGGTCGCCCCGGGCGAGCGCGGGCTTGAGAATGTTGCCGGCGTCCATGGCACCCTCGCCGCCTCCGCCGGCGCCGACGACCGTGTGCAGTTCGTCGATGAACAGGATGATGCCGCTCTCGGCCTCCGTGACCTCGTCGATCACCTTCTTCAGCCGCTCCTCGAACTCTCCCCGGTACTTGGATCCGGCGACCAGACCGGCCATGTCGAGGCTCACGACGCGGCGGTTGCGCAGGGCCTTCGGGACCTCTTCGGCGACGATCCGCTGCGCCAGTCCTTCGACGATGGCGGTCTTGCCGACGCCGGGATCGCCGATGAGCACGGGGTTGTTCTTGGTGCGCCGGGAAAGGACCTCCACGGTCTGCTCGATCTCCTCGGCCCGGCCGACCACCGGGTCGAGACGTCCGCTGCGGGCCTCGTCGGTGAGGTCGCGCCCGTACTCGTCCAAGGTCGGGGTGTCGCTGTGCTCGCCCGACGCCGCCTTCCGGCCGGCTTCGCCGCCGCTCAGCGCACCGGGGGAGACTCCCTCGGATCCCAGCGTGCGTGCGAGGCCGGAATCGTCCAGCAATGCGGCGAGGATGTGCTCCGGACCGATGTACGAGGCATCGGTTGCCTGGGAGCGGGCGTGGGCGGCAAGCAGGGCGCGCTTCGCCGCTGGCGTGAGCCCGGGGTCGCCGGTTCCGGTGCCGGTGGGAAGGTTCTCCTGCAGGTCCGCAGCCAGCTGGTCCGCATCAGCGCCTGCCTGCTCCAGCACCTGCCGGGCGGCCGGCACCTGCGTGGCGGCCCACAGCAGGTGCACGGTGTCGAGATCGGACCCGTCCTCGGCCGCCCGGCCGCCTGCCGCCGCCAGCAGCTCGTGCGAGGAATCACTGAGCAGCCGTCCGATGGGCACGCGCTGCACGGCTGGCGGCGAGGCTGCCGGACTCATGCCGAAGAAGCGGTCGAAGAGATCGGAGAACGGGTCGCCGGACCCGAAGGGCGAAGTTGTCACAACAATCATCCCGTCCGGCCGGCGGCACAACGGCTGCGTGCAGCCTGCCGTAGTCGAATTGCCGGTACACGGCCATTCTTCGCCGGGTCGTCCCGGCGTGCGAACGCAGCAGGTGAGTGACGGGCGTCCTGGGCAGAGCCGCAGATGCCACAGGCGAGCGGGCACGAGGAGGCGTGCAGGCGGTGACGCTCAGCGCCAAGACGATCGACAGCATCGGTGTCGAGGCGGCCGTGGCTCGCATCCGCGCCTGGGGGGAGCCCACGCCGGATTCCTCCCCGGAGTCACGAAGTCGTCCTACTGATCGTCCCGTCCTCGTGGGCGGATGCGCTGCTGGCCCGTGACTCGGCGGAATCACGGGGCCGGCAGTGTGCCGGCAGCAACCACGGCCGCTGCGGGTCGCGCTCGTACGGGGGCAAGGAGTCACCGAACCCGGCGGTCTTCCAGAGGGGCAGCCCTCAGTTGCTCGTCGCATCGCGCTCGGTTCCTGGCTCGCTGGCAGCGCCTTGGACGGGGATCGATTCAAGGGATCGGCTGCGCGCATGGGACGAGGGCGTCCAACGTCAGTGTGTGAAGACAGAGTTGGACACCCTCGCGACTGCACTCGATGTGAAAACTGACGACCTGCTGAAGGCGTCTCCGCATCTCGCGCCATGGCGGCCGGCCGTGGGGTTCGCCCCGCAGCTCACCGACGCCGACCTGGTC
>NZ_JBWKCY010000070.1:0-5854 GCF_056436245.1 Streptomyces sp. NPDC043812
GCTCGTTTGCGCAGCTCAGAAGGGTAGGAGGAGGGGCGTGCCATGACTCAATCCTTTCACGGAATAGAGTCTCTACCGAACCCGGAACGGTTCACCACCGAATGTGAGCCAGGGCCGTTGATTGGACACTCCCGCCTGCCCTCTTGAAGCTGCGTCACGTCAGGTCACGTCATGGCGAGTTCATGTCAGGAAGCGTGTCATTTCCTCGGGTGCTGGCCGTGAGGTCTACGGTCAGTCGAGTTCCCCGGGCCCGTAGTGGGCGACTGCCGCTCCTGTCTGCAAGGCCCAATAACGGTCTCCGTATGACCGGTGCCACCACTCAGTAGGGTTGTGCAGGCGGGCGATGCCGAGCACTGCCTTGTGCACGCCGCCGCCATTGAGACGGAGTTCACGGAGCAAGCTCATTGCTCGCTTCGGAGCTTGTCGAGCTCCTTCTCGAGGGCTTTCGTCTCCGCGATCAGCTGGTCGTGGGCGTTCTCCTGCGCCTTGTCGCCCTGGTTCTTGAATCCTGCTCCGAAATGTGGCTTGAGTTGGGTCCACCAGCCATAGTCCAGCATCGCCCATGCCTGCCGACACAACGGGGCGCGGGTTGTGGGCAGGTAACCCGCACCGACCAGGGGTCCGTAAAACTTCTTCTGGTCGCTCCCTTCGAGGTAGCAAAGGAAGTTGAAGACCCGTTGCTGGGTGACCGGGTGATCGCTCGAGAGCCCCTCCAGTGTCAGCTTGCCCTCCTTGCGGGCGAGCTCGTCGAAAAGTAATGCGGCTGCCAGCGACGGGCCCGGTCCAACCTGGTTGACGGTGTAGAACGACGCGAACCCGTCGGCCGCGTCCTCCTCGAGGCCGAGGTTCGGAAGGAGAAGTTGACGCTGCAGGGCGTGGCCCATTTCGTGGCCGAAGATGAACTGGGTCGACAGGACGGTCAGGTCGTCGACGTGGTACTGGGCCTCGGGGAACAGGGCCGGGCGCTTGACCGTCTTGACCACGTCGCCGAGGACCCCCTCGAGCTGGGTCAGGAACGCCGGGGGCATATAGATCGTCCGGCCGTCGGGCTGGGTGACCGCATCCGTAACCCCCGGCGGGACCTTGTCTGTGACTTTCACGTCCAGGTCATGCGGGAGAGCGACCCCCTTGTTCACCCAGTCAGCGAGCTGCTCGAGCACGCGAGACTTCCGGATCACCGCTGCCGCCTGCCGGTTCTCCGGCTTGATCGCGTCGTCCTCGTAGACGACCGTGACCCGACCGTTCGCGGCAGCCGTGTTGCCGGCGCCGTCACACGAGACGACCGCGAAGCCGACGACGAGCAGCGACCCCGCGAAAGCAGCCCTCAACATGGCCGAGTATCCACTATTGCTCAGCACCCTGGTCAGCTCTCTTCCTTGGTCCCGGCGTTGGGGCGGGCGGTTGCCGTTTCGCGGTCTCCGGGGCCATCCACCGATCCCGGAGGGCAGGACTCGAACCCGACACGCGGATTATGATCGACAAACCACGCGTCCTCAATGATTCATTTACGGCGATTTGCCTCCCGTTGGTTCGGGCTAAATGATCTAAGACGTGCCGGTTATCCCCGGATTCCCCGTCACCCGGCGAGGCTGAGGTTGTGCAGACGGGCGATGCCGAGCACGGCGAAGTGCACGCCCGCGGCCCGCAGCAGGTCTCCGTCGGCAAGGAGCAGGCCTTCGCCGTCCTGGACTGCGGTGGCGAGGACACGGACGAGCTGGGCATCGGCGGCACCGACGGCGCCGAGCTGATGATGGCCGCCTTCGACCGCGAGACCGGCGACCTGAACTGGAATGTCCCCACGGACGCCCGCCCCCTGGACCTGAGCGACACGGTGGCCATCGCCTCGACCGACCCGCTGGTCCTCACCGTCGCGCGGCCGTCGACCGACGACACGGGCACGACGGACGGCCGCGCCCCGGCGTCGAGTTCAACCGTGACTACGGCCCGTGTGGCGAGCAGCAGAGCGCCACCCGATCAGTTCGGAGCGGCCATGACCGTCGGCAGCGCCACGTCGTCGACGTTGATCAGACGGTCCGGGGTGAATGTCACCGGCAGCCCGCTCGGGCTCCCGCATGCCCTGACACACGCACAGGTGGCACCACAGTCAGGAGGTCTGCAATCCGCAGTCACACCATGGCGACCGCGCTCATGGCCACTGCCGCCGTCGCCGTCGCCGGAACGCTGCTCTCGACAGCAGCATCGCCGCAGGCCGCCCCCTCAAAGCAGTGCTCGACCACGAGCAAGTCCTTCCCCGCATCGAGATCCCGCAGGCAGGACTGCCAACGCGTCCACGGACACCTCCGCGAGCCACGCCCGCTCGGCCGTCCGCTTCGCCTCCGTGATCACCGTCCGGGCCAGAACACCCGTCGCGATACGGGACTTGTCCGCCCAGTAGGCGGCCCTCCGGGCGGCAAGCGCATCGTTGTGGACCACCCGGACGCAGCCGAACGTACGGGCCAGCGCGATGCACTGACCCGGCGTCGGCTCAATCCGGTACCGCAGATGCATGCGATCACCGTATCCGCCGCCACCGACAACGCTGTTCCACCCTGGCGGCGGAACAGCATTCCCTGCCCTGCTCCGCAGGAGCTTCGTTTCCTCCCCCGGCCAAAGCCGGGGGAGGAAACGAAGGAAGTCCGATGCGGACCGGGTGTGAGGCTTCAGCCTAGGCTTCGGTCCACTTCTCCTCGCCGGTGCCGCGTGGCAAGGTGACGGCCATCATGTCGCTGGGGGCGTCCAATGCGAGGCGGTGCCATCGCCCGCGTGGCACGATGGCCGCCGTTCCAGCACCCAGTTTGATCTCCTCCTCGTCTCCCAGCTGTTCCGGACGGAGGATGATGCGTATTCCGCCGGTGAGGCAGGCGACGAATTCGTCCGCCTCGGTGTGGATTTCCCAGTGGTCGCCGTGGACGTCGGCGTCGGTCTCCGCATGGGCGACCATCAGCAGCCAGCCGTCCCGCTCGAGCTCGGTGTCCGTTGTGGGCTGCTCGGTGTGCACCTGGCCGCCGGGGTGAAGGTGGACCAAGGATCCGAAGAGTTCGATCCGATGGACAGTCATGCTAGGACGTCCTTCCTGCGGTGGTCTTTCATCGGGTGAGTTATGGGCATGGGATGCCTGCCTGGGTCGGCCGCGACGACGTCACTCGACCAGGGCACGGCGCAGGGCTGCGGGGAGTTCGGCGATCTGCCGCTGTGACACCTCAGTGGACGGGACCGCCTGCGACCCGTGGAACGAGCCGGGCCACTGGTGCAGCTCGACCGACACGCCGGCCTGCAGCAGACGCAGTGCGTAGTCGATGCCTTCGTCGCACAGCGGGGCCAATTCCGCGGTGACGATGTAGGTCGGTGGCAGGCCGGACAGATCGGCGGCTCAGGCCGGGGCCTCCCCGGCCCGGTCAGCCGTACATCGCCACGCGGTAGAGAGCCGCAAGCGCGTCGTCGATGGGATGGGGCTGCGGCTTGCCGGAGGAGTCGAGCCTGTTCCACCTCTGCAGGTTCACCGCGACCGCCATCTGCCGCTTGCCGTCGGCACGGGTCATGGCCAGCGCTCCAGCACCCCAGACCGTGCCGCCATGGCCCCAGAAGGTGCCCTGATCGGGATCCTCCATCGGGTACAGGCCGAGGCCGTAGTCGCTCGTCTTCCCCTCCGGGGAGACGACCGGGACAGTGCGCTGCATCTGGGCCAGCGACGACGGGCTGACGATCTCCCCGGCCAGCAGCATCCCGTAGAAACGGTTGAGGTCCGCGACGGTCGATATCAGCGAGGCCGCCGAGCCCACCCATGACATGTCGTAGACGCTGTAGTCGCGCGGCGGGTCGATCATGCCGAACCACGCCTCGTAGTTCTGCGAGTGCGGCCCGTCGACGTACGGTCCAGCGGGGAATTCGGTGTCCCCGAGCCCGGCGCGCTCGATGACGTTCCGGGTGATGTACCGCTCGGCCGTAGTGCCGGTCACCTGTTCCAGGAGCTGGCTGAGGAGCAGGTAGTTGGAGTTGGAGTACACCCCCGGCGTACCGCCCGGGGTGCCGACGGCAGGTGCGGTGACCCCCATCTCGATCAGTTCGGTGGGGTCGAACCGCGTGAACCGGTGGTCGTCCAGGCTCTGAGGTCCGGTGTCCGCGAGGAAGGGGAACGCCTTGAGGGAGGGGTAGGCGTACGGAAGGTACTCGGCGAGGCCGCTCGTGTGGTTGATCAGCATCCGGACCGTGATCGCGTCACCGCGTTCTCCGGGAACCAGCCCCGGAAGGTACCGGCCGATCGGTGTGTCGAGACCGATCTGACCGCTCTCGACCTGCTGCAGAACTGCGACCGCGGTGAAGGTCTTGGTGATGCTGCCGACCCGGTGCCGCATGCCGACGGTGACGGGGCGACCGGTAGCGACATCGGCGATCCCGGCGGCACCGCGCCAGACCTGGTCGCCGTCACGCACCTCGGCGAACAGGCCCGGCATCCCGGCGCGGTGGACGTTCTCGATGGCGGCATTCAGCGCCGCGGGATCCAGTGAGTTCCTCACGATGTGCGTCCTTTCGCATTGCTCGGGGTGAGCTCTCATGTCCTCATTATGCACGCGGTGCGTGCAACACCAAGTGCATAGGTTAGAATGAATCCGACGAGAGGGGTGAAATGGCAGGTCGAAGGCGTTGGTCGACCGAGGACATCCTGGATGCGGCAGCGGAGTTGCTGCGCACGAGCGGCACCGAGTCGTTCAGCGTGCGCAAACTCGCCGCGGCCCTTGGGACCGATTCCTCCAGCCTCTACCGGCACTTCCGCAGCAAGACAGAACTGCTGCGCGCGGTCGCCGACCGGATCCTCCTGGCTTCCATGGACGGCTACCGCGCCGAGGGTGACTGGAAGCAGCGCATCACCGCCCTGGCCCTGCGCATGAGAGAGGCGTTCGGCCAGCAGCCCCAGCTCGCCGCGGTCTGGGGACGGTACGCGTCAGGCGGCGCCGGTTCCCGGCTGGTCATGGAAGAGGTGCTGCAGGCCCTGCGCGCGGCGGGGCTGCCCGACGAGGAGATCCCGGCGCGCTACCACCGGATCGCGGTCCTCATCGCCGCGTTGATCGCCTCCGAGGCCGGAGTCAGCACCATCACTCCAGAAGAGTACGAACAGGGCATGGAGCTGTTCCGCGTCGCGGTACTCGGCGCCGACCCCGAACGCTTCCCCGCCCTGGCCCACTTCGCCCGCGACGTCCGCCCCCTCGGGGTGGATCGCCGCGCCGCGTTCGAAGAGATCCTCGCTGCCCAACTCGCCCACATCGAGGCCGCAATCTGCCCGAGGCAGCCGACCGGCTCGTGAGTGTCGGCAAACGACCGTCTGCCGACACTCACGCCCGTGATCGCGAACCCGCAGGTGAACACTGTCGGCAACTCGCGTCGGAAATCAGTGTCGGTGAACGGTCCTTGGGGTAGTTTCCGACAATGCTCATCGGCTGCTGCGGGGAGGGTATCGATGTCGATGCGGCCACTCCGGGGCCGGTGAGGGCATGGCTGAACTCGGACCCGTCGCCTGGCCACCTGCCCCGATCAAGACCGAGAGGCTCGTGCTCCGTGAGCCCGAGGCCCGGGACCGGGCGGCTTTCATCGAGCTGCTCGCTTCGCCAGAGGTGCACACCTACCTCGGCGGTCCCCACCCGCGTGACGAGCTTGAGCACGAGACGCCTGAGGTGCCCGAGCGGTGGCCCGGGAGCTTCGTCGTTGATCTCGACGGGTCGATGATCGGCCAGATCCTGCTCAGGAGAGCATCGGAGCACCATCGTCCGGCTGCCGCGGGGAAGGCCGATCTCGGCTACCTGTTCCTGCCGCGGGCGTGGGGATTCGGGTACGCCACCGAGGCGTGCGCGGCGGCACTCGA
>NZ_JBWKCY010000071.1:0-5837 GCF_056436245.1 Streptomyces sp. NPDC043812
TTCGGGTGTGCTGAAGGCGACGTCGGAGAGCCAGCCACGTCGCAGCAGTGACCGCACGGCGGCGGCGTGCGGCGGGTCGGGAGCGTCGGGGGCTCCACTCCGCGGCAGACAAGGAATGCAACGAGGCGGCCGCTGACAATCAGAAGTGGGTCGACCGCATCCTGAGCGTCGGCATCGACAACACAACCGCAAGGGTTCCGATTGTGGGCGATGTCATTGGGTGGGCCTCCGAGGACATCCAGGACAGCATCATGAAGAGCATCGAACAGGACTCCGCGAATCAGGCCGAGGGCGAGGCGACACGTACGTACCGCGACGGACGAGCAGCGCTCATGGACTCCGCGCGGACGGCCGTCGAAGCCGCCACGCGCAACGGCGACATGGATGTCGACACCATCAACGACCTCAAGGACTCGGCGGCGAACGGCGCGGACGACGGCCACACCGCCGGCGCCGCGATGGAAAGCTCGGGAGATGCTTCGTGATCAGGCGAACCCTCGTCGGCGCTGTCGGCGCCCTCACGTTGCTGGTACTGACCGGCTGCTCCGACGGCAAGGACCAGAACTACGCGGTTCCGGCCGAGCTGTGCGGCGCTTCGGTGAAGTCCGACCTCACCAAGGATCTGCTGCCCGGCGGGGACAAGCTCAAAGTCAGCGAGTCGAAGTCCAACAGCCCGTCCCCGCACCATTTCTGCAACCTGATCGTTGACGGGGACATCGAGCTCTCCGTCGAAGGTGTCTGGCACCAGGGCGGAGTGAGTGCCGAGGACGCCGCCGCAGAGAGCCAGCAATTCAACACGCGGTCGACCCAAGGCGGTCGATTTGCGGTCTGGGACGAAGGGGCGGTCACAGTGGTCGACTGCAAGAACCCGGAGTACAAAGCCGAGAGGTTCTCCTTCGAGTTGCATGTGGTGCGCCCCGACGGTGACGTCGGCTCCAAGATGGAGCGCTTCCTCGCCCCGTTCGCGGACTCGTACCGCAACACCCTGCCCTGCCAATAGGGGCCGGAGGGCGTGCGTGTACACGCACGCCGGCGATTGGCCCGCGTAGCTCTCCGCCGGGACTGTTGTCGCCTCCGGGCAGGGCGTCTTCCTCTCGCGGCAACGGGGGAACCGGCTGCTGCAGACGGGGGCTCATGCCCGGGCAAGGCGCTGCAGCAACTACGGCCCCATCCAGCGGTGGGTCGGGCCGGGCTACTCCGTCAGGAGCGAACCGGCAGGGCGGTGATGCTTCCGCCGCGTTCCACGAAGACACGGTTGCCGTCAGCCGACGTCACGTTCGCGCCGAATCCGTCGCCCAAATACGAGGTGGCCCCGTCGCCGGTTCGCGTACTGACTGCGATCAACGCTCCGCCGGTCGACTCGGCAAACCAGGCGGTGCCACCCTGCACAGCAGGCGGGATCGGCGCACTGCTGCCCGAGGCGGTGTAGTAGTACCACTGCTGCTTGCCGTCGCTCGCATTGAGGCGGTAGAAGTCGCCGTCAGCGGCGTACACGGCATCCCCCCGGGCGGTCGGCGGCCCCCATCCCTTGTACGTCGCCGGTACGGACCACAGTTCATCTCCGGTGCTCAGCGAGCGGGCCGTCAGTGTGCGCCCTCCGACATACACCGTGCCGCCCGCAATGGCCGGCGGCGTGGCCGACGTGCCTTGGTCCGCGAGATCCCACGCGGTGCGGCCCGTAGCCGTGTCGACAGCGATCACGTTGCCGTCCGACGGCACGAGGATCAGACGCCCTCTGCCGGTCGCCGCGGCAGGGGGTTCCTCGGCAGACGTGCGCACGGGGGTGGGAACGGACCACAGAACCTTTCGAGTCGTGACGCTGACGGCACACAGCTGCCGTTCCCGGGTCATCAAATACACCGCGCGGGCATCCGCCGCCAGGAGCCGTTCCGTGATGACGGAAACCGTCCAGGCCTGTTCACCCGTCGACGCGACGAACCCGTGCAACGTGCCCTCAGCGTCAGCCGCGACGACGAGCCGGTCGGCGACCGACACGAAGCCTGAGGCTGACTCCACGTCAGGGGCCGTCCACTTCGGCTTCCCGTCGGTCACCCTGCGAGTGGCCAGGCCGCCATCAGCTGCGCCGAAGACCACGACATCCCGTACCGGAAGGGGAGCCGGCGTCCGCGGATCCGCACCCGATGAGGGCCCCCACAGGGGCGTCTTCAGGCTCGCGTCGGGTCCCAGCAGCGGCGCATCGGTCCGGTCGGCGGCCGGCGGGACCGCCACCACCTTCGGGGCGCTGCTGCGTTGTTCCCTCCACCACCAGGCAGCACCGGCGCCGGTCGTGAGAACAGCGCCTCCGCCGGCGACGGCGGCGAGGAGGCGGCGCCTGGACGGGATTGCATTGCCGTCCGCGGAAGGCGTCGAGGTGACGGATTCGGCGGTGTCCTCACGCCGTGTGATGTCCGCGCCCAGCGGGCCCTCGCGCCACACCTTGCCTGCGCCCCGGGGAGGAGCGAGAGCCCGCGCGATCTGTGGGGGCAGCGGGCGCTCCGCCGGGTTCTTGGCGAGGCAGGGAAGAAGAAGTGTCCGAAGTCCGGGTGGCACCATGCCGAGATCCGGATCACCGTGCACGACCTGGTACTGCACGCCCGCCACATGCGGACCCGAGTACACGCGCGTCCCCCCGGCCGCATACGCCAGCAGGGCGCCGAGCGAGAAGACGTCCGCAGCCGGACCGACTCGGTGCCCGAGAACCTGCTCGGGCGCACCGTAGCCAGGTGTGACCGGGATCTGCCCGGTCGTCGTCAGGGTCAGGCCGTGTTCAGGACGGGCGATGCCGAAGTCGATGATGCGAGGGCCACCGGAGGTCAGAACGATGTTGGACGGCTTGAGATCCCGGTGGACCAGACCTGCCGCGTGAATGTCCTGGAGCGTGAGGGCGAGGGAGGCGGCCAGGACTCGGACGCCCGGTTCGTCCAGCGGGCCGTATGCCGCAACCGACTCCTCGAGCGTGGGGCCCGCAAGAAACTCCGCTGCGATCCAGGGCCATCCGCCCTCGGTGTCCGCGGCGAGGACCCGTGCGACGCCTCCGCTGGTCACCGCCTGTGCGGTCCGGGCCTCGCGGACGAAACGCTGAGCCAGGTTCTGGTCGTGCGCGAGCTCGCGGCGCAGGACCTTGACCGCCGCCGGACGGCTGGCATTGTCCCGCCCGAAATAGACCTTTCCCATGCCTCCTTCGCCGAGAACACCAAGAATGCGGTACGGGCCGATGCGCAGCGGATCACCGGCGCCGAGGGGAATCATCGATTGCGGTGCTTTCTCATTCGAACGGCAGGGCCGTCATGGTGTTGCCGTCGACGCAGACGAGCCGTTCGGCTCCCTCGTGCGCCGCGACCGCAGGCGCAGAGGTGCGGTACGTCCAGACGGACTTCCGGGTTCGCAGGTCGACGGCGCTGATGCCAGTGCCGATCCTGGCGTAGGCGTACTTCTTGCCGATGATCGGCGGCAGGTCGAGGCTGGGCGTCTCGTCCTTGGTCAGGTCCTCGACCTCCTCCCACAGCAGTTTCCCCGTTGCCGCGTCCAGAGCGACGAGACCGCGCTCGCCCTCGGCCGCATACACGACACCGTCCTTCACCGCCGGGGTGCCATAGCGTCGTGCATCCTCCGCCACGGCCTGATTGCGGCCGTCCCCGAACTTCCAGGCGACCGTGCCGTCGGAGAGCCGCAGCGCCCAGACGTGTCCGCTGGCGAGGTACACGTGACGCTCGTCGACGGCGAGCGCTCCCGGGATGACGTACGAGTCGTCGCCCGTCTGCCGGGGGACGTCCATGCCCCAGAGCCGTTCGCCCTTACGCATGTCCACAGCCGCCACGTAGAAGACCGGGTCAATGGGTTCCCCGCTCCGATCCGTCGTGTCCTTGCGGCAGAGGATCAATCGTTCCCCCACAACCTTCGTGGAGGCAGCCGCAGACTCGTTCCCCGGATGGAATCTCGGCATGGTCATCTCCCACACCCTCTTGCCGGTCCGGACATCGACGGCCAGGAGACGCCAGTCCTCGGCCTGCTCCTCGTAGTCGTCATGAGAGGGCTCGTTCTTCCGGGCCGTCATGACGAGCACCCCATCGGCCACGACCAACACTTCTGCGTCCTCAGAAGCGCCGGCGAACTCGTCGAACCGGGCTATGCGACGCTGCGGGGTGCCGGTCCCTGGTGTGAAAGCGTGCAGTGACAGTCCGACGCCCTTCTTCACCGCAGGCAGAAATCCATAGATCTCCTTGCCGTCCGTCGTCATCTGGTGCCTGCTCCGCCACAGTTGTGCCGACCAGCGACGCCGGCCGCTTCGCGCGTCGAATCCGGCCAACCCACCCCCGGACCAGGTAACGACGACGTCGTCCATGGGCAGGAGAAGTGGCTTCTCCCCATCCGCGCCGGAAGCAACGTCCCACAGCGGACGTGGCGCGTCGTCGGCCGGTCCTGAGGGCTCGTCCCCCTCGTCGCCGGGCCATCTCCCCCCGAACCACACCCACGCTCCCGCCGTAGCCACGCTCAACGCGGAACCACCGGCCCATGACAGCACCTTGCGGCGGGACATGCGGCTCGGGCCGCCGCCGGCGACCGCGGAGGGGTCCTGCGACACCGAAGGCGCCGGGAGCCGGGACGGCTGGTACTGCCACACCTCCGACGCTCGGCGGGCTATGTCCGCGAGGACTCCGCCCGGGAGGTGGTCCGCGAACTGACCCTGACCGGAGTGCAGTTGAGAGATCAGCTCCGATGTGGTGGGACGCTGGGCGGGATCCTTGGACAAGCACCGGCTCAGGATGGGGACCAACGGGCCGGGGACGCCGGACAGGTCGGGGTCGGCGAAGCGGACGCGATAGAGCAGGTCTGCGGCCTGGCCACTGCCGAAGGGGCCACGCCCTGTTGCGGCGTAGGTGAGCACCCCGGCGAGCGCGAATACATCTCCCGCAGACGTGTGTTCCTGACCAGTGGCCTGTTCCGGGGACATGAAGGCGGGAGTGCCTGCGACTGCCCCGGTGCGGGTCAGGCGGTCGTCGCCGACTGCCCGGGCGATACCGAAGTCGATGATCTTGGGACCGTAGGCCGTCACCATGACGTTGGAGGGCTTCAGATCCCGGTGGACGACCTCCGAGGCGTGGAGTTGGGCGAGGGCTCCCGCGAGGGCGGCGACGAGTGCACGGAGGGTGGTTTCGGGGAGGGGGCCGCAGAGGGCGACGGCGTCGTCGAGGGGCGGGCCGAGGACGTACTCGGTGGCAAGCCAGGGAGTCTCGGCTGCCGGGTCGGCGGCGACGACTGTCGCCCCGTGGTGGCCGCCAATGATCCGGGCCGCGTCCGTCTCCAGTCGGAAGCGGGTCCGCGAGGCAGGATCGGATGCGATGCCCGCGTGCATCGTCTTCAGCGCAACGGTACTGCCGGCGGGCGAACGAGCCAGATAGACGGTGCCCATGCCACCGCTGCCGAGCCGGGCGAGGAGGCGATACACGCCGATGCCGACCGGATCGTCGTGGGTGAGGGGCGAGAGCATCGTCAGGTCCTGGTCGTGGTTTTCGGGAGCAGCGGATTTGCGGCGGCGCGAAACTCCACGGACTTCCGTACGCCAGCAGCGAGATGAGACGCAGTAAAGGTGGGCACCTCCCGCGCGTGCCCACCCTGTTCACTGCTTGGCCGTGGCTTAGAAGTAGCCGGCGGCCTTCTTGTCACCGGCCTGGTAGGCCGGGCCCGCCTCGCGCACTGCCTTGGCAATGCCCTTCAGGGCCGTGTGGATGGCGCGCGTCTCCGTGTCCCACTTGCCGTGGGCGCCGTCTGCGGCGGTCTTCGCCTCGCCTTCCCAGGTGTTCGAGACGCTGCGGATCTGTGTCTGGATGGCCTCAAGG
>NZ_JBWKCY010000072.1:0-5222 GCF_056436245.1 Streptomyces sp. NPDC043812
CCCTACAACCCCGAAGAAGTCCGCGAAGCACTCCAGATCGGCCCCGACACCCCGATCATCACCACCGACGCCCGCCACCGCGCGGACGCCAAGAGTGCCCTGATCACGCTCGTCGAACACGCCCTCATGGCCCGGCTCAAGTAGACGGCGTCATACGGCAGTTGTCGTAGTTGTCGGTTGGCGGGCTGTGTCCTTTGACACGGCCCGCCTCCATGTTCATAACATTTCGACAGAGAATTGCCGAGCAGTGGCCACCCGGTGCGCACGACCGGTATCACTGTGCTCACCTGAGCCTCGCCTTTTGACGGGGCTCGTTCTTTATGCCCGTTTTATCTGAGGCGTGGACCACTCGGAATCCCAGATTCCAGGTGTTTGGAATGGGGCGGCTCGACGTGCTGCAATTCGTCGAACTGCCGAGTAGTACGGCTATGAACGAACCACGGCACAGCGTAGGTGCCGACGCCGAGAGGTTGTTGGTCGAGTGAGGCGAAGCAACAAGAGCTCCGCAGAGCAGCAGACGCGGGGCAACTTCACCCCGCCGCCGCGCATAGCGGCGTCGCCTGCGGATGCGTCGGGTGCTCCGAGCGCGTCCCCGGCCGCAGGCAGCTCCAGCCGGCTGTCCCCCCGCAACTGGCGGGTGCCGACCCGTCTGAACGCGATCCTCCTCATACCCGTCCTCGTCGGACTGGTCATGGGTGGTTTCCAGGTCAAGACCTCGATCGACACCTGGAGCGAGGCGCAGGAGGCCGAGAAGACGGCGCTGATCGTGCGCGCCGCCTCGGAGTACGGCCACGCCCTCCTCAACGAGCGCGACCTCACGGCCCAGACGCTCCTGCTCGCCACCAGCGAGGCAGACCGCAAGGGCAGCGCGGTCACCGAGGCGTACGACGCCACGGACGCCGCCGCGGCGAAGTTCGACGAGGCCATCAAGGACATGCCCGAGGGGCAGGGTCTGGAGCGACGTCTCGAGCTCTTCAAGAAGGAGGAGCCGGCGCTCGCGAAGCTGCGCGAGGCCGCCTACTCCAAGGCCCTCGACCCGGTGAAGACCGAAGAGGGCTACGTCAACGTCGAGCACTTCCTGCTGGAGTTCGCCAACGAGCTCGGCCTCGGCACCGGCAACGTCACCAGCTACGGCCGTACCGTCTACGCGGTCCAGCTCGCCAAGGCCGCCGAGTCGCTGCAGCGCTCGATCGGTATGCACCTGCTGGTCCGGCCGAGCAAGGTCGACGGCGTCCTCGACCAGCAGAAGATCGCGTTCAACTCGTACAACTACCTCGAGCAGATCGCGATCGGCGAGTACGTCTCCGGCGGCACCGCGGCCGACACCGCGAAGCTGAAGCAGATCATGGCGGGCAAGGCCGCCGACGGTGAGAAGCGGCTCCAGGCCGCGGGCCTGAACCCGCCGAAGGGCCCGGACGGCTCCGTCTTCACCGGTATGGCGACCGCCATCGGCTCCGGCGCCACCCCCGAGCAACTGCGGGCGAAGGACATCACGCCCGAGACGTGGATGGGCGCGGCCACCGCCAAGTTCGACGGCTACACCCAGATCGAGAACGACCTCGTCGACCGCGCGATCACCGAGGCCTCCGCGATCTCGGACGACGCCCGCAACGACGCGATCACCACCGGTGCCATCGTCGTCCTCGCCCTGCTCACCGCCTTCCTCCTGGCCGGCCTCATGGCCCGCCAGATGAGCCGCTCGATGCGCCAGCTGCGCACCGCCGCGTTCGGCATCGCCGAGCAGCGCCTGCCGATGCTGGTCGACCAGCTCTCGCGCACCGAGCCCGGCCGCGTGGACACCCGCGTCCAGCCCATCCCGATCGACACCCAGGACGAGATCGGCGAGGTCGCCCGCGCCTTCGACCAGGTCCACCGTGAGGCCGTCCGGCTCGCCGCCGAGCAGGCCATGCTCCGTGGCAACGTCAACGCGATCTTCACCAACCTGTCGCGCCGCAACCAGTCGCTCATCGAGGGCCAGCTGACCCTGATCACCGACCTGGAGAACAACGAGGCCGACCCGGACCAGCTGGAGAACCTCTTCAAGCTGGACCACCTGGCGACCCGTATGCGCCGCAACGGCGAGAACCTCCTGGTCCTCGCCGGCGAGGAGCCTGGCCGCCGCTGGAACCAGCCGGTTCCGCTGGTCGACGTGCTGCGCGCCGCCTCATCCGAGGTGGAGTCCTACGAGCGCATCGAACTCACCGGCGTGCCGGAGACCGAGATCCACGGCCAGGCCGTGACCGACCTCGTGCACCTGCTGGCCGAGCTGCTGGAGAACGCGACGACGTTCTCCTCGCCGCAGACCAAGGTCCGGGTGACCGCCACCCGGCTCCCCGACGGCCGCGTCATGATCGAGATCCACGACAAGGGCATCGGCCTGACGGCCGAGGACTTCGCCGACATCAACCACAAGCTGGCCAACCCGCCGACGGTGGACGCCGCTGTCTCCCAGCGCATGGGTTTGTTCGTGGTCGGCCGCCTTGCCGACCGGCACGGCGTCCGCGTCCAGCTGCGTCCCTCGGGCGAGCAGGCCGGCACCACCTCGCTGGTCATGCTCCCCGACGCCATCACCCACGGTGGCGGTGGCGAGGCTCTGCCCGAGGACGACTTCACGGTCTCGCAGATCATCCCGGAGCAGCAGTCCTTCGAGTCCGCCCCGATGCGTACCGCTGCGGAGCTCGGCTTCGACGACTCCCGCTACGAGCAGGTCGGCGACGGGTCGGCACAGCTCGACCCCGTGGGCCGCTCGCTGATGCGCGAGGAGCGCCGCGCGGCTCTGGAGGCCCAGGCACACGGCGAGCGCCCCCTGTACCAGGACGAGGCCGGCTACGCGCAGGAGCAGGAGTACGGCGCCGACTACGGCCAGGAGTACGCCGCCCAGGGCTACGCCCAGGAGCAGCAGGGCTACGACGAGCAGCCGTACCAGGAGCAGCAGCAGGGCTACGGCGACTACCCGCCGGCGAACGGCGGCTACCCGGAGCCCCAGGCGTCGCAGGATCATCTGCAGGGCGCATATGCGGAAGCCGAGTACCAGGCGCCGCAGGGCTCCGAGCAGCAGTACGGCCGCGGCTACGAGAACCCGTCCCACCAGGCCGAGTGGTCGGGTCAGGACAACTATCAGGCCCCCTACGAGCCCGAATTCCGGAATGAACCGGAATCTGCACTCGGCGCTCCCACGAACGGCTCCGACCGCGTAGGCTTCGAGCGTCCGGGACCCACTCCGAGCAGCAGTCATGAACTGACTGCTTCCGGTCTCCCGCGGCGCGGCGGCCCGCAGCCGTCGCAGCCTCAGCAGCAGGTCCAGCCCCCGCAGCAGGCCCAGCAGCAGTGGCAGCAGCCCGCTGAGCAGGCCCCGCAGGGCGGGCAGGCCGCGGCGAACGGCAGCAGTGGCGGTCCCGGCTCCGACGACTGGCGTTCGACGAACGACGAGCGCTGGCAGCGGGCGGAGAAGCTTCGCGACCCGAAGGCGGGCGGGGTCACCTCGTCCGGACTTCCCAAGCGGGTGCCCAAGGCGAACCTCATCGAGGGCACAGCGGAGCAGACCCCCCAGGGTGGCCCGCAGGTCTCCCGCGCCCCTGAGGACGTGCGTGGCAGGTTGAGCAACCTGCGACGTGGTGTCCAGCAGGGACGCAGTGCGGGAACCGACACGAACGGACCGGCCACTTACGATCGACACAGTGGCCCGGGTAGTACCTACAACCAGGAGCGTTAGTGTGAGCCCGATGAGCCAGGCGGCGCAGAATCTGAACTGGTTGATCACCAACTTCGTGGACAACACCCCTGGGGTGTCGCACACGGTGGTGGTCTCCGCCGACGGACTCCTGCTGGCGATGTCCGAAGGATTCCCCCGTGACCGCGCCGATCAGCTGGCGGCGGTCGCCTCCGGGCTGACCTCGCTGACCGCGGGGGCGTCCCGGATCTTCGAAGGCGGTGCCGTCAACCAGACGGTCGTGGAGATGGAGCGTGGATTCCTCTTCATCATGTCCATCTCCGACGGATCCTCGCTGGCCGTGCTTGCCCACCCGGACGCCGACATCGGCCTGGTGGGCTACGAGATGGCCCTTCTGGTCGACCGTGCGGGCAGCGTCCTCACCCCCGACCTGCGTGCAGAGCTCCAGGGAAGTCTGCTCAACTGACAAACGGACAGTGCAATTCCCGCCACCGCACCATAAGGTGCGGTGGCGCGGCTCCACAGGGACAGGGACCGGCGACCGGCAGTCGGAGGAGGAATCGTGGCAACACCCCCAGGCGGACACCAATATGACGGTGCTCACCAGCCCCAGGGTGAGCACACTCACAACCGCTTCAACTTTCCTTCGGCACCGAGCAGAGGTGGCGGCCAGCCGTACCAGCAGCCGCAGCAGCCGCAGTCTCCGTACGACCCGTCGTACGACCAGCCGCAGCCCCGGATCCAGCCGGTGCAGCCGCGGCGGGCGCCCGAGCCCCAGACGGCGTCGGGGCAGGGCGGCAGGCACAACCCGTTGGTCCGTCCGTATGCGATGACCGGCGGCCGGACCCGGCCGCGTTACCAGCTCGCCATCGAGGCGCTGGTCAGCACGACGGCCGATCCCTCCCGGCTGCAAGGGCAGTTGCCCGAGCACCAGCGGATCTGCCGGCTGTGCTTCGAGATCAAGTCGGTCGCCGAGATCTCGGCGCTCCTCTCCATCCCCCTCGGCGTTGCCCGGATCCTCGTCGCCGACCTGGCGGAGGCCGGACTCGTCGCCATTCACCAGCCCGGCGGCGACGAGGCCGCGGGTGGCCAGCCAGACGTGACACTGCTCGAAAGGGTGCTCAGTGGACTTCGCAAGCTCTAGCGGCGGTGCAGCCCGCTCAACCACCAGCGCGAAGATCGTGGTGGCGGGCGGCTTCGGCGTGGGCAAGACCACGTTCGTCGGCGCCGTCTCGGAGATCAACCCGCTGCGTACCGAAGCCGTCATGACGTCTGCGTCGGCAGGCATCGACGACCTCACCCACACCGGGGACAAGACGACGACCACCGTCGCCATGGACTTCGGCCGCATCACCCTGGACCAGGACCTGATCCTCTACCTGTTCGGCACCCCCGGACAGGACCGCTTCTGGTTCATGTGGGACGACCTCGTACGCGGCGCCATCGGCGCCGTCGTCCTCGTCGACACCCGCCGCCTCGCCGACTGCTTCCCCGCAGTCGACTACTTCGAGAACTCCGGCCTGCCCTTCGTCATCGCCCTCAACGGCTTCGA
>NZ_JBWKCY010000073.1:1906-3673 GCF_056436245.1 Streptomyces sp. NPDC043812
TGGGGTGGTGGGTGGCTGGTCGTTGCTTGAGAACTACACAGTGGACGCGAGCATCTGTGGCCAAGTTTTTAAGGGCGCACGGTGGATGCCTTGGCACCAGGAACCGATGAAGGACGTGGGAGGCCACGATAGTCCCCGGGGAGCCGTCAACCAGGCTTTGATCCGGGGGTTTCCGAATGGGGAAACCCGGCAGTCGTCATGGGCTGTCACCCACTGCTGAACACATAGGCAGTGTGGAGGGAACGAGGGGAAGTGAAACATCTCAGTACCCTCAGGAAGAGAAAACAACCGTGATTCCGGGAGTAGTGGCGAGCGAAACCGGATGAGGCCAAACCGTATGCGTGTGATACCCGGCAGGGGTTGCGCATGCGGGGTTGTGGGATCTCTTTTTCATCGTCTGCCGGCGATGAGACGAGTCAGAAACCGTTGATGTAGGCGAAGGACATGCGAAAGGTCCGGCGTAGAGGGTAAGACCCCCGTAGCTGAAACATCAACGGCTCGTTTAAGAGACACCCAAGTAGCACGGGGCCCGAGAAATCCCGTGTGAATCTGGCGGGACCACCCGCTAAGCCTAAATATTCCCTGGTGACCGATAGCGGATAGTACCGTGAGGGAATGGTGAAAAGTACCGCGGGAGCGGAGTGAAATAGTACCTGAAACCGTGTGCCTACAAGCCGTGGGAGCGTCGCTGTATGTGCTTGCACATGCAGTCGTGACTGCGTGCCTTTTGAAGAATGAGCCTGCGAGTTTGCGGTGTGTTGCGAGGTTAACCCGTGTGGGGAAGCCGTAGCGAAAGCGAGTCCGAACAGGGCGATTCAGTAGCGCGCTCAAGACCCGAAGCGGAGTGATCTAGCCATGGGCAGGTTGAAGCGGAGGTAAGACTTCGTGGAGGACCGAACCCACCAGGGTTGAAAACCTGGGGGATGACCTGTGGTTAGGGGTGAAAGGCCAATCAAACTCCGTGATAGCTGGTTCTCCCCGAAATGCATTTAGGTGCAGCGTCGTGTGTTTCTTGCCGGAGGTAGAGCACTGGATAGGCGATGGGCCCTACCGGGTTACTGACCTTAGCCAAACTCCGAATGCCGGTAAGTGAGAGCACGGCAGTGAGACTGTGGGGGATAAGCTCCATGGTCGAGAGGGAAACAGCCCAGAGCATCGACTAAGGCCCCTAAGCGTACGCTAAGTGGGAAAGGATGTGGAGTCGCAGAGACAACCAGGAGGTTGGCTTAGAAGCAGCCACCCTTGAAAGAGTGCGTAATAGCTCACTGGTCAAGTGATTCCGCGCCGACAATGTAGCGGGGCTCAAGCGTACCGCCGAAGTCGTGTCATTCCAGCATGAGGGCCAACGCCCGCTGGGATGGGTAGGGGAGCGTCGTGTGCCGGGTGAAGCAGCCGCGGAAGCGAGTTGTGGACGGTTCACGAGTGAGAATGCAGGCATGAGTAGCGATACACACGTGAGAAACGTGTGCGCCGATTGACTAAGGGTTCCTGGGTCAAGCTGATCTGCCCAGGGTAAGTCGGGACCTAAGGCGAGGCCGACAGGCGTAGTCGATGGACAACCGGTTGATATTCCGGTACCCGCTTTGAAACGCCCAATATCGAGCCCATTAATGCTAAGGCCGTGAAGCCGCCGGCTGAGTCTTCGGACGAGGTCGGAGTGGTGGAGCCGCTGACCCAAGGTGGTAGTAGGTAAGCGATGGGGTGACGCAGGAAGGTAGTCCAGCCCGGGCGGTGGTTGTCCCGGGGTAAGGGTGTAGGACGTACGTA
>NZ_JBWKCY010000073.1:3761-5157 GCF_056436245.1 Streptomyces sp. NPDC043812
AGTCTGAGACCTGATGCCGAGCCGATTGTGGTGAAGTGGATGATCCTATGCTGTCGAGAAAAGCCTCTAGCGAGTTTCATGGCGGCCCGTACCCTAAACCGACTCAGGTGGTCAGGTAGAGAATACCGAGGCGTTCGGGTGAACTATGGTTAAGGAACTCGGCAAAATGCCCCCGTAACTTCGGGAGAAGGGGGGCCATCACTGGTGATCCGATTTACTCGGTGAGCTGGGGGTGGCCGCAGAGACCAGCGAGAAGCGACTGTTTACTAAAAACACAGGTCCGTGCGAAGCCGTAAGGCGATGTATACGGACTGACGCCTGCCCGGTGCTGGAACGTTAAGGGGACCGGTTAGCTCCATTTCGGTGGGGCGAAGCTGAGAACTTAAGCGCCAGTAAACGGCGGTGGTAACTATAACCATCCTAAGGTAGCGAAATTCCTTGTCGGGTAAGTTCCGACCTGCACGAATGGCGTAACGACTTCTCGACTGTCTCAACCATAGGCCCGGTGAAATTGCACTACGAGTAAAGATGCTCGTTTCGCGCAGCAGGACGGAAAGACCCCGGGACCTTTACTACAGTTTGATATTGGTGTTCGGTTCGGCTTGTGTAGGATAGGTGGGAGACTGTGAACTCTGGACGCCAGTTCAGGGGGAGTCGTCGTTGAAATACCACTCTGGTCGTGCTGGATGTCTAACCTGGGTCCGTGATCCGGATCAGGGACAGTGTCTGATGGGTAGTTTAACTGGGGCGGTTGCCTCCCAAAGAGTAACGGAGGCGCCCAAAGGTTCCCTCAGCCTGGTTGGCAATCAGGTGTTGAGTGTAAGTGCACAAGGGAGCTTGACTGTGAGACCGACGGGTCGAGCAGGGACGAAAGTCGGGACTAGTGATCCGGCGGTGGCTTGTGGAAGCGCCGTCGCTCAACGGATAAAAGGTACCCCGGGGATAACAGGCTGATCTTCCCCAAGAGTCCATATCGACGGGATGGTTTGGCACCTCGATGTCGGCTCGTCGCATCCTGGGGCTGGAGTCGGTCCCAAGGGTTGGGCTGTTCGCCCATTAAAGCGGTACGCGAGCTGGGTTTAGAACGTCGTGAGACAGTTCGGTCCCTATCCGCTGTGCGCGTAGGAGTCTTGAGAAGGGCTGTCCCTAGTACGAGAGGACCGGGACGGACGAACCTCTGGTGTGCCAGTTGTCCTGCCAAGGGCATGGCTGGTTGGCTACGTTCGGAAAGGATAACCGCTGAAAGCATCTAAGCGGGAAGCCTGCTTCGAGATGAGGACTCCCACCTCCTTGAGAGGGTAAGGCTCCCAGTAGACGACTGGGTTGATAGGCCGGATATGGAAGCCCTGTAAGGGGTGGAGTTGACCGGTACTAATAGGCCGAGGGCTTGTCCTCA
>NZ_JBWKCY010000074.1:0-4908 GCF_056436245.1 Streptomyces sp. NPDC043812
AGAACCAATCAGTCCAACAGCCCCTTCAGCACCACACCACGGCACATCAGAAAACAAGCGATAGATGGGCATTAGAGATGAAAACGACCTCTAAGAGCCTGTTTTGAGGGCAGACCCATCGAGATTGGGCGAAGAGCCAATCAGGTTGACGTCTGGTCTGCGTCACCCAAGTGCCTGATCCGGTGCGACAACCCAGTGCCTGAAGGGCCGTGCGGGTGTAGCCCGCGCGGATCGAGTCGTGGTCCGAGGTGACCACACGCTCCCGCCACTCCGACAGCTACGAGACAAGTGGCCTCACTGTAAGGCGAGTGGCCTTGGTGAATCGGAAGCAAGCGTAGTAATCAGCTCCGCCGCCCTCGTGCCTGGTCACAAAGTGGTGAGGGACGTCCGTCACAACCGGCTGCCACGTCACGCGGAAGCCGGGCTCGAGCGCAAGGCGTTCGCTGCGGAATGCGACCGTGGGACTAGCGCCATAAATGCGCATTTTAGGCCCGCTAAAAGCTCGATAGTTCGTTTCGATCAGGTCGTCCGCTGACCCGATCAGAGCCACAATGAGGTCTTCCGTGATCTCTTGGACAACTATGGGTACAGAAACGCCACCCCACACCTGTGCAATCAACGCAGCTACCTTAACGAGAGCGTCGATTTCGTCCCGATAGTAGTTCGGGTCGCCATCGTCCCGCTCAAAGAAACTCGTGACGAGGGATATTTCAGCTTCACGGCCGGCCCAGCATGCCGCGATGGGGCCTGTGCGCCATTCCCCGCTATCCATGTCAGCGTATTCGGTCTCAGTGACTGGGTGTTTTTCAGTGCGCACTAGGTTTTGGCCGTCAACTACCTGAACGACGGAGGTGATGAGATAGGCTTCATCCGACCTAGTGCCGCGATCCCAGTCGGTTTCGTCTCGGCAGTATATACCGGTGAAGCTCAGCGTGAAGAAGTCTGACGGGTCGTACGGCGGGGGCTGTTCTACCCCAACATCGTCGACACGAAATCGCGCAATTGGCGGCAGATTATTGAGGATTGCGTCGATGCGCGCATTCCCCAAATTTGCGGCTCCGACAAAGCCGAGCTCACCATATGCCCTGGCTCGTTCTGCTCTCGGCAGTCTCTGGAAGTTTTGCGTCATCCTCTGAGCGACCTGACGGCCACCGGTCAAAGAATTGAACGCATTAGCGACAATTTTGTCGACCTTGGTTTCCTGTGGCAGGCCAGTGCCGTAGCGTGCAATGCTGTTGATGATCGCCCCGGAAGCATCGGGATACTTGGGCGCGGTGATATTTCGAACAGCCATGAGAGTTTCCCTTCAGAGGGCGTCGCTTGGCCAGCCGCCTACTAAAAGAGGTAAGCGGTATCAGATGAGCCAAATGGCGGGCCGCGAAAAAACGCCTCTCGAAGACCTGGTGAGTGCGTCATGCCCATTTCCAATTGCACCTCAGGTTCGCAGCCTCCGCCAGTCGAGTGAAGATGACCTGAAGACCCCCGACGTTGCCAGCGCTCCACGCGAGAGCTGAGGAGGTGGGTGCGGTCTCCCTTCCGGTCTCTTTGCCCACCTCATCCGATGCGGTCCGGCACCGTCCACCACCGTGCGATAGCTCCTCTGGCCTGTACGTCTTGCGGTGTCGCGAATGGCGATGGATGCCCACGGACCAAGATCGGACAACTCGTAATGCGTAGGTCTCCGGTTGGAAACGCGCAGAGTGTGAGCCATACGCGGGCCCACGAACCGGAAGCGCGGAGAGTGGCGTGCTGGGCTCTGCCGCGACGGCAGTAGTTGACGGCAACGCCGACACACAGGTGCAGTCACGGGCACTCTCCTGGACCTCTGTTGGATCGCTCGGCAGGCTCGAAGGCCAGGTGTTGTGGTCAGCCGGTCGAACTTGTAAAGCAGGGGTCGTCGGTTCGAACCCGACAGAGGGCTCCAGCGACAAGCCCCCAGCCGAGCGGGACTGAGGTCTTCGGCGTCGTGTCCGATGTCGCGGGCGCGGCGCCATGTCGAGTCTCAGTTGATGGTTGACGGGTTGGCGTCGGGTGATGCTTGACGTCTGACCTAGACATCGTGGCTTACTGTCTGCCGTGGCAGAACGTTTCCCTGAGATCACCTCCGTGGCGGAGTTCGCCCGGCTGCGGGAGAGTGCGGACCCGGCGGAGTACAACCGCTCGGCGTGGGCGACCATGCCGCTGGCGCTCTGGTGGGACCTGGTGCGTAACCATCCCGAGATGCGTTTCTGGGCCGCACATAACAGAACGGTGCCGTCGGAGATTCTGGCTGAGCTGATCAAGGATTCCGATTGGCGGGTCCGAGACCGGGTGGCCAGCAAGCGCAACTGCCCGCCTGAGCTCCTGGAATGGCTGGCTGACGATCCGCATGAGGCGGTGCGGAGGATCGTTGCAGGCCATCCACGCTCACCACGTTCGGCAGTTGCGCGTCTGGTTGATGATCCGTGGCCGGTCATTGCGCAGGAAGCCCGCGCCCGGCTGGCCAACTGGCCATCCGCAAGGCCGAGCGAGTCTTCCTGACACGGCAGCCCCGACTCCTCGTACTTGCGAACCCAGGCATGCACCGACTGCCTCGACACCCCACACCGGGCCGCAACTTGAGTGACCGGAACCCCCGCGGCGACGTCCATCACCGCGTGATACCGCTGCTCGACCACGCTCAACTCCACCAGCACGGCCCCGGCCCTCCCTGCACACGCCGCAACGACGTGCACAGAAAAGCCGATCACGGCCACCGTCAACCATCAGCTGGGATCGAAGTGTCAAGCATCTCCCGGGACCGGACACAATCAGCTGATCCATGCGCGGTAAGAGTTTCTCTACTTCATTCAAGGCGGCTCGCTCCGCTCGCCGCGCGCTGCCCCGGCTCCAGCGCCGGGCCCCGACGCTCCTGTCTCCGCCCCGCTCCGGGCCCCGGCTCCGCCGGCCGCGCGGCTAGAGCGAGCACACGTGATGCAGTGGGGAGGTAGCCCGATGTGGCTGGGGCGGTCGGCTCCGCGGCTTTAGGCAGCCACCATGGGGCGAGCCTCCAAGATCATGGCCCCGATCGGGCAATTGCGGGCAGGCGAGGAGCCAGCCCGATCCGCTGAGCAGCGTAAGGGGCCATGATCTCTCGCCCCATGGCAGCTCCCGCCCAAAGCCGCTACACCGACCTCAGCGGTACCGCTGCTGATCACTCAGCTGCCGCACATAAGCCTGGTACACGAGCGCATGCGAGCGCAGGTCACTCCTCGACTGCTCTTCGCGCCGTATCCCTCTGCCGCTTACGCAAGGACTCGGCCATGTTTACAAAGCCGAACATGCCCGTGAGAACCCCTGGAATCATGAGCCACTGCCAGTCGCCGCCGTTGTCTACTGCGGCGAAGAAGAGCCCGCCAGACAGTGCCAGGAACGTCACAGACAAGGTGATGCCGACCGGATCCCGCCGTTCGGAGTCTTCGACGGTCACGATTCGATCGATCGTTCGGTCGATGTGTTTACTGAGTGCTCCCCGCGCCTTGCTGTCAGAGGGCAGAAGGCTCAGGAGCTCTAAGTCAGTCTTGACCCTGTCCCGGCTACGCGGCCTCCTCACCACGCGCTCGATGATGACGCCGACCACGCTGAGGGTGGCCACAACGATCGCCGTGATCTCACTCCCGCTCATGCGTCGAACGTAGGGCAGAGATCACTAGCTCGCGCTCTTAGCTAGCCCGGACGACAGCTTCGGATCAGAAGGTGGCCGTGCCCTTCGCGTGCCCGTTCGGCCGGGAAACAGCAGGGAACAGCGGTCGTTGGCGGACAACGCCGTTGAGAATGGCCCCTGACCGATCTACCTGGTCAGGGGCCGTTTCACCTGGCGGTGGGTGTGGGTTTGAACCCACGGTGACTCGCGCCACGACGGTTTTCAAGATCGCTGACAGGGTTGGCTCGCCCATTGAGACTCCACCGACCTCAAATTGGCGACCTAGTTTCCGTATGTCGATGCGCCATGCCCGGCGCTGCTCGTACCTTGAAGTGGACAGACAAAGGCATCCGGGGGGGCCATGGCTGATGACAGTGACGTCCTTATTGAGTTCTGGAAGTCACAGTGTGACCAGGCGCGGCAGGTGGAGAACCAACGCGCGGTCCTGACCAACATCGTGATTCTGGTAGCAGCGGCCGGGCTGGGGTTCATCGCGCAACGAGGCCTGCAGCCGTCAGTCCTGGTTGTCACGGTTCCCATGACGTTCCTTGGGTCGTACGGGGCATTGGCATGCATGAAGTACCGGGAACGGACTGCGCTACACAACGCACAAGCCGTTAGCCTTCGGAAGAAGCTTGACGCCCTGCACCCCGCTGTCTCTGTCGGTGCAGCGTGGGCCGAGGTCCAACGCGATCAGCAGGCGAAGTTCCCTCGGCTCTTCAGGGTGCGTCTATTCATGCTGTGGGTGGCTCTCCACACAGGCATCGCCATGGGTGGCTGCATATTGAGCGTATGGGCACTGCTGCTGTAACCGGCCCGGCCATCAAACACTCGAACCGTTACTCCAGCTTCACCGTTCTTCCCCGTGCCACAACCGCGCCAGGTGGGGCGGGCTCATGGGGAACTGCGGCTGCCGGCAGAGCCTTTGGCCAGCCAGCGCCACAGCTGACCTGCCGTTGGTCATGCTCTGGTGTGTTCCGGCCGGTACGTCCGGTGGAAGCGGGCGGACCGTCCGGACGACCCTCTGGAGTGTTGCCCCCACCCACAGCTGTTCCGGTCCTGACATCTAAGACGTCATCTCATTTGGCTATCTCGGTAGAGTGTTGTTCATGGTGGGAATCGTTGAGCGGTTGGTGCCGGACGAGTTGTGGCGGTTGTTCCAGCGGGTGGTGCCGGAGGCGCCGTCGCGGCCGCAGGGTGGTGGCCGGCGTCGGCACGGCGACCGGGAGGTGCTGGCCGCGATCGTG
>NZ_JBWKCY010000075.1:0-4527 GCF_056436245.1 Streptomyces sp. NPDC043812
GAGTCGTGGGCGATCTGCCGGTCCGACCTGATGATCAAGGGCCAGGACCCGGAGAACATCGCCTTCGGCAACTCCTTCTCCGACGACGGGCACGCGCGGAAGTCCTTCGACTACATGCTGGCGAACCCACCGTTCGGCGTGGAGTGGAAGAAGGTCAAGGACGAGGTCGAGCACGAGCACAAGGCGCTGGGTGAGGCCGGCCGATTCGGGGCGGGGCTGCCGCGGATCAACGACGGGTCACTGCTGTTCCTCCAGCACATGATCTCGAAGATGAAGCCGGTGGACGTGAACGGCGGGGGCGGTTCGCGGCTCGCGATCGTCTTCAACGGCTCGCCGCTGTTCACGGGCGCGGCGGGCTCGGGTGAGTCGGAGATCCGGCGCTGGATCCTGGAGAACGACTGGCTGGAGGGCATCGTCGCGCTGCCGGACCAGCTGTTCTACAACACCGGTATCTCCACGTACTTCTGGATCCTGACGAACAGGAAGAGCCCGGACCACAAGGGCAAGGTCGTGCTGCTCGACGCGCGGGACCAGTGGCAGAAGATGCGGAAGTCGCTGGGCGACAAGCGGAAGGCTCTGAGCAAGGAGCACATCGCCGAGGTCGTTAAGCTGTACGGGGAGGCCTTGGCGGTTGCGGGTGACGCGGAGCACCCGCTGCACGGCAAGGTGAAGGTCTTCTGGAACGAGGACTTCGGGTACCAGCGGATCACTGTGGAGCGGCCGCTGAAGCTGCGCTTCGAGGTGACGGAGGAGACGCTGACGGCGCTGGAGGCGTCCAAGGTCATTCAGAAGCTGCCGCAGGCCCCAGCCCTGGCGGACGCGGCCAAGTCCCTGATGGGCACGAGCTGGGCGACGAAGCAGGAGGCATGGCTCTCCCTCAAGGACGCAGTGGTCCAGGCCGGCGGGACGTGGCCCACTGGGGCGCCATTTAACAAGGCACTGCGCGAGGTGATCGGCGTCCGGGACCCGGAGGGCGAGGTCCAGCTCGTCAAGGGACAGCCCGAGCCGGATGCGGAGCTCCGAGACTACGAGAACGTTCCGCTTGGCGAGGACGTCGAGGAGTACCTGGCGCGGGAGGTCCACCCGCATGTGCCGGACGCGTGGATCGACTACAGCAAGACGAAGGTCGGGTACGAGATTCCGTTCACTCGGCACTTCTATGTGTACAAGCCGCCTCGGCCGTTGGCGGAGATCGACGCCGACCTGAAGGCACTCGAGGCTGAGATCCAAGGCCTTCTTGGGGAGGTGACGGAATGACTCGCGGAGCGCTGAGCAGCCTTTCCGTGCCGGCTCACTGGGGCTGGCAGGACCTTTGGGCGGTTGCACCCCGGATCAAAGAGATTGGGCGACCGGACCTTCCAGCCTTGTCGGTCTTCCTCGATGCGGGGGTTGTGCCCCGCAGTTCGAGAGAGGATAACCACAACCAACTAGGGGAAGACCTCTCCCGCTACCTGGTGGTGCGCCCTAACGACATCGTTTTTAATAAACTCCGCACGTGGCAAGGCGGGCTTGGCGTGTCTAGGCACGAGGGCATTGTAAGCCCTGCCTATTTCGTCTGCCGCCCTAGGGCTTCCACGGACCCTCAGTTCCTCCATCACCTACTCCGGTCTGGCCCCTACCTGGCTGAGTTGACCCGCATCTCGAAATGGATGCCACCATCGCAGTTCGATACACCCTGGGAACAACTGCGCAAGCTACCACTGCTCCTGCCGCCCTTGGATGAGCAGCGCCGCATCGCCAACTATCTCAACGCCGAAATCTCCCGTCTAGACGGACTAATTTCCCTACGGCAGAAATTGACCAGCCTATCGATTGAACGCGACAATGCGTTGCGCGATAGCCTGATCGACAAACAGTTCGCAACCGAAGGCGAACTACCGCTGAGACGAGTCGTATTGGGGATTGAGCAAGGGGCAAGCCCCCAGTGCGATGCTACACCCAGAGAGACGGGCGAATGGGGCGTCCTGAAGCTGAGCGCTGTAAAGCGAGGGGTTTTCAATCCATCTGAAAACAAGCGGCTACCGGATGACGTTTCCCCAGTCCAAGATTTTGCCATCCGGCCTGGGAATCTGCTGATCACGCGGGCCAACACGCCGAATCTGGTAGGCGATGCGGCCGTTGTCATTGGAGATTCATCCCGGCTCCTGCTTCCCGACCTGATCTACCGCCTCCGGTTGACCGGCGCGATGAGTTCGGAATTCCTGATGCATGTAGCTTTGAGTGGCCGGACGCGTTCCTTGGTGGAAGCGGTTGCTCGTGGATCGTCGCAGTCAATGGTGAAGCTGCGCGGCGAGGACATCAAATCCTGGCCAATCCCCCGTTCCAGCCATAAACAACAGGCCGCAGTTGTACAGGAAATCGAGCGCGGCATTGCTCGAACGCAGAAATTTCGCCAAGTTATCGGTCAACAGATCGCCACGCTCAAGGAACGCCGCCAAGCCCTCATCACCGCCGCCGTAACCGGCAAGTTCGACGTAACTACCGCAAGCGGACGCAACGTGACCGAAGGAGTATTCGTATGAGCCCCGTGCACGACGAGTCGTCCTTCGGTTCCGCCATCGTCGCCGCGCTCTGCGAGCGCGGCTGGCGCGAGGCGAACCCCGAGGACTACCAGGCCGACCTCGGGCTCGACACCAACGAGTTGTTCACCTTCATCGGCGCCACGCAGCCCGACGAGTGGCACGAACTGCTC
This sequence comes from Streptomyces sp. NPDC043812, assembly GCF_056436245.1. Lineage (NCBI taxonomy): Bacteria > Bacillati > Actinomycetota > Actinomycetes > Kitasatosporales > Streptomycetaceae > Streptomyces > Streptomyces sp. NPDC043812. Next base: position 2,693 of record NZ_JBWKCY010000075.1, read on the forward strand.
ACCGTTTACGGCGGCAATCCCAACGAGGCCCAGCGCGGATTCGCCCAGCGCCTCGATCGGGCCATCGCCGACGACGGGCTGCTCCACGTCCTCCGCAACGGCGTCAAGGACCGCGGGGTCCGGCTCCGCGTCGCCTACTTCAAGCCCAACCTCATCTCCGCCGACTCCGTTCTCGACGGCTACCGGGCCAATCGCCTCACCGTCGTACGCGAACTCCCCTACGCCACCAAACAGGCCGACTGGGGCCACCGCCTCGACCTCACCCTGTTCCTCAACGGCATCCCGGTCGCCACGGCCGAGTTGAAGAACCCGCTCACTGGGCAGGGGGTCGAGCAGGCCAAGGAGCAGTACCGGACCGACCGGGACCCGACCGAGCTGATCTTCACGCGGCGCGTCATCGCGAACTTCGCCGTCGACCCGGACCTCGTCTTCGTCACCACGCAACTGCGCGGCAAGAACACCCAGTTCCTGCCCTTCAACACCGGCTCGAACGGCCCCGGCCAGCCCGGCGGATCTGGCAACCCTGCCCCCACCGCCCATGGCACGTACGCCACGTCCTACCTATGGGAACAGGTCTGGCAGCGGGACAACTGGCTCGACCTCCTCCAGCGTTTCGTGCACCAGCAGAAGGAGAAGACGCCCGGCGGAGGCACCACCAAGAAGACGATCTTCCCGCGCTTCCACCAGTGGGACGTGGTCAAGAAGCTCACCGCGCACGCGTCCGTCCACGGCGCCGGCCAGAACTACCTGGTCATGGCCTCCGCAGGCTCGGGCAAGTCGAACACCATCGGCTGGCTGGCCCACCGTCTCAGCGACCTGCACGCCCGCCCCGACCCGGCCGTTCTCAGGCCCGACGCTCTGGCCGACGGCCGCATCAAGCCCAGTGAACCCGTCTTCGACAAGGTCATCGTCATCACGGACCGCCGCGCGCTGGACGCCCAACTCGCGGCGACCGTGGGCAGCTTCAGTCAGACCGACGGCCTGGTCGTCCAGGTCGACGAGAAGCACGGCGCCAAAAGCGAGCAGCTCGCCCGAGCGCTCTCCCGGGACACCGGGAAGATCGTCACCGTCACCCTGCACTCGTTCCCGGCGCTGCTGGAGTACATGAAGCGCAACCCCACCGAGATCAAGGGCACCCGCTTCGCAATCATCGTCGACGAGGCGCACTCCTCCCAGTCCGGCAACGCCACCACCGCCGTGAAGTCCGCCCTGCGGGACCTCGGCCTGGACGCCGACTCGGACGACGAGGGCGCGACCACGGTCACTGTGGACGACCAGCTCAAGGCGAAGGCGGTCGCGCGCTCCCGCGCCACCAACCTCTCCTACTTCGCCTTCACCGCCACGCCCAAGTCCAAGACCCTCGAACTCTTCGGCACGGACGGCGTCGAGAACGGCAAGACCGTCTACCGCCCCTTCCACACCTACTCCATGCGCCAGGCCATCGAGGAAGGCTTCATCCTCGACCCGCTGCGCAACTACGTCACCTACAACACCTATTGGAAGCTCGCGAACCTCAACCGCGACGAGAAGGAGGTCGACCCCTCCAAGGCGAACAGCCTGCTCGCCCGGTTCGCGCTCATGCACGAGCACACGGTGTCGCAGCACGCCCAGGTGATCGTCGAGCACTTCGTCCACCACACCCGCGGCCGGCTCGGCGGACGGGCCAAGGCGATGGTGGTCACGGCCTCCCGTCACTCCGCCGTCCAGATGGCCCGCGCCATCCGCGGCTATATCGCCGATCGCGAGTACGACACCAAGTACCCGGACCTGGGCGTGCTCGTCGCGATCTCCGGCACCCTCACCATCGACGGCGAGGAGACCACCGAGGTCAAGGA
>NZ_JBWKCY010000076.1:0-4497 GCF_056436245.1 Streptomyces sp. NPDC043812
TCCTTGACCTCGGTGGTCTCCTCGCCGTCGATGGTGAGGGTGCCGGAGATCGCGACGAGCACGCCCAGGTCCGGGTACTTGGTGTCGTACTCGCGGTCGGCGATGTAGCTGCGGATGGCGCGGGCCATCTGGACGGCCGAGTGGCGGGACGCCGTGACCACCATGGCCTTGGCGCGTCCACCGAGCCGGCCGCGGGTGTGGGCGATGAAGTGCTCGACGATCACCGTGGCGTGCTGGGACACCGTGTGCTCGTGCATGAGGGCGAACCGGGCGAGCTGGCTGTTCGCCTTGGAGGGGTCGACCTCCTTCTCGTCGCGGTTGAGGTTCGCGAGCTTCCAATAGGTGTTGTACGTGACGTAGTTACGCAGGGGGTCGAGGATGAAGCCTTCCTCGATGGCTTGGCGCATGGAGTAGGTGTGGAAGGGGCGGTAGACGGTCTTGCCGTTCTCGACGCCGTCTGTGCCGAAGAGCTCGAGGGTCTTGGACTTGGGCGTTGCCGTGAAGGCGAAGTAGGAGAGGTTGGTGGCGCGGGAGCGCGCGACGGCCTTCGCCTTGAGCTGGTCGTCCACGGTGATCGTGGTCGCGCCCTCGTCGTCCGAGTCGGCGTCCAGGCCGAGGTCCCGCAGGGCGGACTTCACGGCGGTGGCGGCGTCGCCGGACTGGGAGGAGTGCGCCTCGTCGACGATGACCGCGAAGCGGGTGCCCTTGATCTCGGTGGGGTTGCGCTTGATGTAGTCGAGCAGCGCCGGGAACGAGTGCAGGGTGACGGTGACGATCTTCCCGGTGTCCCGGGAGAGGGCACGGGCGAGCTGCTCGCTCTTGGCGCCGTGCTTCTCGTCGACCTTGACGACCAGGCCGTCGGTCTGGCTGAAGCTGCCTACGGTCTCACGGAGCTGGGCGTCCAGGTTCCGGCGGTCGGTGATGACGATGACCTTGTCGAAGACGGGTTCGCCCGGCTTGATACGGCCCTCGGCGAGGGCGTCGGGGTTAAGGACGCTCGGATCGGTTCGGGCGTGCAGGTCACTGAGGCGGTGGGCCAGCCAGCCGATGGTGTTCGACTTGCCCGAGCCGGCGGAGGCCATGATGAGGTAGTTCTGGCCGGCGCCGTGGACGGACGCGTGCGCGGTGAGTTTCTTGACCACGTCCCATTGGTGGAAGCGGGGGAAGATCGTCGTCTTGGTGGTGCCGCCGCCAGGCGTCTTGTGCTTCTGCTGGTGCACGAAGCGCTGGAGGAGGTCGAGCCAGCTGTCCCGCTGCCAGACCTGTTCCCAGAGGTAGGAGGTGGCGTACGTGCCGTGGGCTGTGGGTGCAGGGTTGCCGGACCCGCCGGGCTGGCCGGGGCCGCTTGAGCCGGTGTTGAAGGGCAGGAACTGGGTGCTCTTGCCGCGCAGCTGCGTGGTGACGAAGACCAGGTCCGGGTCGACGGCGAAGTTCGCGATCACGCGCCGCGTGAAGATCAACTCGGTCGGGTCGCGGTCGGTCCGGTACTGCTCCTTGGCTTGCTCGACGCCCTGCCCGGTGAGCGGGTTCTTCAACTCGGCCGTGGCGACCGGGATGCCATTGAGGAACAGGGTCAGGTCGAGGCGGTGGCCCCAGTCGGCCTGCTTGGTGGCGTAGGGAAGTTCGCGTACGACGGTGAGGCGGTTGGCCCGGTAGCCGTCGAGGACAGAGTCTGCGGAGATGAGGTTGGGCTTGAAGTAGGCGACGCGGAGCCGGACACCACGGTCCTTGACGCCGTTACGGAGGACATGGAGCAGCCCGTCATCGGTGATGGCCCGGTCAAGCCGCTGCGCGAAGCCGCGCTGCGCCTCGTTGGGGTTGCCGCCGTAGACGGTGAGGAGTTCGTTCCACTCGTCGGGCTGGGTCTCGCCGATGAAGGTGTAGAGCTCGTTGGTGTCGAGTCCGAGGTCGGGGCGGTAGTCCTCGGGGTTGGCCTCGCGCCAGCCTCGCTCGCAGAGTGCGGCGACTATGGCGGACCCGAAGGAGGACTCGTCGTGCACGGGGCTCATGCGCCGACTCCTTCGGTCACGCCTCGGCCACTGGCCGTCGATACGTCGAACCGGCCGGTGACGGCCCAAGTGATGAGGGCTTGGCGGCGCTCGTTGAGCAGCGCGATCTGTCGCTTTGTCAGAGCGTCGCAGTGTGACGCGTGGAGCAGTGCCTCACGGGCAGTCGCGGCGATACGGGACTGCTCGTCGGGTGACGACGGCAAGGGCGCCCGGACCTGAGACAGGTGCGTGGGACCGAAGTGCTGCATGGTGGCACCCGTCTTGAGTAGGTCGATCTGCCGGGCGAACAGGGAGGACCGCAGGAAGGCCTCCACGTATTCCATGTCGATGCCCGTCTGCGCCGGTCGCAGAATGATCAGACCGGTGTACGGTACGGCCCCCACTACGCCGGGGTCCCGGACCACCGACACCTCGCCCATGGTCGCGCTGCCGCTGATCAGCCGGTCGCCGAGGCGCAGGCGGAAATGCGACCACTGCCGAGCGACCTTGTCCGGGTCAAGGAAGTTGCAGCCGTTGAGAGTGACCTCCCCTTGCTGCAGGCCGGCGATCCGGACGAGCGGGACTCCGGAGCGGTGGAAGTCCACGGCCATGATGCCCGGGCCTTCACGGAAGCGGACGATGTAGCGCAGGGGTACCAGGTTCGTGCACTGTCCAATCGCCTCGTCCAGCACCCGCTGGGACCGTTCGCCGGCCAGCCTGCCAAGCCGTCCGTAAAGGCGGATGAGCTGGTCGATGCGGGAAGTCTCGGCGTCGAGGAAATCGGCGATGCGGCGTTGCTGCTCGGGAGCGGGGACGCGCATCGAGATGTTGGCGTAGCGGTCGGCGTTGAAGTTCTGGATGGTGGAGGCGACGGCCTCGGAATGCACGGTGCCCTGGAAGCCGGCGGACTGCGTCGCATAGTTCAGGAAGCGGGGTTCCACTCCCGGCTTCGGACGGAACCGGATGAGGAACCCGGCGAACGTGTGCCCCTGCGCCTGCTCCGGAACGAGGAACGAGCGTCCCAGAGTGCCGCTGCGGGACAACAGGATGTCCCCAGGGAGCAGTTGATGCCGGGCCTCGATGGCCATGTCGACATGTACCCCGGACTCGGCGTCCTTCAGGGTGCCGTCGGCCGCGATGTCGGACGTCCTGATGAGGCGGGTTCCGGTTGCCGAGTAGCTGTCGGCGGCGACGTTCAGGCCGTACTGGCCCGAGTCGACGCACAGGTGCTTCAGCCGCGTCTCCTTCCAGGTCACTCCGTCACCTCGCTGAGGAGCCCCTGGATCTCCGTTTCCAGCGCCTTCAACTCGGCGTCGATCTCCGCCAACGGCCGCGGCGGCTCGTACACGTAGAAGTGCCGCGTGAACGGAATCTCGTACCCGATCTTCGTCTTGCTGTGGTCGATCCACGCGTCCGGAACATGCGGGTGGACCTCCCGCTTCAGGTACTCCTCGACGTCCTCGCTCAACAACACGTTCTCGTAGTCCCGAAGCTCCGGGTCCGGCTCGGGCTGGCCCTTCACCAGCTGCACCTCGCCCTCCGGGTCCCGCACGCCGATCGCGTCCCGCAGTGCCTTGTTGAAGGGCGCACCCGTGGGCCACGTTCCGCCGGCCTGTACCACCGCGTCCTTGAGGGCGAGCCAAGCCTCCTGCTTCGTAGCCCAGCTCGTGACCTCCATCGACTCGAAGGCGTCGAACATGACCGAAGCCTGCGGCAGCTTCTGGGTGACCTTGGAGGCCTCCAGCTCCGCCAACGTCTCCTCCGTCACCTCGAACCTCAGCTTCAGCGGCCGTTCCACTGTGATCCGCTGGTACCCGAAGTCCTCGTTCCAGAAGACCTTCGCCTTGCCGTGCAGCGGGTGCTCCGTATCCCCCGCCACGGCCAGCGCCTCGCCGTACAGCTTGACCACCGTCGCGATGTGGTCCTTGCCCAGCGCCTTGCGCTTGTCGCCCAGGGACTTCCGCATCTTCTGCCACTGGTCACGCGCGTCCAACAGCACGACCTTGCCCTTGTGGTCCGGGCTCTTCCGGTTTGTCAGGATCCAGAAGTACGTGGAGATGCCGGTGTTGTAGAAGAGCTGGTCCGGCAAGGCGACGATGCCCTCCAGCCAGTCGTTCTCCAGGATCCAGCGGCGGATCTCCGACTCGCCCGAACCGGCCGCGCCCGTGAACAACGGCGAGCCGTTGAAGACGATGGCCAGACGCGAGCCGCCCCCGCCGTTCACGTCCACCGGCTTCATCTTCGAGATCATGTGCTGGAGGAACAGCAGTGAGCCGTCGTTGATGCGCGGCAGCCCCGCCCCGAAGCGTCCGGCCTCGCCCAGCGACTTGTGCTCGTGCTCGACCTCCTCCTTGACCTTTTTCCACTCCACGCCGAACGGCGGGTTCGCCAGCATGTAGTCGAAGGTCTTGCGGGCGTGCCCGTCGTCGGAGAAGGAGTTGCCGAAGGCGATGTTCTCCGGGTCCTGGCCCTTGATCATCAGGTCGGACCGGCAGATCGCCCACGACTC
>NZ_JBWKCY010000077.1:0-4035 GCF_056436245.1 Streptomyces sp. NPDC043812
CCCCAACCACCCACCACGGCAATCACACTGATCCCGCCCACCAAAACAACCAGCAAACACCAGAAAAAGACCTAAATCACCGGTATTGGGCCTAGTTGGCCTGTGAGCACTTGGGGTCCCCGATCGGACGCAGGTGTCGGAACGCCTTGTCGCCTGCGAATATGTTGTTCGCATGGGTGGCTCACAGGAAGGAGTGGCGGCCGTGAGGGCGCTGGTAGAGGAGGCTGTCACAGACACACTGCGTCGTGCGGGCGGCGAGACGGTCCGTCTGTACGTGGCAGCGTGCGTCGAGCGGATGGCGCCGCTGTTGGTGGGGTTGCGAGCCGGCGAAGCAGGCCGGGAAGCTGACCTGGACTTCTACGTGGAGTCCGTACGCGACCTCCGGTGCGCCGACCGCCCGCTCGCCGACACCTCCGATCGCGTCCGCAAGCTGGAGCAGTTCCCCGAGCTTCAGCCGCGAGACGAGGGGATCTCCGGTGTCGCCGACACGTACGCCTTCTTCGCCGCTCTCGTCCTGCGCCACGCCCTGGTGGCCAACCGCTCCGGGAGCGCGGAGGACGCGGTGTCCTGTGGTCATGTGGCGCTCACCTCGATGGGGATGCTGGATCAGAACGTGGGAGGCGCTGTCTTCCGTGATGAGGCGAAGCGGCTTCAGCTCCTGTCGGTGTCCGGTGATGTCGCGGGGCTGTGGGAGGCGAGCGTCGAGGCGGGGCGGGAACGGTTCCGCGCCGTGCTGAGCCGTCCCGCACGCGGCTCCGGCTGAAGGCACGGCACCCCGAATCCGAGCGTTACCCACCGCGATACGCGGAGTGAGCGCGGTTGCCCAAATCGGCCGCCTACAGCGCTACGTCACCACTGCGGAGACTGTGGACTTCAGTTGGCACCTGGACGCCTTCGAGCAGGCCGCCGTCTTCTGCGAGCGGTGGGCGGCGGCGGGCTGCGACGACCTGCCCGACCTGTGCGCCACGATCCGCCGGGATCACCGTGAGGGCATGCCTTGTTCCGGGGCCGTGCAAACTCCCGCCGGGCCGGAGGCGCGGGGGCATGCCGGGCTGGGGCCCGGCCGTCTGTCACGGGAATCGCCTTTCGTGCTGAGCCGTCGAGGGTTAATGTCCGGGCAGCGAGTGACCCACGAGGAGTTGAGAGATGGTCGGTCGTCCGAGCGCGCGTTGACGCTGTAGGCCGTGATCGGCCTGTCATCGCGTGCTGCCCTTGATGTTGCGGCACAGCGAGCCTTCCCCTGCCTGAATCGCAGGCGCACCTGGTGTGCGCCGGTGATGGGCCTCGTCGTCGGCAATCCAAGGGATCTTCGTGCCGTCCGCTTCCTCCGCTGAATCCGATTCCGCTCGGCCTGTTCCGTCAAGCCTGTGGCGGGACGGCGATTTCCGCAGACTCTGGGTGGGTCAGACGGCCTCCCAACTCGGCGAACACACCACTCTGATCGTTCTCCCGCTCTTCGCCGTCCTGACGCTCAACGCCGACGCCGGCGAGTTGGGCGTCCTCCGCGCTGTGGGGCAGGCGCCGCTCCTGTTGCTCTCGCTCTTCGTCGGCGCGTGGGTGGACAGGTGGCGGACCCGCACGGTGATGGTGGTGACGGACGCCGGCCGGACCCTGATACTGGGCGCCGCCGCCGTGGCCGGTCTCCTCGGTTGGCTCGGTCTGCCCGCGCTGCTCGTGGTCGCCTTCGCCGTCGGGGCGCTGTCCGTGTTCTTCGACGTGGCCTATCAGGCGTCTCTCGTACGACTGGTGAAACGCGATCAGTTGCTGCAGGGCAACAGCGCGCTCGAGGGCAGCCGTTCCGCGGCGCAGATCGGCGGGCCCGCCCTCGGCGGTGCGTTGGTGTCACTGCTGTCGGCACCGATCGCTGCTGCCTCCAGCGCGGTGCTTTTCGCGTTGTCGTTCCTGTCGATCCGGCGGATCCGTCGGACCGAATCGATCCCGGAACGCTCGGAACGTCCCCCTCGGGTATGGCGACGGATCCATGAGGGCCTCCGCTTTGTCGTCGGCGATACCTCGCTGCGGACCGTGTGCCTTGCCTCGGCAGCCTTCCAGTTCTCCTTCGCGGCCATGATGACCGTCTATCTGCTCTTCCTGCCGCGGGAACTGCACTTGTCCGGCACCACCGTCGGGCTGGCGCTCGCGACGACGGGGCCGGGCGCGATGCTGGGCTCGATGCTGGCCGCTCGCCTGCCGAGCCGGTTCGGTTACGGCACGGTGCTCGTGTCCGCAGCGGCACTCGGCGATGGCGCGTTCCTGTGTGTGCCCGCCCTGCACGGTTCCTCTGCGGTTGCGGTTCCCGTGCTCCTGGCGGTCAGCTTCGTGTTCGGGGCCGGCGGCCAGTTGGTGAATGTCACGCTCATGGCGGTGCGGCAGGCCGTCACGCCGGACGGGTTGCAGGGCCGCGCGGCCGCGACGATCACATTCGTGGGCATGGGGATGGCCCCGCTCGGCTCTCTGCTCGGCGGGTTTCTCGCAGCGGAGTGGGGATTGCGCACCAGCCTCCTGGTGACGGCCGCGGGCATGATGTTGTCCCCGGTGGTGATCGCATTGTCCCCGCTCGCACGCCTGGGACGGGCACTCCCTTGAAGCCCACGGGACGGGCGCCCGCGAGACCAGCAACTGCCCTCCAAGTGACGCTCGAAACCCCATCAGTACTTCGGGCAAAACCGGCTCCGGGCCGCCACGAGCTCGCCTCAGTCGGAGCGACACGCGAGTCGGTCGGACATGAACAGTCGCTCGCACGTGGGTCGGACCGCTCGCACGCTGGGAATGAGCCCACGAAACGCTCGGGAAGCGGGGGAGGTATCGGTGAGCGGGAGATCGCGGATGAGGGTGGCCGGTGCGCTGGTGGGGGTCACCGTCTCGGTGCTGACGTGCGGGCTGGCCGTGGTCGCGGTGGTGCTCGTTCCCGCGTGGTGGCCCCACCCGGCGGTGGCCGTCGTGGCAGGGCTGTTGCTTCTCGGTGTGGGGTTCGCACTGATCGCCGTGTGTTTCATCCGTCTTGGTCCTTGGCACTTCGGGGTGGCCGCAATCGTGGAGTGTCTGCTGGCTGTGGGGTTGCTGCTGTTTCTCGACCAGGCCGTGCTCGACGTGTGGGGCAAGCCGCTGGAGACCGTCGTCACCGAAGCCACTCGGCATCACAGAAACGCACCGACGGGGAAGGCCACCGGATCCTGGTGGGAGTGCTCTCTGGAGCGGCTCGACGGAACGGAACTCGAACGCAACCTCAGAGAGTCGGACTTCGTCCCGCTGGGGGAAGCATGCCCCGCCGGCGCGAAGGCAGGAGACCGGCTCGTGGTGTACACGGTGCCTGGAGGGTTCGCCGCGCCGCAGACGAACAGCCCTGTCGGGGGCATGTGGCTGGTTGTCGCGTTCACTGCTGCCGCCACCATGGCAGCGGCGACGTTCACGTCCGTCGGAATGACTCGCGCGGGTGCGCCGAGAGCAGGGCAGACGCCGCGTCTGACACGGGGCCGGGCAGAAGATTCGCCGCCCGCCCGCACCTGAGACAGCCGGCCTGCCGCAGACGCGTTGCAGGGCGGGGTCTCCGACGTCGACCGCGGCTCGTGCGTCCCCACGAAGCCCGCCCTGCCAGACGACGTTCCTCACGGCCGGGCCGAGGACAGCGCCCTCACTTTCCCGTCATGATCGCCGGCGAGACGCGCGATCTCGGCCCCGTCCGGGTCTTTTCACCCGCATGTCACAGCCGACGATGCGGACCGCGTACTCGCCGCCATCGCCACAGGCAACTTCTCCGGCCTCGAACTCAGGCTGCGGCCCACCGCCGACCAGCGATTCGAGTCGTCCTCGACAGCGCACTACTGGCCATCTCTCCAAACCAGCCCGTCCCCTCGGCCCGTACGCCCTCGACGGCGACATCGAACCCACCTGACCGGACGCCCGCCGTCCGGCAGGCCAGGCGTCAGCCCAACCAGACGATGTCGATGAGGTACAGGCGCCGGGAGGGCCGGTTGATCCAGAGATAGAACGGCCTCATGAGTTCGATCGACGACCAGATCGCGAAGGCCGAGTGCC
>NZ_JBWKCY010000078.1:0-3800 GCF_056436245.1 Streptomyces sp. NPDC043812
CCAGGTGTCGCCGGTCTTACGGCCGGCCACCAGCAGCAGGCCCAGTCCCACGCCTTTCAGCAGCAGGACACGGTCCCGGCCGGTGCGGCGCGTGAGAGCGATGACGGCATGGGCCAGGACCACCCACAACGCGCCGTTGCCGGCCATCATCTTGGCGTCGACCGCCCACCGCACCAGCCAGAAGATCACGTCGATGCCGATCGCGGCGCTGACCGCCACGAACCGCTGTCGCCAGGTGAGCACCACCATCATCAACGCCATAGCGGCGTACAGCAGCGGCCCTGATTTGGGGGCGAGTACCACCTCTCGCACCTGGTTGGTCATCGGCCCCGGCACGCCGTACCGACGCGCGGCGATCTCCAGTGCGATGAGGAATCCGAGGCCCACCACACTCACTGCGAGCCACAGCAGGACGCGTGGTTGACGCCATGCAGCCACCTGAAGGCTGCCGTCTCTTCGCGAAAACCATCGCGTTACCGTAGATATCAATTTTTCAACCGATTTGTGATATTGAACGTGATCATTGAGAGCTCGAACATGCTAGCGGATGGGGTGGGTTTTGCCGATCACAAGTACGCCGAATACGGCGATCGGCTGCCCTTTGCCCGCGGGCAACGGCGGACATGAAGCGCCGCGCGGCCCCGGATCGGGACGCCGCGGGCGCCGCGTCGGCGGTCAGGGCCAACTGCGGCGCCCAGCCACCATGTTGTGACCGAGCGCTTCACTTGGCACCTGCACACGTGAGTGGGCGAGAGCATCCAGCCGTGCCGGGACTCCATCCACTCCGCCCTGTGCGGCAGTTTCTCCGGCCGGTCCGCGTTGCTCTCGCCCACGTCCTGGCAGCAGGCGAAGGTGCCGAACCCGCACTCCCTCATCGCCCGGATCGCGGGTGCGAGCTGCTCGTCGCCAACACCCAGGCCCTGACGGCGGCACAGAACGCCGCCGGCTGACCTCACGCCAAGGCCCCTTCTGGATGATCGGTGGAGCAATCGCATGGCCAGTCCTCGGAGGAGAGATCATCATGTGGGGATGCCCGAGAATCAATCCTCTGTAGCACCGACCGCAGTGCGGCTCCCTCGGTACACGAGGACGGACCAGGACGAGATCCTCGGCGACGGCGATGATCCTTTCGGTGTCGCCGCGACAGAGGTGGGCGGCGTCGGCGGAGTGGCCGTCGCGCCCGACGTGCAGGGCCAGGGGCTGGCTCGGCTCGTCGTCACAGCGGCACTTGACCACGCGCGGACGATGGGCCCTCAGCACGCACTCCTGTTCTGCCGGCCTCCCCTCGTGCCGCTGTACCAGCGCCTCGGATGGCACCCGCTCGACAAGGACGTACTCGTCGAACAACCCGAAACCCGCCTGGTGACCATGCCGCTGCGGACCATGGTGACGCCCCTGCGCGACAACGCGTACTGGCCTTCAGGGCCTGTGCGTCTGTTCTCCCTCCCGATGTGACGGGCCCCTGCCGCGCCGGTGTCGGTTCTCGCCGGCATTTCGGCTCTGCGATCAGCAAGTGCTGCCCGAACGTGGCGACGAACGGAGTCGGTTCCCGGTGACGAAGCCACAGCCTCAGGCCGGAATCCGTCCAGGCGGACACCCCTGTGGAGTGATCTGCCTCACATGCTGTCACAGGGGTCGATCAAGCGGTGTCTTGTGCCCGAACCCCTTGAAGCGGAGGAGACACCATGGTGGAGAACACCGATGTGGTCGTGATCGGCGGCGGATACGCCGGCGTCATGGCGGCCAATCGCCTGACGCAGCGCGGCGATGTGACGGTGACGCTGGTCAACCCGCGCCCGTCCTTCGTCCATCGGATCCGCCTGCACCAACTGGTGGGCGGGTCCGGCGACGCGGTCGTCGACTACCGAGAGGTACTGGCCGAGGGCGTCCGGCTGGTGGTCGACACAGTGGCACGGATCGACCCGGCCGACCGCAGCGTCGCGCTGACCTCCGGCGGCACGTTCGGCTACGACTACCTGGTCTATGCGGTGGGCAGTGGCAGCGCCGACCCGCGCGTTCCCGGAGCGGCCGAGTTCGCCTACCCGCTCGCCGGCCTGGAGGAGGCGCAGCGGCTGCGGCCGATCCTCGACGCCGCGCCGGCGACGGCCGCGGTGACGGTGGTCGGAGCCGGTCCGACCGGTATCGAGACCGCCGCCGAACTGGCGGAGGCCGGCCGTGCCGTGACCCTGGTCTGCGGAGGGGTGCTCGGCCCGTACCTGCACCCGCGGGGTCGACGTTCGGTGGCCGGGCGGCTGGCCACGCTCGGTGTGACCGTGCTCGACGGCCCCGATTCGAAGGTGACGGCTGTGACCCGCGATGCCGTGCGGCTCGCTGACGACCGCGAGCTGCTGAGCAGGGTGACCATCTGGACCGCCGGCTTCGGCGTGCCGGACCTGGCCGTGCGCAGCGGGCTGAGCACCGACGCCCTGGGCCGCCTGCTCACGGACGAGACGTTGACCAGCGTGGACAGCGCACGCATCGTCGCGGCGGGGGACTCGGCGGCGCCGTCGGGCCTGCCGCTGAGGATGAGCTGCCAGGCCGCGATGCCTCTGGGCGCGCGGGCCGCCGACACGGTGCTCAGCCGGATCGCCGGTGAGCATCCTGCGACCCTCAACCAGTCCTTCGCCGCCCAGTGCATCAGCCTGGGTCGAGGCGCCGGCATCTTCCAGTTCGCCAACCGGTCCGACGTCGCGGTGTGGTTCAACATCGACGGCCGTCTGGGCGCCAGGCTCAAGGAGTTCGTGTGCAGGGGAGTCGTCAAGCACCTGGCCGACGAGGCACACAAGCCCGGTGCGTACAGCCTGCACCTCATCTCAGGAGGTGCCAAGCGCCGGCAGCTGCTGCAGGCCAAGCGCGGCGACGCATCGGCCACCGTTGAACGGACAGCATAGCCAGGCACTCGTTGCCGATCCGGTCCGACCACAACGGAGCCGGAGCGCATGTCGTGCGGCGACGCCCTTGTCGCGGGGCGCCGCTGCACGCAGGCGTTCATCAGCGGCCCTTTGAGCAACGGATCGTCGTCAACTCGGCGTGTGACAGCCGTGCGCCGGGTGGTGTCCCACTGTCGACCGCACAGAACAGGTGGGGCAGATCGAACGGCTACTGACGAAAGAGAATCTTGCTGTGCATGCACGCTTGAGGCCGTCGGCAACCAGGGCCGGCCGCGAAGGAGAGGGGTCGAGATATGAGCGACCATGCCACTGACCCGGCGACCGAGATGTTCGTTGCCCACCGCAGCCTGCTGTTCACCGTCGCGTACGAGATGCTCGGATCGGCCGCCGACGCCGAAGACGTCCTCCAGGAAGCCTGGCTGCGATGGGTCGAGGTCGACCTTGCCCAGGTGAGCGACCAGCGCGCCTACCTCGTCCGGATCACCACCCGGCAGTCGCTCAACCGGCTGCGCGCAATGAAGAGCCGCAGGGAGGCGTATGTCGGCCAGTGGCTGCCCGAGCCGCTGCTCACCGCGCCGGACGTGGCCCAGGACGTCGAGCTCGCCGAGAGTGTGTCCATGGCGATGATGCTGGTCCTCGAGACGCTGTCGCCGACCGAGCGCGCCGTCTTCGTGCTGCGCGAAGTGTTTGATGTCGGCTACGACGAGATTGCGACCGCCGTCGACAAGAGCCCCGCGGCCGTCCGCCAGATCGCGCACCGTGCCCGTCGGCACGTCGATGCCCGCCGCCCTCGCCAGGCGGTCTCCCCGAGGACGACCCGGGCGGCTCTGGAGTCGTTCCAGCGCGTACTCGAGACCGGGGACCTGCAGGGCCTCCTCGACGTGCTCGCCCCGGAGGTCGTCCTCGTGG
>NZ_JBWKCY010000079.1:0-3765 GCF_056436245.1 Streptomyces sp. NPDC043812
GTCGAGCTCAAGCCCGAGGCATGGCGCAGCTACATCAACCACGGCTACGGGCCCAAGCCGGACAAGGTCGTGTGCGGTGTGGCGCACTTCTACCGCCGCACCATCCTCGAGTGGCCCGCCCAGCGCCCCGGCGAAGGTGCCGGCGGCGGACGCCCCAAGGGCAGCAAGGACTCCAAGCCCCGCGACCGGTCCCCCAAGGTCGCTGCACGCCGCGAACGCATCGCGCGGATGCTGCAGGACAACCCCCACACCACCGCCGCCCAGATCGCCGCAGCCGAAAACATCTCCGAGCGGCAGGCGTTCCGCATCCTGGGCGAGCTGAACGACGCCGGCTGACGACCGCTCACGGCAAGCACGCGCAGGCGAGCCCTGCACTGCGCAACGCACGCCCGGCCGTGCGCAGCTGGACCGCATGCTGCGCACTGCGCAGCTCCGCCAGCTGCGCACTCGTGGTGCGTTGCCCGATCCGATGCGCACACGGCGGTGCGTTGCCCGTGTGCGCAGCAGTGGTGCGTCACCTTTCCTGTGGTGCGTTCGAGGACCAGGGGTGTGATGCGTCCACCCGTCCTCGCCTTCGTCCGGCTGCGTCGGCAAGCGAGGTAGCGGGTGTGACCAGGCCTGGGGCGCGGCAGGGTCAACGCACCACGCACGCACCGGGAACGCACCAGCGATTTCGCGCTCGAACTGTGATGTTCGCGGGCTCTGGTGGTGCGCGAATCGGTGCGTGACGTGCGGCTCCATAGAGGCGATCCCGGTCGCCTCGCACTCCAGGAGCCCTCTCATGCCTCGTACCCCACGCGGTCCAGCCCCATCATCGGCGCCCCGCCCATCCCGCGCTCTCCACTCCCCCAGTGCCTCCCCCGAAACGCTGCGGACCGCGCGCCGCAGGGTGTCCGGCATCCGGATCGGGGTGTGGGCCGCGCTGGCGACCGGCCCCGTCGCGCTCGCCGTCGCCTGCCTGACGCCCCGCACCCTGATACCGCCTGCACAGCCGACAGCCGCAGGGGCGCCCGCGGTGCGCAGCACGGACCCGGCCGGGGTGGCAGAACTGTTCTGCGAACTGTGGCTGCGCAGCGACGCCAGCGCCCCGGACAGCCGCACTGCGCAGGCAGTACACACGCTCGCCCCCGATGTCGAACTGCCCCGCCCGGCCGATGCGCAGCGTGCGCAGCAGGTGCTGCGCACGGTCGCAGTGCGCAGTGCGCAGCTGGAAGGTGACCGATGGTCGGTCATCGTCGCCGCACAGCTCACCCCAGCCACCCCTGAGGGGCACAAGCCGCGGGAGAGTGAAGCGGAGACGCAGGTGCGGTACTTCGCCGTACCGGTCACCGTGACACCGGGCACGACCGGCGCCGGAGCTTTCACCGTGACCGGTGCCCCTGCTGAAGTCGCCGGACCATTGGCCGCCGCGGCGGAGGACTCCTCGTTCGAGCACGTCCTCCCGTCCGGCGGCCCGCTCGCGTCGTCGCTGGGCGCCTTCTTCAACGCCTATCTCGCCAGAGTCGGTGAGGTAGGCCGCTACCTGTCACCGGGAACCGAACTCGCCGCAGTGCACCGTTCGGGATACACCTCGGTGCGGGTCGACGAGGTAGCAGCCGAGTCCGACCTCGCCGACGGAGCCGTTCCCGCAGACGGGACGAAGGTGCGGGTGCAGGCCCGGGTGACGGCCGAGGGCCAGGCGGGTCGGTGGCCGCTGCTCTACACGCTCACGATGACCGCCCGTTCCTCGAGGTGGGAAGTCATCGCGCTGGAGGCCGGTGCACCATCAGCGAAACCGGCTGCCCCGTCCGCTCTCGATGACGCAACGCCGGGGGGTACATCGCGATGAACGGGAACGTGCTCCTGGCGGGCAAGGCCGCCGACCTGGGGGACTCGCTGCTGAACACGCTCGGAAACTGGAGCGACAAGGGCCTGCAGGTCGCGCTGATCGCGATCGTCGTCATCACCGTCGTCCGCAAGGCCAGCCTGAAGGCGGGAATCGGCGCGCTGATCGGCATGGTGCTGGCGCTCGGCATCTACGACTCGCGCACCACGCTCGCGAACCTCTTCGAGGACGAGGTCAAGAACCCGGCAGGCACCGCCGGTTCGGTCACGGTCATGGTCGATGGCGACGGCGACGGCGGTGCACGGCCGTCCGGGGACGCGGCATCCGGTGGTGCGTCGTGAGCGCCCCGGCCGCCACGCGATCGCAGGTCGCCCGCGTCTACACCGCTGCCCGCCGGCATCCGTGGGTGCTGGGCAAGCTCGGCGACTGGGTCATCTGGTTCGGCCCCTACACCCCGGCGCAGCTGGTCGTCATGGCGGGCGGCGCAGTGCTGCTCGTCAAGACGTTCAGCTGGTGGTCGTGGCTGGGCCCGATACCCGTCGTCCTGTGGGCTGTTTCGATCTGGGCGGTGCGCGGGGCGAAGATCGGCGGCCGCTCCCCGTTCACCGCGGCGCTCGGCTGGCTGACCGTCCTTGCGCAGCACCCGGCGGGCCGGATCGGCGGGCGCGCCGCTCGTGACCGGCGCCCCACCTCGCTGTCCGGCGCGTTCGTCATCGAGGACGCACCAAACGCTGGTGCTGCCGCAGCCGGCCGCGGTTCGGCGCCGTCCGTGCAGCCCCTGCCCTCGGCGCTGCCTGCCAGTGGTCTGGCGCAGCTGCTGGCCGGCGCCAACGGCGGCCGTGCGATGGGGAGGTCGTGATGCGGGTCCCGTTCCGGCACATCGCCGGGCATCTGGTGTGGTCGACGACGGGCAGCGTCTGGGCGATCTGGCGCGTGCAGCCGACCGGCGGCCGCTATGTTCCCACCCGGGTCCGTGACGAACTCCTCGGCCGTGTCACGGCGCTGGTGCGTTCCCTGACCGGGGCGCCGCGGTTGTTCGGTCTGGCCGCGAGGGTCGATCCGGGCGAGACCGCCGAGCGGATGGTCGACGGCGTCGACTGGCAGCGCCTGCCCGCGTGGGCGGAGACCACGGCCGCCGGACTGGACCTTCTCGCCGGACAGGAGATGCACCGCCGCACCCTGTGGCTTGCCGTGCCGCTGTCCTCCCCCCAGGGCACCCTCGCTCTCGCGGCAACTGGCACGGCACTGCGGGCCGAAGTGTGCGACGCGCTCGGACTGCCGCCCGTGCCCGTAGCCGCCGGTGAGGTCGCCGAATACACCGACCGGGCACGGCGCATGGAGGCGGCCATCGGCGGCGGCCTCACGCTGCGGCCCGCGTCCCCCGCGGAAATCGTGTGGATGGTCCAGCACGCCCTGCACCGCGGCCTGGAAGAACCGCTCCTCGCTGATGCGGAGGAATCGACGCTGTACGGCGGCCGGGTCAAGGACGGCGAACTGCAGTCCCCCTCGTACGCGGACCTCGGACAGGTCCGGCTCCTCGAAGGCGGCCGCCCCGCCACCCCCGACAACGACACTGGCGCCAAAGGGGTGGGGCGTCGCCGAAGGAACAAGAGCAGCGAAAAGCCGGTGGGGGCTTGGTGGCGCAGGGGCGGGGCGTCGCCGCTGCTGCGGCGCTGGCTGCAGGTGGAGTGCGAGGACGGCACCGGCTATCAGGCGCATCTCGCGCTGGCCGAGCTGCCCGCGGCCCGGACTGTGGAGTCTGCCGACCTGCTGGCGCAGCTCGAATCCCTGGACTTTCCCGTCGACTTCACCGTCGACATGCAGCTGCTGCCCGCCCAGCAGGCCAAGGAGCAGGTGCAGCGCAAGAAGAAGGACCTGCTCGACCAGGCCGAACAGTACGGCGCCCAGCCGACCGGCATGCCGCACTCACTGCCCGAAGC
>NZ_JBWKCY010000080.1:0-3504 GCF_056436245.1 Streptomyces sp. NPDC043812
GGCAACGTCGAGGAGGAACAGCGCGCCCGCTTCCACGAGATCAAGTCGCGCCTGGACAAGGAGCGGGACGAGGCGCTCGAGCGCGAGCAGGCCCGCCAGAAGCAGGCGCCGCCGGCGCAGCCGCGTCAGGATTCCAAGACCGGCACCAAGGATCTGGGGTGATGAGCCATGAGTGAAGAGAAGCCCAAGCCCGACCCCAAGCCGCCTCTGACGAAGCAGGAGCAGGAGCAGCAGCAGGACGACGCCCAGATCGACGCCAACTTCGCGGCGACCGACGCGGTCGAGCAGGTGTTCGACATGCTCGACGTCTTCGGCCTCGCCCCCAAGGGCAGCGTCTTCGGGTCGACCGTCTTCGACGGCCACAAGCTCAACGCGATGCTGGACTTCCTCGAAAGCGCCAACCCTGAGCAGCTGGCCAACGCCGGCGAGGCTCTGGAAGAGGCAAACCTCGCCATCAACGAGGCCGCCAAGGACCTGAACGCCTTCGTCAACAAGACCCATTGGCAGGGCGAGGGCGCCACCGAGTTCCGCCGATACGGCGCTGAAGTCGTGAGCTACGCCTGGTCGATCGGCAAGATGGCCAACGCGGTCGGCAAACAGATGCGGGTCGCCAGCACGGGCCTGACCTCGGTGCGCAACTCCAGGCCGCCGCGTGACAATCGAGCGGTCCAGAAGGACGCCAAGGACTTCAAGCTCCCGGAGCAGACGCCGGACAACCCGGAGTACCAGAAGGCGCTCCAGGTGGAGAAGGACCGCCAAGAGGCCATCAACCAGATGAACCGCCTGGCGTCGTTCTACGCGGTTTCTCAGGGGACGCTGGCTGCGCAGGAGGCCCCGAAGCCGCCGAAGGCGTACGGGGCGGCAGTGCCTATGCCGACGGGGCGTTGGCAAAATCCGAGTGCCAATTCGGAGGCATCCACAGCACGCGAAGACCTCTCCCGGTCAACTCCCGGACGCACCAGCAGCGTAGATGTGCCGGAAGCGACAGAGGTCGCACCTCGCACAGAGTCACCTGGCAAGACAGGCACCATTCCGGACTCCACGTCAGTGGAGATCGACAGTGTGACCACGGCCCCGCCGCCCACGACCACTACTCCGACCACGACGTCGCCCCCTGTCACCGCCAATCCGAACCAAGGTCCTGTCACCCCGGCGCCGACCAACTTCGGACTGCCGGTACGAGGTGGTCCAGTTCCTCGGGCCGCCGGCGATCCGCGGACGGCAGGTGCGCCGCCGAGCAAGGCTGTGGGCCGGTCCGGACCGACTGGTGGTTCCCCTCCGGTAGGGCGACCCACCACTGCGACGGGACGGCAGAGCAGTACACCCCCCGGTCCTTCATCGACTTCGGCGGGTCGCTCACCCATGGGTCGCTCGAACGTAATGGGACCCACTGCTGGAGGCACAGGACGCTCTGGGAACGGCCGGGGCCAGGCGCCCATCGTGGGTCGGCCTGGCGGTACCGGCCAGCCTGTCGCCGGACGCAGCGGTGGCCCGAACGGACCTCGTGGCGGCCGAGGAGACGGAATCGTCGGCGGCACACCACAGCGTCCCACCAGTGGCAGCGCGGGCTCGCGTATTCCCCGGGGCACGATCATCGGTGGAGAGGGTCCGGCGGCGGGGCGTTCCTCTGCCGCGAGGCCGAGCCAGTCGGGTGTCGTGGGAGCCAACTCTGACAACAAGACCTCGCGGCCCGTTGGACGCGGAACTCCCAGCGCGAACGGTGTAGTCGGCACGCCGCGCACTCCCGGCTCCCGCACCGGTGCCTCAGCTGGGTCAGGCGGCGGTCTCGTCGGCGGGCGCGGGAACCAGCGCCGGTCAGGAGACGACGAGCAGGACCGTGAGGGCTCTACCCGCCCGGACTACCTGACGGAAGACGAAGAGACATGGGCGAACCGTCGGCGCGGTGCGGTACCGCCGGTGATCGACTAACCACTGGGAAGGCTCGGAAGTCAGGATGACGGCACGAATGATGGGCGTCCGCAGGTTTCGGCGAAGTGTGCTCGGCACGGCAAGTGCGGTGGCGGTGCTGACGGTTGGCTTCGTCGGAGCTGGTCCGGCCGCGGTTGCTGCCGACGTGCAGTCGCAGCAGTGGTACCTGGGCGCAATGAATGCCGAAGAGATCTGGAAGAAGTCGACCGGGGAAGGCATCGCTGTCGCCGTCATCGACGGTGGTGTTGATCCCTCCGTTCCCTCCCTCAAAGGCAAGGTTCTGAAGGGAATGGATGCCTCGGAGGCCAAGGGCGACGAGACAGACGATTTCGACGGTCACGGGACCACGATGGCTGAGCTCATCGCGGGTTCCGGGGCAGGTGGGGGCCTCAAGGGCCTTGCCCCGGGCGCCAAGATCATTCCGTACCGCATCAGTGATACCAAAGTGCAGAATGAACAGCGAGTCAACGCCTTCGAACTGGAAGAGGCGATCAAAGCCGCAGCCGACAGTGAAGCCAAGATCATCAACATGTCGGGCGGCAGTAAGTACTACTCTTCCCAGGTTCGGGCGGCAGTCCAATACGCACAGGCGAAGGGCAAGCTGTTTTTCGCGGCGGCCGGCAACGATGCCCAGAGGGGCAACCCTGATAGCTACCCTGCCGGTTACCCGGAGGTGATCGCGGTTGCAGCAACTGGGCAGGACGGTCAGGTCGCCAAGTTCTCCCAACACGGTGACTTCGTAGATATCGCAGCGCCCGGCACCGACATCCCTGGGTACTGCGACAAGACCTTGGCCCGCTACTGCGATGAGCAAGGCACCAGCCATGCCACCGCCCTCGCCTCCGCTTCCGCCGCCCTCATTTGGTCCGCCCACCCCGACTGGACGGCGAATCAGGTTCTCCGCGTCGTGATCGAGTCCGCCGGCCGTGGCGAGGACTGGAAAGAGGGCACGGTCAGCAACTTCCTCGGCCATGGCATCGTCCGTCCCGGGGCCCACATCAATCGCGGCATCGGGAAGCCCGGTGCCCCGGACGTCAGCCCGCTCACCAACAGCAAGGTCGGCGGTGGCTCAGGTGCCGGCTCGTCCGCCTCGCCCGAGCCCTCTGCACCAGCTTCGTCACAAGCCCCGAAGGGGAAGCAGGGTTCCGACGCAGTCGTGACAGGCTCCAGCAAGAGCGCTGATGACGACAGCCAGTTGGGGCTCATCATCGGTGGCGCCGCAGCCGCGGTCGTCGTCGCGGGAGTGGCTTTCGCCCTCGTCCGCCGACGGCGTACTGCCTGACGGTGTCCTTTCGGTCCCCGAAGCAGAGCGGCCCAACCGAGACCATTCTGCGAGCGCCTGACCAGGCGAGCGCAGCCTCAATGAGAACCCAGGAAAGGGAGAGCGACACATGTCAGTCCAGAAGGTTCGCGATCAGGATCTCAAGGGATTCCAGGACGAACTGACCCTCAAGTTCGAGGACGTCAAAGGCCAGCTGCGGGACCTCCAGGGGGTTATCGACAGCCTCGAAGGCCGTTGGAAGGGCATCGGCGCCGGCGCCTTCGACGGCAAGCAGACCGAGATCAACCAGGGCA
>NZ_JBWKCY010000081.1:0-3501 GCF_056436245.1 Streptomyces sp. NPDC043812
TGCCCTGGTTGATCTCGGTCTGCTTGCCGTCGAAGGCGCCGGCGCCGATGCCCTTCCAACGGCCTTCGAGGCTGTCGATAACCCCCTGGAGGTCCTGCAGCTGGCCTTTGACGTCCTCGAACTTGCGGGTCAGTTCGTCCTGGAATCCCTTGAGATCCTGATCGCGAACCTTCTGGACTGACATGTGTCGCTCTCCCTTTCCTGGGTTCTCATTGAGGTTGCGTTCGCCTGGTCAGGCGCTCGCAGAATGGTCTCGGTTGGGGCGCTCTGCTTCGGGGACCGGAAGGACACCGTCAGGCAGTACGCCGTCGACGGACGAGGGCGAAAGCCACTCCCGCGACGACGACCGCGGCTGCAGCGCCACCGATGATGAGCCCCAACTGGCTGTCGTCATCAGCGCTCTTGCTCGAGCCTGTCACGACTGCGTCGGAACCCGGCTTGCCCTGCGGGGCTTGTGACGAAGCTGGTGCAGAGGGCTCGGTCGAGGCGGACGAGCCGGCACCTGCGCCACCGCCGACCTTCGTGTTGGTCAGGGGGCTGATGTCCGGGTCGCCCGGCTTGCCGATGCCGCGGTTGATGTGGGCCCCGGGACGGACGGTGCCATGGCCGAGGAAGTTGCTGACCGTGCCCTCTTTCCAGTCCTCGCCACGGCCGGCGGACTCGATCATGACGCGGAGGACCTGGTTCGCAGTCCAGTCGGGATGGGCGGACCAGATGAGGGCGGCGGAGGCGGAGGCGAGGGCGGTGGCGGCGCTGGTGCCACCGTCACCGTCGCAATAGCGGGTGAAGGTCTCGTCGCACCACTTCGGGATGTCGTTGCCGGGAGCGGCGAGATCAACGAAGTCACCGTGCTGGGAGTAGTCAGCCACCTGACCTTGCCTGTCGGTTGCTGCGACGGCAATTGCCTCCGGATAACCGGCGGGATAGCTCTCAGGGTTTCCCTTCTGGGCATCGTTGCCCGCCCCGGCGAAGAACAACTTCCCCTTGGCCTGAGCGTACTTGACCGCCGCCCGGACCGAAGTGCTGTAGTACTTGTTGGCGAACGAAGCGTTGATGATCTTGGCATCACTGTCCGCTGCGGCCCTGATCGCTTCTTCTACGTCGAAGGCGTTCACCTTCTCGCTGTTCTGGAGCTTGGTGTCACTGATTCGCAGGGGAAGGATCTCGGCGTCAGGTGCCAGACCTTTGAGGCCCCCGCCCGCCCCCGAGCCTGCAATCAGCTCAGCCATCGTGGTTCCGTGACCGTCGAAATCATCGGTCTCGTCCCCCTTGGCTTCCGCTACGTCCATTCCCTTCAGAACCTTGCCCTTGAGGGAGGGAACGGACGGATTGACACCGCTGTCGATGACGGCCACGGTGATGCCTTCGCCGGTCGACGTCTTCCAGATCTCCTCGGCATTCATGGCGGCCAGATACCACTGTTTCGACTGTGCGTCAGCGGCGACCGCCGCTGGGGCGGTGCCGACGAAACCGGCTGTCAGCGCCACTACTGCAGCCACGGCGCCGAGGCTTCGCCGAAACCTGTGGTCCTCGATCGTTCGTGCCGTCATTCTGACTTCCGAGCCTTCCCAGTGGTTAGTCGATCACCGGCGGCACAGCACCGCGGCGGCGATTCGCCCATGTCTCTTCGTCTTCCGTCAGGTAGTCAGGACGGGCATTGCCCTCACGGTCCTGCTCGTCGTCTCCCGGCCGACGCTGGTTGCCGCGGCCGCCGACGAGACCGCCACCTGCCCCAGCTGTGGCACCGGGACGAGAGCCAGGAGTGCGCGGCGTGCCGACTACACCGTTCGCGCTCGGAGTTCCGCGACCGACGGGCCGCGACGTCTTGTTGCCGGAGTTAGCCCCCACGACACCCGACTGGCTCGGCCTCGCCGCAGAGGAACGCCCCGCAGAAGGACTGTCTCCACCGATGATCGTGCCCCGGGGAATGCGCGATCCCGCGCTGCCACTGGTGGGACGCTGTGGCGTGCCGCCGACGATTCCATCTCCCCGGCCGCCACGAGGCCCGTTCGGGCCGCCGCTGCGTCCGGCGACAGGCTGGCCGGTACCGCCAGGCCGACCCACGATCGGCGCCTGGCCGCGACCGTTCCCAGAGCGTCCTGTGCCTCCAGCAGTGGGGCCCATCACGTTCGAGCGACCCATGGGTGAGCGACCCGCCGAAGTCGATGAAGGACCGGGGGGTGTACTGCTCTGCCGTCCCGTCGCAGTGGTGGGTCGGCCTACCGGAGGTGAACCACCCGTCGGTCCGGACCGGCCCACAGCCTTGCTCGGCGGTGCACCGGTCGGCCGCGGATCCACGGTGGCCCTCGGAACTGGACCACCTCGCACCGGCAGACCGAAGTTTGTCGGCGCCGGAGTCACAGGGCCTTGGCTCGGATTGGCGGTGACAGGGGGCGACGTGGTGGTCGGAGTGGTGGTCGTAGGCGGCGGGGCCGTCGTCACACTGTCGATCTCCACCGCCGTGGAGTCCGCAATCGTTCCTGTCTTGCCAGGTGACTCCGTGCGAGGTGTGGTCTCTGCTACGCCCGGCTCGTCTACGTTGCCGGTGCGACCCGGAGTCGACCTGGACAGGTCGTCACGCACCGTCTCGTTTCCCGAGTCGGCTCCAGGGGCGATCCACGCAGACGGCGCCGGCACCGCCGCCTTGTACCCCTCCGGCGGCGTCGGGGTCTTCTGCGCAGCCAGCGTCGCCTGAGAGACCGCGTAGAACGACGCCAAGCGGTTCATCTGATTGATGGCCTCTTGGCGGTCCTTTTCCACCTGGAGCGCCTTCTGGTACTCAGGGTTGTCCGGCGTCTGCTCCGGGAGCTTGAAGTCCTTGGCGTCCTTCTGGACCACTCGATTGTCACGCGGCGGCCTGGAGTTGCGCACCGAGGTCAAGCCCTCGCTGGCTACCCTCATCTGGGCCCCGACCGCGTTCGCCATCCTGGCGATCGACCAGGCGTAGCCCACGACGCCCTGGCCGTAACGCCGGAACTCGGTGGCGGCCTCGCCCGTCCAATCGGTCTTGCTGACGAAGTCGTTCAGGTCCTTGGCCGCCTCGTTGATGTCGGTGTTCGCCTTCTCCAGAGCCTGACCGGCGAGATCCAGTTGCTCAGGATTGGTGCTCTCCAGGAAGTCCAGCATTTCGTTGAGCTTCCGGCCGTCGAACGGGGTCTTGCCGAAGACACTGCCGCCGGGCGACCAGCCGAAAGCGCCGAAGAAGTCGGTCATCCGCTCCAGCATGTCGGTGGCCGCGAATGTCCCGTGGATCTGCGCCTCGTCCACCTGCTGCTGCTCCTGCGGCGTCAGAGGCGGCTTGGTGTCGGCCTTCGGCTGCTTCTCTTCACTCATGGCTCATCACCCCCACTTCTCGGTGCTGGTCTTGGAATCCTGGCGGGGCTGCCCCGGCTGCGGCGGCTTCTGCCGGGCCTGCTCGCGCTCGAGCGCCTCGTCCCGCTCCTTGTCCAGGCGCGACTTGATCTCGTGGAAGCGGGCGCGCTGTTCCTCCTCGACGTTGCC
>NZ_JBWKCY010000082.1:0-3298 GCF_056436245.1 Streptomyces sp. NPDC043812
CAGCGGTCTACCTCGCCGGGCACCAGGACGCCGCCCCGGCGGACGTCGCCAAGGCGCTCACCGACGGCGCCACGCCCGACAAGATCACCAACCCGGGTACAGCCACCCCCAACAAGCTGCTGAAGATCCTCGAGTAGTACCCCATGCCCTCCCCCGGCGACGCAGGAACCGCCCTGCGTCGCCGGGGCCCATCGCATCCGCCCATCCTCCCCCGCGGAGAGAGCTGCCCCGGCCCGATGGAACCCGAGAACGGGATTGCCGGTTGGCCTTGAGGGCCCCGGTCCAGACGGCAACCACGCGCTTGCCGGCGCGGGCTGCGGGCCCGCGCCCGTCCACACTGGCCGAGCCCTCCAGCGACCGGACTGCGCCGGTTCGCCGCCCTGCACGCCAAGGCGACCCGGGTGCGAGAGCGGGCCTCCTGCCAGTGCTCGGCGCAGAGTTGCTTCTTGCCGGCCGGGCACGCGACAGTGTCGCCAAAGGCGCCCCCCACCCCAACCGTGAACTGATTCTCCACGATCTCGTAGTCGGTGAAGCCTGTGCTGGTGGGGGGAGTCGTCGTTGCCGTCTGTTGGCAGGACGTCGACTGGTGTCGGTTGCCGACGGCGCGAAGACCCGCCAATAAAGTGAGACGGGAACCGACTCCTACCGACTCGCCAGCACCCGAGCACGCGCCGAGGAGTCGGCCAAGGCCGGCTGATTGCTGCCGCTACCGCCTCCACGGCCCCGCCGCCCTCCGGTCGGCGGGGCCGTCGGCCGGACGTCACGCTTGCTCATCGACCAGTCCGAAGTCTTGAGGGAAGGCCTCAAAGCCTGTGCTCTGAATAACTGAAGAAGAGGAGTTCGGCGCCGCGGCGGCCGAGTTCCATGTAGCCGAGCTCATCAATGCAGAGCAGGTCGACGCGGCCGTAGCGGGCGATGGTCTTGGTCAGCTGCTTCTCGTCGGCGGCCTCGACGAGCTCGTTGACCAACTTCGTCGCCAGCACGTACTTGACCCGGTAGCCGGCCATCGCGGCCTCGGTTCCCAGGCGCGATCAGCAGGTGGGACTTGCCGGTTCCGGAGTCGCCGATCAGGCAGAGCGGCTGACTCTTCTTGATCCACTCGCAGCTGGCGAGGGTGTGGATGGCGGCCGCGTCGAGGTTGGGGTTCGCGTCAAAGTCGAAGGCCCGCAGAGACTTGTCCCCGGGGGAATCCGGCCGCCTTGATCCGCCGCTCCGAACGGCGCCGGGACCGGTCGTCGCACTCGGCCATCAGGAGTTCGGTGAGGAAGCCGCGGTAGGTCATCTGGTCCTTCATCGCCCGGTCGGCGATGTCGGCGAACTCGTTCCTGATCGACGGAAGCCGCAGCAGGCGGCAGGCGGTATCGATGGCCGTGGTGCCGGCCTGCTCGGTCAATCCTCGCTGGAGGGGCAGGGTCCCTGTGTTTCTCCCTCGCGGTGTTCACCGCCGCTGCCGCGACGGCGTCCGAGCAGTTGGTCGTAGTGGTCACCGAGGGCAGCGGCCCGGAGGTACATCACGGGTTTCTCCGACAGCTCGTACCCCATTCTCCGGCTGTTCGGTCCGGCGACGCGTCGGGCGTCATCCACCTTGCGATGCTCATGGGCCAGTGCGGTGAGTTGTTCGTTTGGGGGCCTTCCATGTTTGACGCTGTTACGGACGGTCGGCAGCCCGAACCAGAACGAGGGGTGACTCACTCAGCTAGGCGATGCGGGAGCGACTCGCCAGAGATGTCCACCGGCATGTCCCGGGGCGGGCGCCATAGTTTATGCGGCATGACTGAGGTCGATGGCGATGCGGCGCGGGTGATTGCAGGGCGCTACAGACTGCGGCAACGGCTCGGAGCGGGTGGAATGGGGCGGGTGTGGCTCGCTCATGACGACGTACTGGATTGCGATGTCGCACTCAAGGAGATCGACATCGCGCCGCACCTACCCGAGGACGAGGTGAGTTCCCGGGTGGGCAGGGCCCGTGGTGAGGCCCGGCATGCCGCCCGGCTGCGGAACCATCCGAACGTCGCGACGGTGCACGACATCGTCGAGCAGGACGGCCTGCCGTGGATCGTCATGGAGTACGTGCCCGGCGCGATGGATCTCGAAGCCGTGGTGCACGCGCGTGGGCCTCTTCCCCCCTCGGCGGTCGCGACCGTCGGACTGGGCGTGCTCGCGGCGCTCGCAGAAGGCCATCGGCTCGGCATCCTGCACCGGGACGTCAAGCCGGCCAACATTCTGCTGACCAGCGGCAGCCACCTGCCCGGGCAGTCCGGCGGGTTCGGCCAGGTGATGCTCGCCGACTACGGCATCTCCCTCGAACCGGCCTCCGACGAGCCGCGGCTCACCGGGAAGTCATACATCGCGGGAACTCCGGGCTATGTGGCGCCGGAGCGGGTGCGCGGAAGGCCACCGACTGCGGAATCGGATCTCTTCTCCCTCGGCGCCACGTTGTTCTTTGCGGCTGTCGGCAGAGGCCCCTTCGCCACCGAGACCGGGGCGGCCGCGCTGACGGCGCCTTTGGTCGAGGAGCCGAAGCTGCCCCCGCACATCTCCCAGGAATTGGCGCGTGTTGTCGACAGCCTGTTGGCCAGGAATCCGGCAGAGAGGATGCCCAGCGGGGAGGCGATGACGATCCTCACCGGTCTCGCCGCGCACAGCCCCACGCAGCCGGCCGGGGCGCGGCCCGCCACCGTTACGGAGCACGGGCCGACCGGCCCGGACACGTCCGGTGAGCCGGGCGCGGCGGTCCGCCGGCCGAAGCGGCGAGCCCTGATGGTCGCACTCGCCGCAGGCGCCGTGGTGCTGCTGGGCGGCGGACTGTGGGCAGGGGCAGCATTGTTGAGGTCGGAGGATCCGCAGCGGCCGACCGGGACGGTGCCGCCCTACGGCAACGCGGTCGGCTTGACGAAGGAACTCGAGCGGGGCGCCTGTGTCTCCGCCGTGTGGAGTGGCAAGAAGTTCGAGGGGCTGCCTCGCCTTGAATCCGTGGACTGCGTCAAGGGATTCCCGGACGGGCAAGTGGTTTTCACCCACGAACCCGACTCTCCGGACGATGCCGCGCGCAACGGCGACGCAGTGTGCGGGGCTCTGCTCAAGAACACCGTGAGGACGATGGCCGACGCCCGGTCGTACGCCGTTCCGCCGAGCAAGGAGGGCTGGGAGAGCGGGGTGCGGGCTATGCCGTGTCTGGTCGCCAACAAGTCCACACCGCTCATTGAACCGTTCCGGGTTCGGTAGAGACTTCAGATTGTGGTTGTGACCTGGGGTTTCGGGGTTGCGCGGTAGTAGCTGGTCTCGTATTCGACGGGTG
>NZ_JBWKCY010000083.1:0-2891 GCF_056436245.1 Streptomyces sp. NPDC043812
GACTGGGTCTACGTGCAGCTCGCGGTGGCCGCGGTCGTCGTCTCGCTGTACCAGCTGCGCAACGTGGCGGTCGAGCGCCGCTTCCCGGGCCATCATCTGGTGCGCACGTTTCTGGTCATCGGCCTGCTCGGGCCGGCCATCTACATGATCTTCCCGGTGGTCGGACCGGTCTTCGCCTACGGCGCCGACGGCGGGCACTGGGCGGTGGCCAACCTGTGGCCGGACACGCCGCCGCCGGTCACCACCCCGTACCCGATGCCCTTCGACGAGATCACCCCGCGCAACTGCATGCCCAGCCTGCACACGGCGTGGGCCACCGCGATCTTCATTCATTCCCGCAAGGGCCCGCGGGTCCTGCAATTCGTTGGAGCGTGCTGGCTGATCGCCACGCTCGGAGCAACGCTGGGCTTCGGCTACCACTACGGAGCGGACATCGTCGCCGGCGTGGTGTTCACGGTCACGATCGAGACGGCGCTGCGCTCGCTCGCTCGCGGCTGGGACCGGCCGGGAATCCTGCTGGTCGTCTACGGCAGCGCGGTGTTCGCTGCATTCTTGGCGTCGTACCGCTATCTGTCGATGGAGATGGCCGAATATCCGTGGGTGTTCGGGCCGCTGCTCATTCTGGCGATGACCTCAGTGGTCTACGGCTACGTACGGACCACCAAGCTGTGGGAACGGAAGGCCGCGTCGGCGCATCTGCCGGAACCGCGACGCGAATCGCAGCCCGAATCGCAGCCCGAACTGGTTTGAGTCACCCGGTGGGGGCGCGCACTTGGGTGCGGAATCTCTGACGGGAGGTTCCGGAGCAGGGCGGTCGCTGTGGCATTCCTCGTGCGGCTGATGCTCCGGGCGTCAGGGCCGGTAGATGCATTCGGCCAGGGTGGCGTGCTTCTTCCAGCCCTGCGTCTCGTACAGCGCACGCCCGGCATCAGTCGCGCCGAGGACGCCGAGGCCGGCGCCCTCGTCCAGGGCGTGGTCGGCGAGCGTGCGCACCACGAACTGCCCCAATCCGCGCCGCCGATGGGCGTCCTCGGTCAGCACCCGGTCCACGACCGCAGCCTCCCCGAGCACCGCCATCTGGCCTTTGGCCGCCTGCTGCTCGCCCGCTGCGTCCAGCACCCGCACGCAGACGACGGCTCCGACGGTCTCCACGGTCACGGTGTACCCCTCGGGCTCGACCGGGTTCGTGGCCGAGAGGTCGATTGCCATCAGATGTCCGGTCCCTTCGTAGGCCGCCACCCAGCCCGGGAGCAGCCAGGGCTCGATCTCCTCCGGCTCTGCGGGCATCTTCATCCACGTCCGCGGCACGGTCACCGAGGCAGCGGCGCTGCGGATCAGCGCCTCGTCGGCCTCGGGCAGGACGTGGCGTCCCACCTCGTCCGGGTTGTCGGCCACCGCTCCGATTCGGTGCAGAGATGCGCAGAGGATGGCGTGCGCCGGGACGAGCTGCCCAGCCTCGACGTGACCGGGCCCGCGCTCTGCCTCACTGGACCCCACCCGAGCGCTCTGGTTGGCGGGGTGGCGTCTGAGCTGACGGCTGAGCGTTTCCGTCGGCGGGCCGATCCGCCACGGGCCGGGGTGATGGTCTCCCGAGGTTGTTCCGGGAGACGCAGGCACAGAAACCCGCGACCGGGGCCCGACTGCCCTCTGCCAGAATCGCCACATGGCTGAGCACGACACAGATCACGGCTACCTGCTGGACAACCGGCAATCGGAGGCAGGGATCCGATTCGAGGCCCTCAGCGAATGTTCGATCCCGTGACGTTCCGCCACATCGACCAGCTCGGTATCGCTGCCGGCATGCGGTGCTGGGAAGTCGGTGCCGGTGGTCCGTCCGTACCCCTCGGGCTGGCCGAGCGAGTCGGCCCCGAGGGACGGTGATCGCCACCGACATCGACGTGTCCTGGACCCGGGACATCCCTGGCGGCGTGATCGAGGTGCTGCGCCACGACGTGGCAACCGAACCGCCGCCCCCGGGGGCTTCGACCTCGTCCACGCCCGACTGGTCCTGGTACACGTCACCGACCGCACCGAGGCGCTGCGCCGGATGGTCCAGGCGCTGCGGCCCAGCGGCCGGCTGCTCCTGGAGGACGCCGACCCGGGTTTGCAGCCGCTGTTGTGTCCGGACGAGTCGGGTCCCGAACAGCAGCTCGCCAACCGGCTGCGATCCGGCTTCCGCACGTTGATGGCAGCACGCGGCGCGGACCTCGCCTACGGGCGAACCCTGCCCAGGCTGCTGCGGGAGGCGGGCTGGACGATGTGCAGGCCGACGCGTACTTCCCGATCACCTCGCCGGCATGTGCCGTCCTCGAGGCCGCGACCGTGCGGCAGATCCGTCGCCGTCTGGTGACCGAAGGGCTCGCCACCGACGAGGAGATCGATCGCCACCTGGCGAACGTCGCCACCGGACGCCTCGACCTGGCCACCGCCCCGATGATCTCCGCTTGGGGACGCTGCCCGTAGCCCTCCCCCGATTGTCCTCCCGCTCTGTTCGCCCGCACGAAGTTCCGTCGCCGCCGGGCTTCAACCCCGCAGGGGGAAGGAGGACGGCCGCCTTGCCCACCAACCGAAGTGCTCAGCCCCGCCAACTCGAGCAGTCATCCGGCAAGTGACGTGCTCCGTCACCGCTGTTGCGACTGGTCCTCGATCGCGTTCGTCAAGCCGCCGGGGCGGCTGATGCGCAGCGACGGCGACGGCTGGGCCGAGCAGGCCGAGCAGGCCGAGCAGAGCTGGGTACTTGAGAGGACGAGGCGGCAGCTGTCTAGGGTGAGCCCATGGCATTACATGATCAGACAGGCGACATGATGGCCGACCCCTACGCCTTTTACGCGCGCCTCCGCGAGGCCGGGCCCGTCCACCCCTTCACCGGGACCGACGGGCTGCCGGCCTGG
>NZ_JBWKCY010000084.1:0-2666 GCF_056436245.1 Streptomyces sp. NPDC043812
CGGGTGGCGCATCGAAGTGCCGCGCCACCTCAGGCTCAGCTCACGCGGTCAGTGCGGTGGCAGCGGCGGTGGCGGTGGCGACGCGGCGCACCTTGGCGGCCCTGATCAGTGCGGCTGCCCGGCCCCGGGGGGCGAGTGCGGAGTCGGGGTGGCCGGAGTCGAGCACCACGGCCCTGCGCCGCAGGTGCCGCGCGTACTTGAGTGCCTCGTACGGCACCGTGTCGACCTGGCAGGACGGCTCGATCAGGGCGAGGCTGCCGGTCAGTGCGGCGAGCAGCCCGGCGTTGGCGTGCAGGGTGTTGCTGCTGGCCGGGGTGCCGGGAGGGCAGAGGCTGACGGCGAGTCCGCCGCGGTGGACGGCCCGGTCGCGCAGCTCGGTCTGGTTGTGCGGGTGGCAGCGGTCCAGTCCGCAGGGCAGCAGCGCCAGGGTGGTTGACGATGCGGCGTAGGCGGCGTTCTGGACGGTGGTGTCGATTCCGTAGGAGAGCGGGGAGGCGACGATGTGTCCTGCGTCGACCAGGGCGCGCGTCAGTTCGGCGTCGGCTGCGGTCCCGTCGGGACTGGCGTCGCGGCGGCCGGTGACGGCAACGGCGCGCTCGGACAGCGCGGCCAGGTCACCCGTGCCGCGGATCCAGAGCCCGAATGGCCGGTCGCTGCCCATGGCGTCCAGCGCGGTCGGCCACGACGGGTCACCGGGGACGATGAACTCAGCGGTGAGGCGCGCCCGGGACAGTCCTCCGGCGGGGTCGTACAGCGCGAGGGGACCGGCGTTGCCTGCCGTGGCGAGGCGGCGCCAGAGGTCGACCGGGCCGAGCGTGGTCATCTCGTCGGCGACGTCACGGGGGCGGTGGAAGGCGGACAGGGCGGCGCGCGCTGCGCGCTCGGTCATGAGTGTGGATGCCACGGAAACCTCACAAAGGGGTGTGGTTGGGAAGGGGTGCCGTCTGCGGGGCCAACCGCGGGCGGTTCCTGGTGCGTTCGTGGGTGCCCCGGTGTCCGGGGCGCGGGCCGGGGGCGGCTGAGCGTGGCCGCCCCCGGCGGTCCGGGTCACGGGCGGGTGAGCTCCAGCGGAATGTCCCGGCCGATCGCGGCGGCGAGGTTGCGCGCCTTTGCCTCGCTGTCCAGCAGGTCGGAGATCTCGACCAGGATTCCCTTCGGCACGGTGACCCGGGAGCCGAATCCGTGGCTGAAGTGGGGGAAGCCGTTGGGGCCGAACTTCGCATCCTGGATCCAGTCGGGTTCGCCGACCAGGCGGGACAGGAAGAACGTGGTGGGCTTCTCGTCGCCCGGTATGGTGAGTGCGAGTTCGGCCTCGATGCCGATCCGGTCACCACCGAGAAGCGCGGGGGCGGCTTCGTGCCGCTTGTCCATCGTGCGGACAGCGGCGGTGAGTTCGAAGGTCCGGCCGTTCTGCTCGACAGTGACCGTGTGGTTCGTGCCGACCTGGTCCATGGGTCCTCCTTGCGTGGGTGTGGCTGGGTGTCGTCCGGGGGCCACCTTCTGACATTAATAATCGTAGCACGATTGAAGGTTCGAGGGGGAGGGGTTAGCCGCTGGCTGTCCAGCTCAGTGCCGCGTCGAGATATGGCGATACGGGAGCCCATCCCACTCTCGCGGTGCCAGTAGCGGGCCAGCGCGATCCGCCCGGCGGCGGACAGGGTGACCGTGTCGGTGTGCGGGGTCTCGCTGAGCCATCCGCTACGCCGCAGGATGAAGGACGGCACCGGCGGGATGGGGAGGAACGGCGCCGTGATCACGCATCCGCCACCGGGTTCCGCGTGCAGCCGGGCGCCCGTTCCCGCGTTCTCGACGAGTTCCAGATCGGTGGCCTGGGTCCTGGTGATGCGGTCGGGCCGCACGGCCGGCACCGGGTGCAGGTAGCGGCGTCCGCTGCCGGCTTCGCGCCGGGTGGGGTGGGTCAGGCGCAGTTCGCCGAGCGTGTCAGGGGCGATGGTGCAGCCCTTCGCGGCGGAGCGCCTGATCAGGTTGTCGGCTTCCCACCCGGTGATGAATCCGAAATCCGTGTGGTGGGAGACCCATTGCTTGTAGGCGGCGTACTCCGGGCCCCACGGGCGCGGCGTGATGATGGGTGCCGCGGTACTGCGTGCGGTCGTGCGCCATGCCGGGTCCTTCCGGTCGATGGGCCGTGGTGAGCGGCGGAGGCAACGGCTCGATCGGGGCGGCGGGCGCGGCTACGCCTCGGTGCCGTACGGGCGCAGAAGGGAATCCGTGTCGTCGCTGCCGGGTCCGGCTTCGGCCCGGGCGGTCAGCGGCAGGCACAGCAGCTCCCCTTCCCACGTGTCGTCATCGGGGTGGGCTGCTGCGTCGGGCAGGTGGCCGTAGGTTCCGCCCGCGCGTGCCAGGCGGCGGACCAGGTGCAGAAGGTGCGGCGGCAGATGCGGATCGAGCTCGCCCCATGCCGCGCGCAGCGCGGTGTCGGCCAGCGGGGGCAGGAGCAGCGGAGGTTCGAAGTCGCACAGGAGCCGGCCGGCCGTGTCCCGCACGCTGTGCAGCCACAGGCCGTCTTCGTTGCGGAAAGGGATCTGGTAGGCGGCGTCCGGGAACATCGCGGTGAGGGTGTCGGCGATGGTGCGGGCCATGCCGCGGGCTGCCTCCAGTGCGTTGGCCGCGGCGGCCTCGAATGCGTCATGGGTGGTGTGGTGCAC
>NZ_JBWKCY010000085.1:0-2663 GCF_056436245.1 Streptomyces sp. NPDC043812
GCCGCGCAACAGCGGGGCGTACGCCCCCGTAGCTCAGGGGATAGAGCAACGGCCTCCGGAGCCGTGTGCGCAGGTTCGAATCCTGCCGGGGGCACAGAAGCCGGAGCAGCGTGATCAGCCCGCTGACCTGCGGAAGTGCCAGACTTCAAGAGCCGGACCCAGTCCCACTGGGTCCGGCTCTTTGTCGTTGTTGCTCACTGATCGCGAGTGAGTGGCGAGTGAGCCACCACCACACGCTTCCCCTCCAGCCTGGGCGCCTACCTAAGGGATGTCCCGCAATTGATCTTTGAGTCGGAGTGGGGGTGGGCTGGTCGATGGGGCTTGCTTCCTTCATCCGGTCACAGTGAGGCGGCGGCGCGATGCCGGTCATGGTGTGGTGGACGCTGGCGCCTTTGAGGCGGCAGCCGCGGAGGATCTTCCAGGTCTTCACACGGGCGAAGTCGCGCTCGACTCGGGCGCGGACGCGCTTGTGCGAGCGGTTGGCACGGCGGGCAGGCAACGGGGTCCCTTCGGCCTTGCCGGAGACCAGGCCCAATATGCCCCTGAGCCGTTCGCCGAGGCATTCGCCATCGTGCGCGATGCCGGGCTGATCCCCGCGCCGCACGCAGGGGAACTCGCCGGTCCGGCCACCGTGCGCGCCGCACTCGACGTGCTCGGCGCGCGACGGATCGCCCACGGCGTACGGGCGATCGAGGACCCGGCTCGTCGCCCGCCTGGCCGCGGAAGGGCGTAGTCCTCGACGTCTGCCCCACCTCCAACGCCGCCCCCGGCGTCGTGGAATCCCTGGCCGTCCACCCTCTCCCGCTTCTGCTACAAGCCGGCGTCCGGTGCACCCTCAACGCCGACGACCCCCTCCTGTTCAGCCCCGGCCTGCTGGAGGAGTACGAGACAGCCCGCACGGCCTTCCAACTCACCGACCCCCAACTCGCCGCGATAGCCCACACCTCGGTCGAATCCTCCGGCGCCCCGCGCACAATGGTGCAGTCGCACTTATAGCCGAATCGCTGGACACCCCTGTCCCAGCAACGAAGCCTCCGAACCAAGGAGCGCGGCGACTGCCCCACCCCTGAGTAGGTCCTCGGGAACAACCAGCCAGAACTTGGGGACGGTCTTTAGCAACGGCTGACAAAAATTTGGATGGGTCGGCTTCTTGTTTTTCCGGAGGCGGCACTTGAGTCCTGCGGCTCGGCGTAGGGACAACGCCGTGGGCCGTGTCCGGACTTCGAAGGTTGGTACCGGTTAGGTCACTTGGGTCCCCAGTGGGCACGATGACCGTGACTCTCGCGACGGAGGCTTGGCGGATTTTCAGAGCCGGGCGTAATCTGGAATCAGACCGCATACTAGCGGGCTCGACACCATGTAATTGTCGCGTCAACGACATTGATGACACGTCAACCATTAGTCGGGGATGCGGAAGAGAACTACTGGCGCCATGGGAATTCTGGCGCTTCGGAAGGTGCGGTGAATCGTATGGTTACGCATGCAACCTCCGGGCAGGGGCTGAAGGCTGAGCCAGTGAAGCTTGACGAGGCTTACGAGACTAGTACGGATCAGCCGCTGATCCTTCGGGGGACCGCCTCGGGAAGCTTTATCGGTCATGGGCTCTACGATCGGCTAGTCACCTGCGGCCCTACCCTCAAGAAGAACAGTAAGGCCTTCGCCTCAATTTGCGAGCTCGACTCAAGCGGAAATCCGTTCATGGGGCTGGCAACTATGCATGTCTCCAACGTCATTCCGTTCGACAACGGCAAGTTGGAAGTAGTCGGCCACATTCAGTGGAATGACAACATCAACGTGCGTCTCAGTGTGTTCTGGATGTAGCAGAGCTATGAGCTTCGTCGCTCCCGGAACCGACCGACGGGACCGCACTGGCCGTCCTTCGTGAGAAAGCACAGGCGAACCATCCCCCATGGCTGCTTGGGCGGGCGGGTCAGTGAGTCGCTCTACTCTCCTTCCGGCGAGCAGACTAGACGAACATCGAAGGTTCAAGTGAGACGAGCGACAGAAAGGGCGGCACCCCCTCGGAGGTGCCGCCCTTTCACTTTGCCTGGTAAGGCCACGCTTGCTGCAACGCCTCTGAGGAGCCGACTGAACAGCTCCAAGTCGGCCCCTTATGACGGCTGACTGCAATGCGGTGAAGCTGCCAGAGCCTTTGTCGCAGCAGCGCAACGGCCTTTAGACCGTGTCCTACATGGTGAGTTTGAGGAGTCGTTTGTAGCAGCACAGGGCTGCGGCGAGTCCGAGAAAGGCCAGGTAGTTGCGGGGATGGCGCTCGTAGCGGGGGTTGAGTCTGCGGTAGCCGGACAGCCAGGAGATGGTCCGTTCGATGACCCATCGTCGGCGCCCTAGGCAGTCCGCCAGGGGACACAGGGCACTGCCCCACGGTCACGACAGCGAGGACGCATTCCGCGGCGGGGGCAACTTGTGCAGGAGGTCCCACAGCGGCCGCGAGCCCGCCGCCCACTCCCCCAGCGTCCGGCCGTCCACCAGGTGCAGCCGCTGAGACTGACCAGAGGCGGGCATCCCGTGAAGCGACCGTTCGTCACCAGGACCACCACGTCGCCCCCGTGCAGCTGGCGTCCAGTGCCATTGAGCACGTGCAGGTCCGGCGTCCCGACGGGCGAGCCTGAAGCCCCGTTCTTACGGTGCTTGCACTGAATCAC
>NZ_JBWKCY010000086.1:0-2403 GCF_056436245.1 Streptomyces sp. NPDC043812
GCCCCCTCCGTCTGGCTTCCCCGCATCGCCGCACTGTTCCCCGTCATGTTCCTCATCGCGCTGTACGGCCCCGACTTCGCCGGGCAGGGATCCGCTTTGCGCATCCTCATCGGATGGGCAGGCATCGCCGGCACGACCCTCACCCTTCCTGCCGCCGTCGCGACCGTCACCGCGGCCGGCGGACGCATCCTCACCCGCCAGGGGCAAACACACGGCTTGCCCGGCACCCTCGTCGCAGGACGCCGCACCCACACCCACCCCGGTGCCACCGCGCGGCTGGTCACCGGTGTCACGGTGGCCCTCATCATCCTCATGCAGGCGGTCGCCTGGCAGGGCCTGTTCGGCTCACAGAGTGCCGGAGCACAGCACACCCTCGACCGCATCGGCCGCAGCGCCCTCACCGTCGGCGTCAGAGGAGACGTGACCGCCGCAGACATGACCGCTTTCCTGGACCGCCTGCCGGACACGGAAGCCGTCCTTCTCGACCCACCACCGGCCGAGGGCCTCGACAGCCCCATGACCCTGTACGCAGGCTGCCCCGCCCTCGCCGCCCTGAGTCTTCCCTGCCCCGCCGGTACAACCCGTATCACCGAAGCACCCGAGGACCCCCGGCTGCAGGAACTGATCCGATGGACCCCGCACGGCGAAATGATCCTGGACATCCACCGTACCGACACCCACGATGTCGCACAGCGCGCCGCGGCCCCGGAAGCGGACTTCCCCCTCGTCATCCTGCGCCGCGACGGGCAAGACCTCTCCACCGCCGCCGTAAAGAAGCTGTCCTACGAGGTGTTCCCCCGCGGCGCACAAGTGCGCGCTCCGGGCGAGGACCAGGTGATCGCCGGAATCCCCAACCGGGACCAGGGGCGTTGGAGCACCCTCCTCGGCGTGACCGGCATTACCGTGCTCGCCGTGACCGCCGGCCTCAGCGCCATGGCGGAATTCCTGCGCCATGGACGTGCGCTCGCTCCCCTGTCCGTTCTCACCGGCGGCCTGCGCGTCTTCCGCACGAGCGCGGCGTGGTCCGTCCTCACCCCGCTGGCCCTGGCAGGCCTTGTCGGAAGCGCCGTCGCTGCCGGTCTTGCGGCCCCGGTCAACGCGGACGGAGAGTCCTACATCACGCGCGAACTGCTCTGGTCGGCGGCGGGGATCGTTCTGATCGTCAGCGTCCTCATGTGGCTTTGGGCAACCACCGTCGCGGTCCGCCAAGCCCGCGCCTGGCGTCCGCGCGGTGACTGACCCTGGCAGCACAGGCGGCCCACAGGGGGCCGGTTCACGCGGGCTTCGATGGTTGGGCTCGGCGCCTTCGCGCGGCTCCGCCTTGTGCACTGCAACAACATGACGGTGGCGGCTGCGCCGCGGCAGCGAGAGAGTCGACTGCGACCCGGCGGAACCGGGACGGGCGCCTCCATGCGGGCCGTGGCCGTACGCCCCCCTCGTACGGCCACGGCCGTCACCGTCTCGAATACGGCTGTCCACGCCAACAGGCCTCGTAGGATCAACGGTTGGCGTGGGTGGCAGTCCGAGTGGGGGTCCGGGGGGACGGGGATGGTGCATCACACACATGATCTCGCTGAGCTGTGCGAGGCGGGTGCCTCGCTCTACGGGGAGGCGCTGCGCCGGGGTCGTGTGCGGCGCGGAGAGGTGGCACAGGCGCCGTGCCTGATCGACCTGGGCCTGGTGCACCCGGACCCGGACGACGGGGCATGGCTGGTGCCCACGCCGCCTTCGGTGGCGTTGTACACGGCGCTGCGCGACATCGAGGCGGAGATTCACGCGTCGCGGGAGAGGGAGGCGAGGGTCGCGCAGGTGTTTGAGGGCTTCGGGTCGTGGGAGGGCGACGCCCGGTTCCTACCGGTCGGCGGGATGACGGTGCTGGAGGGGCTGCCCCGTATCAACGCCGCTCTCGACAGGGCGCTCGACGCCTGCCGCACGGAGCTTCTGTGCGTACAGCCGGGCGCACGCAGCGAGTCGATCCTCGATGACGCGCTGCCCAAACACCTGCGGCTTCGCGACAAAGGGGTGCGCATGCGTAGCCTCTACGGGCGGGCCTCGGTACACAGCCCCGCACTGGGGGGTTTCCTCGACCAGGTCGGGGATGCGCTGGAGGTTCGGAGCCTGAGTGACCTCCCGCAGCGCCTGTTCATCATGGACCGTGCGGTGGCCTTCGTCCCGGCCAGTGAGGACGGCCTCTCGGCCGCCCTCGAATTACGCCACCCGGCCCTCGTCAAGTATCTGGTCTCCGTCTTCGAGCGGATGTGGCACCAGGCCACGCCCCTGGCCGCGCCGTCCGTGCCGCCAGTGGACAGCGTCTCGGAGCGCCAGTTCGCGATCGCGCGGCTGCTGGCGGAGGGGCATGCGGACGAGGTCGTGGCCCGTCGTCTGGGAATCAGCGTGCGGACG
>NZ_JBWKCY010000087.1:0-2385 GCF_056436245.1 Streptomyces sp. NPDC043812
GCCCCCTCCGTCTGGCTTCCCCGCATCGCCGCACTGTTCCCCGTCATGTTCCTCATCGCGCTGTACGGCCCCGACTTCGCCGGGCAGGGATCCGCCTTGCGCATCCTCATCGGATGGGCAGGCACCGCCGGCTCGATCGTCACCCTGCCCGCCGCCGTCGCGACCATCACCGCAGCCGGCGGACGCATCCTCACCCGCCGGGGGCAAACGCATGGCCTGCCCGGCACCCTCGTCGCAGGACGCCGCGCCCACACCCACCCCGGCGCCACCGCCCGGCTGGTCACCGGTGTCACGGTGGCCCTCATCATCCTCATGCAGGCGGTCGCCTGGCAGGGCCTGTTCGGCTCACAGAGCGCCGGAGCACAGCACACCCTCGACCGCATCGGCCGCAGCGCCCTCGTCGTCGGCGCCAGAGACGACGTGACCACCGCAGACATGACCGCTTTCCTGGACCGCCTGCCGGACGCCGAAGCCGTCCTTCTCGACCCACCGGCAGACGGCCCCGACAGCACCGACAGCCCCATGACCCTGTACGGAGACTGCCCCGCCCTCGCCGCCCTGCGACTTCCCTGCCCCGCCAGTACAAGCCGTATCACCGAAGCACCCGAGGACCCCCGGCTGCAAGAACTGATCCGATGGACCCCGCACGGCGAACTGATCCTGGACATCCACCGCACCGACACCCACGAAATCGCACAGCGCGCCGCGGCCCCAGAAGCGGACTTCCCCCTCGTCATCCTGCGTCGCGACGGAAGCGACCTCTCCACCGCCGCCGTAAAGAGACTGTCCTACGAGGTGTTCCCCCGTGGCGCACAAGTCCGTGCTCCGGGCGAGGACCAGGTGACCGCCGGAATCCCCAACCGGGACCAGGGGCGTTGGAGCACCCTCCTCGGCGTGACCGGCATTACCGTGCTCGCCGTGACCGCCGGCCTCAGCGCCATGGCGGAATTCCTGCGCCACGGACGTGCGCTCGCCCCCCTGTCCGTCCTCACCGGCGGCCTGCGCGTCTTCCGTACGAGCGCGGCGTGGTCCGTCCTCACCCCGCTGGCCCTGGCAGGCCTTGTCGGAAGCGTTGTCGCTGCCGGTCTTGCGGCCCCGGTCAACGCGGACGGAGAGTCCTACATCACGCGCGAACTGCTCTGGTCGGCGGCGGGGATCGTCCTGGTGGTCAGTGTCCTCATGTGGCTGTGGGCGGCCAACGTGGCTGTCCGGCAGGCCCGCGCCTGGCGTCCCCGCGGTGACTGACCTTGGCGGCACAGGTGGCCCATAGGGGGCCGGATCAACCGGCCTTTGCACGGCTCCGCTTCGTGCAGTGCAACAACATGACGGTGGCGGCTGCGCAGCGGCCGCGAGAGGGTCGACTGCGACCCGGCGGGACCAGGTCGGGCGCCGCGGGCCGTGGCCGTACGACCCCCTCGTACGGCCACGGCCGTCACCGTCTCGAGTACGGCTGTCCCCGCCAACGGGCCTCGTAGGATCACCGGTTGGAGTGGGTGGCGGTCCAAGTGGGGGTCCGGGGGGACGGGGATGGTGCATCACACACATGATCTCGCTGAGCTGTGCGAGGCGGGTGCCTCGTTTTACGGGGAGGCGCTGCGCCGGGGCGGGGTCCGACGGGAGGAGGTCGCAGGGGTGCCGTGTCTGATCGATCTGGGGCTGCTGCACCCTGATCCGCAGGCGATGGAGTGGCTTCGGCCGACGGATCCCGCTGTCGTGCTCCATGTGGCGCTCAGGGACATCGAGGCGGAGATCCATACGCAGCGCTCGCGGGAGGCGGAGGTCGCCCGGTCGCTGGAGCGGTTCCAGGCGCTCGGGGAGGCGCTGCCGGCAGCTGATGCGGGCGGGATCGTGGTGCTGGAGGGACTTACCCGGATAAATGCAGCGATCGCGAGCGCAGCCAACGCGTGCGAGCGCGAATTGCTGTGCATCCAGCCCGGGATGCGCAGCGAGGCCGTCCTCGAGGAGGCGCTGCCGAGGCAGCTGCGACTGCGGGAGCGCGGGGTGCACACCCGCAGCCTGTACGGCAGGGCGGCGTTGCACAGCCCGGCGCTGCGCGGCTTCATGGCGGCGTTGGGCGATGCGTTCGAGGTCCGCAGTGTGGGCGACGTACCGCAGCGGATGTTCATCATGGACAGCACGGTCGCCTTCGTGCCAGCGAGCCCCGACCGTCGCGTTGCGCTCGAACTGCGGCATCCCGCACTGGTCGACTACCTGATCTCCCTCTTCGAACGCTTCTGGCACCAGGCCCTGCCGCTCGAGGCATCGGCCCCCGCCCCGCTCGGACCTGAGGGCGTCTCGGAGCGCCAGTTCGCGATCGCGCGGCTGCTGGCGGAGGGGCATGCGGACGAGGTCGTGGCCCGTCGTCTGGGAATCAGCGTGCGGACG
>NZ_JBWKCY010000088.1:0-2312 GCF_056436245.1 Streptomyces sp. NPDC043812
GTGAGGGTGTCGGCGATGGTGCGGGCCATGCCGCGGGCTGCCTCCAGTGCGTTGGCCGCGGCGGCCTCGAATGCGTCATGGGTGGTGTGGTGCACAGCTGCTCCTCGGCAGGAAGGGGCCCGTCCGGCGTGACTGCCGGACGGGCGGCGGTCATCAGGTGGTCAGGTCGATCAGCAGGGAGCGGAACGCGGCCTCGCTGACGCACTGCCGGTACAGGTGCTCCAGCTGCGCGGCGAGACCCATGTTGTTGATGTCGCTGGCGCGGCGGTCGGCGTCGGTGTGTATGGCCTCGTGGGCTTCCTCCTCGTCGAGGTCGGGGTATGCCCCGCCGTTGTAGGAGTCGGCCGCCTTGTCGTTGGTCGACTCGTGGATGGCCTCGTCGAGGTCGCCCTCGGCGATGCCGAGCTCGGCGGCAATCGCGAGAAGTCGGGCGGCTGTTCCGGGCGCCAGGGCCGTGGCGCCGCTCTCGCCGGTCGGCCTGAGGTAGCAGGTGCCGTTCCGGGGGCGGCTCCCCGCCGTGTCCAGCCGGCGGCCGTCAGGGCGGCGTGCAGGATCCGGGCTTGGGCAAACCACTCCTCGGCCTGCCCGGCATGCCATGCGAGGGAACTGGTGCCGGGCATCTGGCTGTTGCCGTCCACGATCGGAGCGATGATCACCTCGTCGGGGCTGACGGCAGTCGGCCGCGTCATGAATGTCTCGCCGTCGCGCCCACCGCTGGCGCTCAGGACGGCGCGGGCGGCATCGAAGGTGCTGCGCGTGGTCTTCGGTGTGAGGCCGATGTCGTAGCGGCGTCGCGTGCTCCGCTTGGGCGGTCGTGGCATGGCTGGTCTCCCTCCGGTGGCGGCCGGGGCGCTGGGCCCTGGCCGGTGAGCGGGTCAGACGGGGAACGGCAGCAGGAGCAGCGCGGGGGGGGATGATCAGGGCCAGGTCGTCGGCGTCCCAGACGTCGCACTCTCCGTTCCACGGGAAGCCCCGGGTGAGGACGACGCGCTGTTCGGCGGGCGGGTCGTTGTAGGCGCGGACGGTGCAGCATTCGGAGCAGCTGCATGCGGGGTCCCAGGCGGCGGGCCGCGCCGGGTAGGCATCCGTGGCGTACTGGGGGACGTTGGCGGTCCCTCGGCGACGCGGTGCGAACGACGCGAGGATGAGATCGCCGTCGGCGACGTCGCGCGCCCGGGCGATGCGGGCGGCGCTGACGTCCACGCCGGGCGGCAGCGGGGCGTGGTCGGGGCCGTGCGGCCGTTCGCTCACGATCAGGCGGTGCGACAGCGGATTCAGCGGAACGAGCTCTGGGGGCATACCGGTCCTCCCGGTGCGTGGGTGTGGTCGGGGCGTCGTCCGCGGCCAAACGGACCGACGTGGTACTTCCGGCACGGGTTATGGCGTGAGCGGCTACGGGCGTGAGGAGGCGGAGTCGGCCCAGAAGTCGGCGGGCAGGGGCGTGAGCGCGTCGGGCCGCGGCTGGTTCTTGCGCCATGTCCGGGCGGGGGTGAGCCATTCGTCGGCGTCCTGGCTCCACTGAAGGATCCAGACGGCGCCGATGTCGGCGCGGGCCGTTGCCTGCCCGTCGCCCAAGGGGATGGTGACGAGTGCGCCCTGCTCGGGGCGGGCGACGGCATCGCGGGCAGCCGCGTACGCGGCTTCCTCGCTCGGGTGTTCCACGCTCCAGCAGAACCCCGGTGCCTCGTACTCGACTTGGAAGCGCGGCCGGTCACTTGTCATGGGGGTGCTCCGATGCCTGCTCGGCGTCGGTGTGCAGGAGTGCGCCCAAGACCCGGTCGGCCTGGTCGGCGGACAGTCTTGTGAGTTCGATGGCGACCGTCTCGCCGTGCTCGCCGGCGTCGACTGTCACGCGTGCCTGGGGCGTAGTCGCCCATCGCCCGGTCGTGGCCTCTTCCTTGCCGCGGGGAGCTCCGTCCCAGCTGAGGTAGCGCACCTTGCGCTCACGGAAGGGGGCGTGTGCGGCGGCCTGGCGGGGCCCGGTAATTCCGGGGATGCTGGCGAGCTGTGCCGCAGTCGATGCGGCCTGCCTGTCCTGTTCCAGCAGTCCGGCCATGGTGGCCTGCCACTTCTCCTGTGCGGCCGTGAGGGTCGGCAGCAGGCGGCGGCTGATGTCGGCGGCGATCTGCCGCGCGGTCTTGGTTCCGGACATGGTGATGTGGCCGAAGTCGATGCCGGTCGGGTAGCTGCCGATCTCCGTGGGCGTGGCGGGGGTCCGCCCTGTGGCGCGCAGGCGACCGTAGGCGCTGCCCGTGTCGTAGACGGTGACGGAGAGACGGATGGCGCGGCCGTCGGTGTGCCGCAGTTCGCAG
>NZ_JBWKCY010000089.1:0-2308 GCF_056436245.1 Streptomyces sp. NPDC043812
GTAGTACCTCGCTGCGCGAGGTACGAGTGAACTGCCCCGCGTTGCGGGGCAGTTGGGTCCGGCCGCTTCGCTTGCCGGACCCAACTCGGGTGCTTCGCACCCGAGTTGAAGTCCTGCGCGTTGCGCAGGACTGGGGTGGCTTCACCCGGTGCGCTTCGCTTACCGGGTGAGCGTGCGTCACACGCCTGACCTTGGGTGCCGGTTGGGCAGGTCCGCTGCGCTCCCCTGCCCGCGCTAGCAAAAAGCGGGCAGTAATAGGAGGGTGCGGGAATGATGCAGCGTGTAGCAATGGGGAAACGAGGCCACATGCCCCGGGCGCATCCAGAACGGCCCGGACAGAAACTGCGCTCCCATCCTTCCGGCCCCCGGGAAAGGCCAATGCCCGCCCCCTATAGGCCGCCTGACACTCCGCCGGGCCACCCCGGCGGTACCGGCGCGCCAGCGCCTCAGACAGGCACAGCGCAGCGCCGTCCCCACCCGAGACAGCAGGCCCACATTCTCACCACCCATAACGAAGGGATGTCCCGCGTGCGTTGAGGGAAAATAGGGCTCTGGCCTGGGGTTATTCCCAAGCCGGCTGAGGGTCGCTGTCAGGGTTGTTGTGAGGGTAGTTATGCCTCCCGTTGTGAGGGTTGTTGTGAGGGTTGTTGTCGGTCATTTTCCTGCGGAAGAAGCCACGCGAACCAGTAAGCGTGATAGGGTTCTTTATGTCGTTAGGGGTTGAGCCCCCCGACCCGACGCCCGGACCACAACCCAGCAGGAGGAAAAAGGAATGACGATTCTCACGGAGTCGCAGCGCGCGGAGATTTTCGCGCGCGGGAATGATGAGCTGATGCGTATTG
This sequence comes from Streptomyces sp. NPDC043812, assembly GCF_056436245.1. NCBI lineage: Bacteria > Bacillati > Actinomycetota > Actinomycetes > Kitasatosporales > Streptomycetaceae > Streptomyces > Streptomyces sp. NPDC043812. Next base: position 843 of record NZ_JBWKCY010000089.1, read on the forward strand.
CCGGGCATTTGGATGCCGGGAGGCATCTTCTCGGGTGCCGGGTGGACTTGCCGAACGGCACGGTTCCGGCGCGTCTCCTGATCGATGTCACCGGCCGGGACATCGACGACATGATCAGCATGAACGTCTCTCAGTTGGAAGCCTTTGCCCTGGTGTTGGGCGTAGGGCTGATGAACCCCGGTACGGAGCGGTGCGAAGTGCGGGTGCACTCCACCAAGCCGGGCGCGGCGGCCGTCGAGCAGGGGTGGGAGCTGACGCCGCACGGGGGCCGTCTGCGCCCGCTGAGCGAGGCGGAGGCGCGCGAGCGGTACGCCGCCGAGCAGGACGCGGAGGCCGCCCCGATCTTCCGCAGCGCGTTCCCGCTGCACTTCGAGTCCAGCCAGCTGTAGCGCCACGGGGCCGGGCGGCGGTTGGCCCCGCCGCCCGGCCCGCACCATCCCGGATCACCCCCAGCGAGAGGAATCGTCATGGACGAGATCGCAGAGCGCGCGTTTAACCTTCTGACCAGTCTGGTCAACGGACTTGGCCCCGGTCACCATCTGCTGACGTGCGGAGGCCGCGCCCCCGCCAACCCCCACGGCATCGCGCACGTTACGGGCGTCGCGCCGGTGATCGTTGTGCACGGCCACCGTCCGAAGCTGGTCACGCCGACGGGGACGGATGAGCTGTGTCTCGCGTTGTACGTCGCTCTGTCCCACGGCGGCGGTTTGGTGACCCGGACCAGGGTTCCGGGCAAGGAGCGCGACATTGTGCGCGGCTGGGCGGTGAAGGACGCGTGGGCACACCCCCTGACTGCCGCCGAGGTGTTCGACGAGTTCTGTAAGGACGCCGAGGGAGAGCCGGTGCCGCCGCAGCCGGACACCGACTATTACGCCGGTTTCCCGCTGGTCGCCCTCCCGTAGCGGCGCACCGGCCCGCATGGCCGGGCGGCGGTTGGCCCCGCCGCCCGGCCCCCCAAGCCCCGACAGCGAGGAGGACCCGTGTCGTTCTACCCGAACTTTCCCACCCACGAGCCCCGAGGCGGACGCACCTATTACAACGTGATCGCCACCCTGTCCGGCGCGGACGAGGAGCGGGAAATCGGCGAGTGGCAGGGGGACCCCGAGAAGGCCGGTGAGGCCGCGATCTCCGCCTACCTCCGCTACCACCGCCGCGCCCATGTGCGGGTGCTCGCCGACGGCGATGCGTTCGCTTACGTGACGCACCACCCGCGCACGCACGACAAGACCCCGTTTCTGTGTCAGTCCGGTTTCTGCGCCCACCACCAGTGCGGTGAGATCCCGCCCGAGCAGTGTTTCTGCCGCGACAGCTGACACACGTGCCGGGGGCGGCGGTTGGCCCCGCCGCCCCGGCATCCCATCCCGCATCACACCACCAGTGGAGGACACGCCCCATGAGCAGCAACACGGCCGCCGAGCAGCAGACCAGCACCCTTGCCGGATTGGGTCGACTGGTCGAGTTCGACC
>NZ_JBWKCY010000090.1:0-2078 GCF_056436245.1 Streptomyces sp. NPDC043812
CCCCTCCAGGAGCTCCTCGCCGCAGCCCCCAGCCCTGTGGTCTCGGCCCTATCCCTGGGCGAAGCACTGGACCTCGTGGGCACCTGACTGCAGCGGGCGCAGGAGCTCAGTCCTCGCCCAGAACGATCGTGATCTCCTCCGTGCCGTTCCCCTGCTCCGGTACAGCGGGGATGTCCTTCGCCAGGAGCGCCGGCTCGCAGGAGCGGACCGGGTCACCGCCCACATGCTGAGTCAACTTGACCCGGCCCTGAAGGACCGGGCTTGGAGGTAGGGCACCACTGGCGGTGGTGTGACCTCCTCCGTCCAGACACCCCTATGGGGTCGCAGGGGCGCGTGACTCACGCCCCGCTGTCCACACAGCCTCGCCCTTGCGGGCGAGGTTGCGGGAAGCGTTCCGGTCCGCGTGGGCAACGACCCCGCAGTTCCGGCAGATGAAGAGGTCTTGACTTGCCCGGTTCTTCTTGTCGATGTGGCCGCACTCGTAGCACTGCTGCGAGGTGTAGGCCGGATCGACGAAGACCACGGGCACGCCGGCACGCTTGGCCTTGTAGACGATGAAGTCTCCGAGCTGAGCGAAGGCCCAGGAGTGGAGTGCGACCCGCTGGGGCTTACGGAGCCGTACCCTCTGCCGGATTCCCCTGAGTTCTTCCAGGGAGATCCCGGACGAGGTGCGTTCAGCCTCGGTCACGATCGTCTTGGCGATGATGTGGTTGGTGTTGGCGGCGTGACGCTGCTCGCGCCGGTTGCGCTTTTTGAGCAGGCGCTTGGCGGACTTGGTGCCCTTGGCCTGGAGCTTCTTACGCAGGTCGAGCTGCCGCTTGCGGTGCCGGTTCAGGCCCCGCCCGGCGGCACGGCAGCCGGTGGACGTGGTGGCGATGCTGACGATGCCGAGATCCACACCGATGAACCGCTCAGGCTCGTACTGCTCGGCCTCGGGAACATCGCAGACAGCGATCAGGTAGAACACGCCGTCGCGCTCGATGAGGTCGGACTCGCCCTTGCGATGCTCCTGGAGCATCTTGAGCGCGTCGGCCGAGCAGGCGAAGCGGACGTTCTTGATACGCCCGGCGGTGGTCCAGATCGAAACCGTCTGTGTGTCGTACTGCCAGCTCAAGCACCTGTCGTCGTACGGCTGCGCGGCCTCGGGCCGGAACGTTATCGGCTTCGTCCCGGCCTTCATCCGCCGCTTGGAACCCGGCTTGCCGAGGCTCCCGGCCCGGATGTTGGCCTTGAGCGTGGTGTAGGCGTCGCGGACCTTCTTGATCACGTGCTGGGCGGCCTGCGCCCCCAGCCCTCTCGTCTTCAGCTCGGCATAGGCGTGCTTGCGCAGCTCGTACTCACGCGGAACACCGCGCTCGAACGCCACCGCCGACACCCAGCACGCGGCCTCGTTGACCGTTCGTAAGGTCGCGAGAAGCGCGGCGGCCTGGCCGGCCTCCGGCAGGAGCTTCACCTGCGTCACGATCTTCACAGGCCAGATCGTAGCATTGATCTATGTCACCACGCTGGGAGCCAAACCCCAATATCCGCAGGGGCCGTACGGTCGTCCACACTCTCCACGCACATTTGGTCTTCACACCCAAGTACCGGCGCGGCCCATTCACCGACGAGATCCTGCGACGCTGCGAGGAAGTCATGCGAGACGTCTGCGCCGACTTCGGAACGGAACTGGTGGAGTTCAACGGCGAACGCGATCACGTCCACCTGCTGGTGCACTACCCACCGAAGGTCGCCCTGTCCCGGTTGGTCGGCTCCCTCAAGGGCGTATCCGCCCGCAGGCTCCGACAGGAGTTCCCCGAGCACATCCGCAAGTACCTGTGGGGCGACCACTTCTGGTCCCCGTCCTACTTCGCCGCATCCTGCGGCGGGGCGCCCCTCGCCATCATCAAGGAGTACATCGAGCAGCAGAAACGCCCTTCGTAGCCTGCGGCTCAAGGCAGCCCAGAGAAGCGCTTCCTCCCGGGCGTAAACGCCCGGGGTTCCGCGCTAGATCATGCTGAATATCAGGGCCGCTGTCTCTTATTGACCCGTGCACGATCCCACCCCTTCTTCCGTCATCGAAACCCTGGCCGGCGCCC
>NZ_JBWKCY010000091.1:0-2021 GCF_056436245.1 Streptomyces sp. NPDC043812
CCCGTCGAATACGAGACCAGCTACTACCGCGCAACCCCGAAACCCCAGGTCACAACCACAATCTGAAGTCTCTACCGAACCCGGAACGGTTCAATCAAGTTTGTCTCAGCCTAAGGGCTGTCCCGTAATCGATCTTCGGGCCGATGCGGCGGCGGTTCCTCGGCAAGGGGCGCTCGCCCGGTCGGCGAAGGTGAGCTGGTGCAGGCGGGCGCTGCCGAGCATGACGGCTGCGCATAGGCTGCCCCATGGTTCGGCCTAGCCACTGGGGCAGGCTCGCCTGGGGGTGATTTACCTGATAGCTCGTCATCGGTCTGCGGCTGGAGCATCAGTGGCTCGCCGGGTGGGCAGGGCTCTGGGGCTGGTCGCAGTTGCGGCGGCCGTGCTGGCGGCGCTGTTGTTGTCGCCTTTCGTGCTGCAGGACGTCGCCGGTTCCAAGGGCGTGGACTGGAACAGGCTGAGTCAGATCGGCGCCGCGTACGGCTTCACGTCGGCGATCGTCTCGGCGCTCGCGTTGGCCGGTGTTGCCGGTTCGCTGATTGTTCAGAACCGGCAGGCCAGGGCGGAGCAGGTCCAGGGGATTCGCAGCTACTACCTTGAGCTGGTTCGCCTGGAACTTGAGGACATGGCGCTTTACCAGCCTGTCTGGGGCGACACGGACATCGCCGATCCCCATGAGCGGAAGCGGCATGTCTATGCCGACCTCATGATGAACTACGCGTGGATGGGTTACGAGATCGGGACCATTCGCGAGCCTCTCCTGCGGGACATGCTGTCCGGGATGTTCACCGGAGAGGCTGGGCGGCACTACTGGAGCAGGGCCCGCACCTCATGGACCGCCAGTTCGTCAGGAAGCCGTATCGGTCGTCGCTTCCTGGCCATCGTGGGCGAGGAGCACGCTCGCGCTGTTGCTACCGGACCGCCGACGCGCTCGGCCGTCGCCCCGAGTCCGCCCGACGTGCCTGCCGCAGGAGCGGCGCCCGTATGGCGGACGGCGGCCGGCGCCCTGATCGGCCTGGGTACCGGCTTGGCACTCGGATCGCTGTTGCGCAGTCGGCGCTGAGGGCCGTTGGGCACGAGTTGGATGATCATGGTGTGACTGGTGTGATCATGGCGTCGGAGCCGTCTTGGATAGGCCCGTTCTCCGGGCTGAGCCCGCGCTGCTTCGGGAAGTTGGTGACCGCGCTGCGGCGTGAGGGGGCCGACGCGGTTGGCCGGGGACGGCCCTGGAGCCTGCCTCTGGAGGACCGAGTGCTGCTGGTCGCGGCCTACTGGCGCACGAACTTGACGATGCGCCAGCTGGCCCTGCTGTTCGGCATCTCGAAGTCTGCGGCAGACCGGATCATCGACCACCTCGGCCCGCTGATGTCTCTGCGGCCGCGGCGCCGGTTCTCCAAGGACGCTGTCCTGATCGTGGACGGCACCCTGGTTCCCACCCGTGACCACGAGGTAGCCGAGCAGTCCAAGAACTATCGGTACTCCACCAACCACCAGATCGTGATCGACGCCGACAGCCGACTCGTCGTCGTGGTCGGCCGACCGCTGCCCGGCAACCGCAATGACTGCAAGGCATGGGAGTTATCAGGCGCCAAGGACGCTGTCGGCAGGACCACGGTGATCGCGGACGGCGGCTACCGGGGCACCGGTCTGGTCATTCCGCATCGCCGCGCGCGCGGTCAGACCGAACTGCCGTCATGGAAAGAGGATCACAACGCCTCGCACCGCAAGGTCCGCGCCCGAGTCGAGCATGCCTTCGCTCGGATGAAGGGCTGGAAGATCCTCCGCGACTGCCGCCTGAAAGGCGACGGCGTCCACTACGCCATGCTCGGCATCGCCCGCCTCCACAATCTCGCTCTCACGGGATAACGGCTGGTCCCACTGGTCAGCCCTGCGCCTCAACCCGTAGAAGATCGTTTACGGGACAACCTTTAGGTGGGACGCTGTGGCTGTCCGTTCACGGTTCCGGCGTGGCTCCGGGCGTTGGCTCGTCGCGCTCCACCCACGTGCCGCAGCTGGTGATCACC
>NZ_JBWKCY010000092.1:0-2004 GCF_056436245.1 Streptomyces sp. NPDC043812
GTGAGGGTGTCGGCGATGGTGCGGGCCATGCCGCGGGCTGCCTCCAGTGCGTTGGCCGCGGCGGCCTCGAATGCGTCATGGGTGGTGTGGTGCACGGCTGCTCCTCGGCAGGAAGGGGCCCGTCCGGCGGAGCGCCGGGCGGGGTGCCGGTCTTCAGGTGGTCAGGTCGATGAGCAGGGAGCGGAACGCGGCTTCGCTGACGCACTGCCGGTACAGGTGGTCCAGCTGTGCGCGGAGACCTCCGTTGTTGATCTCGCTGGCGCGGCGGTCGGCGTCGTCGTGTACCGCCTCGTGGGCTTCCTCGTCGCCAAGATCGGGGTACGCGCCGCCGTTGTAGGCGTCGGCGGCCTTGTCGTTGGTCGACTCGTAGATGGCCTCGTCGAGGTCGCCCTCGTCGATGCCGAGTTCGGTGGCAATCGCGAGCAGCCGGGCGTCTGTCCCGGGCGCCGGGGCCGCGGCGTCGCTCTCGTCTCTGGGCCGGAGATAGCAGGAGCCGTTCCGGGCGGCTCCGTGCCGTGTCCAGCCTGCGGCCGTCATGGCGGCGTGCAGGATCCGGGCTTGGGCAAACCACTCCTCGGCCTGCCCGTCGCGCCATTGAAGGGAACTGGTGCCGGGCATCTGACTGTTGCCGCCCACGATCGGGGCGATGATCACCTCGTCGGGGCTGACGGCGGTCGGCCGCATCATGAATGTCTCGCCGTTGCGCCCGCCGTGGGCGATCAGGACGGCCCGGGCGGCATCGAAGGTGCTCCGTGTGGTCTTCGGCGTGAGGTCAGTGTCGTCGCGGCGTGGCGTGCTCCGCTTCGGCTGGCGTGGCATGGCTGTTCTCCCTTCCGTTGGCGGCCGGGGCGCTGGGCCCCGGCCGGTGAGCGGGTCAGGCGGTGACCGGCAGCAGGAGCAGCGCGGCGGGGATGATCAGGGCCAGGTCGTCGGCGTCCCAGACGTCGCACTCTCCGTCCCACGGAAAGCCCCGGGTGAGGACGATCCGCTGTTCGGCGGGCGGGTCGTTGTAGGTGCGGAGGGTGCAGCACTCGGAGCAGCTGCACGCGGGGTCCAGGCGGCCGGCCGGGCCGGGTAGGCATCCGTGGCGTACTGGGGGACGTTGGCGGCCCCTCGGTGACGCGGCGCGAACGATGCCAGGATCAGATCTCCGTCGGCGACGTCACGCGCCCGGACGATACGGGCGGCGCTGACGTCCGCGCCCGGCGGCAGCGGGGCGTGGTCCGGGCCGTCCGGGCGGGTGCTCACGATCAGGCGGTGCGACAGCGGATTCAGTGGAATGAGCTCAGCGGGCATACCGGTCCTCCGGTGTGTGGGTGTGGTCGGGGCGTCGTCCGCGGCCAAACGGGCTGACGTGGTACTTCCGGGCGATTGATGGCAGGGGCGGCTACTGGCGCGGGCGAGCGGACTCGGCCCAGAAGCCGGCGGGCAGGGGCGTGAGTGCGTCGGGCCGCGGTTGGTTTCTGCGCCACGTCCGGGTGTGGGTGAGCCACTCGTCGGTGGCCTGGCTCCACTGGAAGCGTGGCCGGTCACCTGTCATGGGGGTGCTCCGAAGCCTGCTCGGCGTCGGTCTGCAGGAGAGCGCGCACGACGCGGTCGGCCTGGTCGGCGGACAGCCCGGTGAGTTCGATGGCGACGCTCTCGCCGTGCTCGCCGGCGTCGACCTTCACGCGCGCGTGCGGTGTGGTCGCCCATTGCCCGCCGCGGGGCGCCCCGTCCCAGCTCAGGTAGCGCATCCTGCGCTCACGGAAGGGGGCGTGTGCGGCGGCCTGGCCCGTGAGGGTCGGCAACAGTCGGCGGCTGATGTCGGCGGCGATCTGCCGCGCGGTCTTCGTACCGGACATGGTGATGCTGCCAAAGTCGATGCCGGTCGGGTAGCTGCCGATCCCGGCGGGCGTGGCGGGCGTCAGCCCTGTGGCGCGCAGGCGACCGTAGGCGCTGCCCGTGTCGTAGACGGTGACGGAGAGACGGATGGCGCGGCCGTCGGTGTGCCGCAGTTCGCAG
>NZ_JBWKCY010000093.1:0-1974 GCF_056436245.1 Streptomyces sp. NPDC043812
GGACCCTGAACGACCTCCCGGAACGCATGCTCCTGTTCGACCGCTCCATCGCGTTCATCCCGGCGAGCAGCGACCGGCACGTCGCCCTGGAGCTGCGGCAGCCAGCCCTGATCGCCCATCTGGCATCCGTCTTCGAGTGGTTCTGGCACCAAGCACTGCCGATGTACGGCGCTGCGCAGATGCCAGCCCCGACGGGTGTCTCGGAGCGCCAGTTCGCGATCGCGCGGCTGCTCGCGGAGGGGCATGCGGACGAGGTCGTGGCCCGTCGTGTGGGAATCAGCGTGCGAACGTGCCGCAAGCACATCGCGCACCTCGCCGAACTGCTCGGCAGCGCCAACCGCGTGCAGCTCGGGGCGCTCATCGCCCGGTCCGGGATGCTCGGCGCGTCCGGGCACCCCGGCTCCACTTGATGCAGTGCAGCATGATGACCGTGGCGGCTCCACAAGTCTGGGGTCATCGTAGGGATGATGGGTCGGGGGCACGAGCCAGACGCAGCGAGGTGATCAGTCGCGAGTATCGCCCTTGGAGTAGTCGTCGGTCTGTCCCAGGATCCCGGACTTGGCAATGAGGTAGCCGAGTTGGGCACGGCTGCCGCTGCCGAGCGCGGCGGCAAGCTTGGCGATGTGGGCCCGGCAGGTGCGCACGTTCATGCCGAGTCGGCGCGCGATCGCCTCATCCACATGCCCTTCGACCAAGAGCTTGGCGATGGATCGCTGGACGCCGGTGATGCCATCGGGGGCGGGACCGTAGGGCACTTCCTCCATGAGAGGGACCGCTCGCCCCCACAGGTGCTCGAAGACCTTGGTCAGATAGGCGACCAGCCCGGGGTGGCGCAGCTCCAGGGCGACCTGCCGGTCGTCGCGCGCGGGTATGAAGGCGACTGTCTGGTCGCAGATGATCAGCCGCTCGATGAGTTCCTCGAGTGTGCGGATCTCCATTTTGGCACCGGCCATGCGCTCGACATAGGCGTATGTTCTCTGGCTGTGCCGGACGGTGTGCTGGTAGAGAGTGCGGACGCGGATGCCATTTTCGATCAGAGGCCTGCTGCGCTTGAGTGCGTCGCTCAGGTTGTGCTCGCTGCGACCGCCGCCGGGTTGAACGGTGAGCACCTCGGTCTGGCTCTCGGCGATGGCCACGTCGAGCGCAGCGTCGATGCGTTCGAACCCTTCCAGGACGGTGATGGCATGGGTGATCGGTGGCTTCTGCGTGCTGACTGCCAGAAAGGGCTCGAATGTGTCCGTCAGTTCCACCGAGAGTCGTCGGCGGTCCTGGATTTCGCGCTCGAGCGGGTGCAGTCGTTGAGCCAGGGCGGCTGACGGAGGCACCGGTCGCAGCCAGGTCGGATCGTCCGGGTCCGGATGCAGGAGTGCGAACTCCAGCAGGCAGGGGGCGTTTTCGGCCTCGGCGCGGGTGATGCGGCCGGCCGTCAAGGCGCTCGCATAGAGACGGGCCCCCTCGTCACAGAATTCTGTGACGACATGAGGATGTGTCTGTTTTGTGTGCTTATTCGGCAAATCTCCACCCCCCAGGGTCTTGAACGTGCAGGAACATGATGCATCGCTCCTGTGGCTTGACATGCCCCAATGAGCCATCGTCTTGTCCTGCGGGGGAATGGAAGTCATCAAGTGAGGACGAAGCCGACTATGTACACGCGAATGCTTCGCTCGGTGCTTGCTACCGTGATTGCCGCTGCTGCGCTAGCGCTCGGGGCGTCGGGTAATCCCGACGTCGGGTGGGGAGCCCCTGCCCCCGATTCTCAGAGTGCCGTCGACCCGCTTGTTCGAGGGGGAGACGTGGGTTGGGGCAGCGTCGGAGCGGATGTGGCCGCATGACCATCCCCCCGGACGACAGGGTCTTCCGACGCGAGATGGCGACCGCCTACCGCTCCGGGTGGCACTTCATCGACCTCGTCACGGCGATCCCGCACCGTGGCGACTCGTTGATGGTCACCCTGTTCGGCGAGCCGATCGTCGT
>NZ_JBWKCY010000094.1:0-1944 GCF_056436245.1 Streptomyces sp. NPDC043812
CCGTGTCGTCAAGACGCTGAGTCATCGCAGGGGCGACCGGCACCCCGTCAGCGGCCGTGGCCGTGGCCGGCAGTGCTTCCTCTTCGGCCCATGCCAGCGACATCAACGGCAACGATCCGGTGGCCGCCGCGACGACCACTGCCGCGGCCACAAGCCGGCGAAGCCGGCCTTCACCGGATTTCTCCCAGGATGCCCCGTCCTTCAGGGCGGGGAGGAATGGGTCCTTGGGGTGGAGCCGCGTAGCGGCGGAGTTCTCTGCGCATCTGTTCTGACCTGCACTCTCTTCCGTTGTCAGTGGCCGCTGTTAGGTTACGGATCATGACGACAGCAGCGGTGGCCGGGCAGGTTGCCGGGCATGCCCGGTACACCTTCCGGCTTCGCCTGTCGTCGAACACGCTCGCTTTGCTGGAAGGGGAGTGGGCGCGGTGCCGTTGGGTGTGGAACGAGTGCGTGGCGATGTCCCGCAAGGTCCACAAGCTCAACAAGGACGCCGAGACGAAGACGACGTGCGGTCCGGCGCAGCTCGACAGGATGCTGACCGACGCGCGTCGTTCGATGTCCTGGCTACGCGAGGGTTCCAGCGTTGCGCAGCAGCAGATCATCCGGGACTTCGCCAGGTCCCGTGCGAAGGCGCTCAAGGACATCACGGCGAAGCTGCCGATGCGGCAGCGGGCGGGGATGCCCCGGATCAAGCGGAAGCGGGAAGCCGCGCCGTCGCTGAACTACACGCAGCGCGGATTCCGCATCAAGGACGGCCGTCTGCACCTGGCGGGCGGGATCATCCTGAGGGTGGTGTGGTCGCGCGACCTGCCGTCCACGCCGTCCAGCGTGCGCGTGCACCGGGACAACCTCGGACACTGGTACGCCTCGTTCGTCGTCGCCACCGAGGCCGAGCCGCTGCCCTCCACTGGCGGGGTGATCGGCATCGACTGGGGTGTGAAGGAGACCGCGACCACCACCTCCGACGCCCACGACCTGCCGCACGCCCAGCACGGGAAGACGGCCGCCGCGAAGCTCGCGCGCTACCAGCGGATGATGGCCCGGCGCGCAACGCCGAAGAACCGGCCCGACACGAACGGCTACCGCAAGGCCCGGCGGGCGGCGGCAAAGGTCCACCGGAAGATCGCCCGGCAGCGGCAGGACACCGGCCGCAAGTGGGCCAAGACCGTCGTCCGGGACTTCGACCAGATCGCAGTGGAGGACTTCAAGCCGAAGTTCCTTGCCACGTTGCGGAACATGTCCCGCAAGGCGGCCGACGCCGCGATCGGCGCCACCAAGCAGGCCCTGATCGAGATGGCCCGCAAGCACGGCAAGACCGTGCACCTGGTCCACCCCGCGCACACCACCATGGACTGCGCACACTGCGGAGCGAGAGCCAAGCACCGCCTCCCCCTCTCCGAAAGAATCTATTCGTGCACCGCGTGCGGAACTGTGTCCCCCAGGGACAAGAACTCCGCCCGCGTGATGCTCGTCCGGGCTGGTCTCAACCCGGCTAGCGTTGATCTTGCAAGCCCTGCCACCTGCTAGGCGCCAGGCAAAGTGAGCTAAGAATCCCCTCCCTTCAGGGAGGGGAGGTTTCAATTCTCGAGAACACGCAAGCCCTCCCCTAGTGCACAGGTGCATGAACTCGCCCCGCTGCGTGAGGTACGGGGGGTTCATGCCTTCGGTGCCCCAGATGCTTCGGCATGATCGGTGGGCGGTACAAGAGATGCCTCGAGGCGTGAAACCGCCGAGGCGTAAATACGCCTCAGACGGCGCCGTTTACACCCTGCTTCGGGGTGGATTGCGCTTCCGCACCATCCATCCAGCCGCTGCGCGCCGCATGCCAGCCGAGCTGGAAGCGGGTGGCCGCACCCACCTCGACCATGAGGGACTGCAGGCGACGCTGGACGGTGCGGTGCCCCATGCCGAGTTGGCGGGCGATGGCCAGGTGAGTCCCACGTA
>NZ_JBWKCY010000095.1:0-1858 GCF_056436245.1 Streptomyces sp. NPDC043812
GAAAAGCCCGGGAAGCACAAGCACTCGTAGCTTAACGGATAGAGCATCTGACTACGGATCAGAAGGTTGCAGGTTCGAATCCTGCCGAGTGCACAGCAGACCAGAGGCCCTGAGGAGCAATCCTCAGGGCCTCTGGCTTTTGCGTTGACGGCAGTGTTTGACGGCAACCGCCTCCAGGAGCGAATCAGACCGCTACCGGAACACCGGCCGCACCGTCGTCATCATCCGGGTCACTGCCGTCACCCCTCAGGGCATCCCCGACACGGTCGAACGCCGAGCGCTGCGAGTCCAGCCGTACGAACGTGTAGATGTCCATGGTCACCCTGATCGAGCTGTGGCCGAGGACTTCCATGATCATGCGGGCGTCGGCGCCCTGCTCGTGGAGGAGCGGCACGCATGATCACCAGCAGGAAGCGCACGGACCGGTCCGAGGGGAGCTTCTTGCAGCACTTGCCGAGGGCGCAGCAGCGCCGCTTGTGCTCCGGCTGCTTCTTGTCCTTGCCCTGCGCGCAGCACTGGCAGGTGATGGTGTGTTCTGTTCAGTTCGCGCTGATGCGGCGCGCCTTGGCCACGAGTCTCCTGGGCAGCCCCGGCCCCGCGCACGCGTAGTCGATCAGCAGATCCCGGTAAGAAGTGTTCGCGAGCTCGGGTGCCAGGGCGATCAGTGCCCGCAGGTCGTCTGACGAGCCGGACAGGCGCGTGCGATATGCGGCACCCGCCACACGCAGGGAGGACTCGTGAGGTTCATGCTGCAGACCCTGTTCGACGAGGGCCACTGCTGCGGCGAAGTTGCCCTGCATGGCACGCACATCGGCAAGGTCGAGGTAGAGGGACCAGTTGGTGACATCCAGCGCCAGGGCCTTTTCGAAGGCTGCCGCAGTCTGGTCCAGGTCGCCCATTGCGCGCCAGGTGTTCGCTCGTGCGACCTCGGTCCACATGACCCGATCGACGGCATCGGCGCGGTCGCACAGGGCGAAGGCCAGCTCGTAGCGGCCGCAGGCGCGGGGCAGTCGGGACATGGCGGCCAGCGACTCCGGCAGGGGACTCCGTTCGGACACCACGTCGATGGCATGAAACCAGGGCGTGAACCGATCGCGCATCTCGGCAGTGTCCAGGTTGTGGCCGTAGTCCAGTGTCCGCAAGCACGCCTCGGCCAGCGCCTCAGCACTCACCGCGCCGATGAAGCGCGCATCGCCGAACCACGGGCCGCGGCCCCATGCCACATCGGGTCTGGCCCCCGTGACCGAGCCAAGGGCCATCACTGCGTCGTCCATGTCCCCGTCGAGGAACAGGAAGTACGCCTGCGCCAGCACAGCGCTCAAGGAGCCGTCCCCTTCGAGACCCTCCTTCAGTTCCGAGCGCCGGTCCTGCCACAACTCGGCGAGAGCCGCGTACGGCTCCGGAGCTGCCGGCGCGGAGGCTATCGCCCCTACCAGGAACTCGACTGCACCGACCGGGCTTCCCCCACAGTGCGCCATCACACTGGCGACAGCGACTCCTGCTGACACTGACTGATTCGACATCGCCGGAGAATATCCGTGGCCAGAGGTTCTGCGGAATCCTCTGCCGGCACGGCAGCGCAGCCGCCAGCGATCCGTAGGTGACGGCAACCTTGATGGCAACGACGGCACACAGAGGCCGATGATCACCACCGTCGGCGATCACTCCAGGAGGAGGCGAGCCACCCTCCCAACGAGCTGCCCGATCCTACGGATCAGAAGGTTGCAGGTTCGAATCCTGCCGAGTGCACACAGATCAGAAGCCCCCCGGGATCATCCCGGGGGGCTTCTGGCATCAGCGGATGACATCAACGTCCCCGTCGGCGGACTCGGGCGACTGCATCCGCCCCGGCGTCGTC
>NZ_JBWKCY010000096.1:0-1534 GCF_056436245.1 Streptomyces sp. NPDC043812
AAGCCGGTCCGCCCCATCCCGGCATTCGTCCGCGACGACCTCACCGACGCCGACGCCGAAGCACTGCTGCTCTCGCTGGTGGAGAACACCCAGCGCGCCCGCATGACGGACCGCGATCAGGTCAACGGCGCGGCTCAGCTCGAAATCATCGGCACCAGCGAGGCCGGACGCCGCCGCGCGGCCGCTGTGCTGGGCATGAAGCGCGACGCGCTGAAGTCCGCGAAGAAGGCCGCCGACCTGACGCCGGAAGGCTTGACCAGCGGAGCCCGGTACGGATTCGACCTCATGGAGCTTGCCGACCTCCAGGAAGTCGAAGGCGTGACCCATGCCGCTTCCCGTCTGGCCACCGCGAAGCGCCGCGACGCCGACGACCCCAAGAACGGGCGCGGCAATTGGTCGCACGCCATGGCGAAGCTGCGGGAAGACCTTGCCGACGTGCGCAAGCGCGAGGCCGCAGTGAAGGCACTCGCCGATTCCGGTGTGTCAGTGCTGGACCGGTACCGGAAGCAGGACGCCACCGAGTGGCCGTTGAGCAACCTCACCAACGGACTCGGCGAGGACATCACGCCCGAGGCCCACGCCGCGAAGTGCGAGGGGCACGCGGCGCGGCTGGACGACGACGCCGAGCCGGTATGGCACTGCGCGGACCCCGCGCGCTACGGCCACAAGGTCAGGGGTGAGCAGGCGGACGCCCAGGCCAAGGAGGCCGCGCGCGTCGAGCGGCGCAGGGTCATCGCGGGTAACCGGGCCGCGCGCGCCGCGCGGGAGGTGCGCAAGGAGTTCCTTGTGCAGCTGTGCAGCCGCAAGAGCCTTTCCGACGCGGCATGGCAGTTCGTTCTGTCCGCGATGCTCAACCAGACGCAGCCGTATCGCAGGCTGATCAACAAGAACGGCAAGAGCGCGGCCGCCGCCATGGCCGACGTGGCGCGGTTCGCGCGTGCTGCGGACCCCGAGGGCAGGGACGAGCCCTTTACGGAGTTGATTCAGCGCACGGGCAAGGCCAAGCGCCCGCAGCTGCTCCTTGCGCACGTCGCGGCCGCTTACGAGGCGGAGATGACCGACAGCGTTTGGGAGCGCCCGCACGGCACGCCCCACGCGTGGCTGACGTTCCTGGCCGCCGAGGGATACACCCTGTCGGACCAGGAGGCCGCGATGGTCGCCACGGCTGAGGGCCGGACCGAGGCGCCCGAGGAGGGCGCCCAGGACGAGGAGGACGCCGAGGAGCTGCCCGAGGCCGACGACGCCACGGACACGGCGCCGGAGCCCGCCGAGGAGCCGCCGGAGCCCGCCGAGCAGGCCACGGAGTCGGAGGCCGGGCAGGAGACGCCGCAGGAGCCGGGCGGCGCCCCCGACGCGTCACCGCACGCCGAGGAGGAGCAGCAGAGCGCCGACGCGGAGGAAGCCCCGACCGCCGAGGAGGCCGAGGAGACGGCGCAGCAGGAGTAGGGAGCGCGACGCGCCGGGGGGTGGACTCGTCCGCCCCCCGGCCCCGGGGCGGGCCGTCGCACAAGGCCAAAAAGGAAGAGCGACACCC
>NZ_JBWKCY010000097.1:0-1529 GCF_056436245.1 Streptomyces sp. NPDC043812
GACCAAGTCGACCCGCACGCTGGCGGCCGAGCTGACCCGCCAGGGACACCGGGTCGGTGCGGACACCGTTGCCAGCCTGCTGCACCAGGAGGGCTTCCGGCTGCAGGCCAACGCCAAGACGCTCGAGGGCAGTCAGCATGCGGACCGGGATGCCCAGTTCCGGTATCTCAACGAGCAAGCACGCGATCACCGGGACGCCGGCCAGCCGGTGATCAGCGTGGACACCAAGAAGAAGGAGCTGGTCGGCGACTTCCACAATCCGGGCCGTTCCTGGCGGCCGACGGGTGATCCGGTGTTGGTGCGCGTGCATGACTTCGCCGATCCGCAGCTGGGCAAGGCCATCCCTTATGGCATCTACGACCTGGCGGCCAACACCGGCTGGGTGAACGTCGGCACCGACCACGACACCGCCGCGTTCGCGGTGGAGTCGATCCGCCGCTGGTGGTGTAACCAAGGCCAGGCCGCTTATCCGTGGGCTTCCCGGCTGCTGATCACCGCCAATGCGGGCGGCTCCAACGGCTATCGCACCCGGGCCTGGAAACTCCACCTCGCCCGCCTGGCCGCCGAGACCGGTCTGACCATCACAGTCTGTCACCTGCCTCCGGGCACATCGAAGTGGAACAAGATTGAGCACCGGCTCTTCTCACACATCACCATGAACTGGCGCGGCCGCCCGCTGACCAGCCACGAAGTCATCCTCGAATCGATCGCCGCGACCACCACCCGCACCGGACTGCGCGTGAAGGCCCGGCTGGACACCAACACCTACCCCATCGGCATGGGTGTCGGCGACGCGGAGATGGCGGCTCTGCCGCTGACCCGGCACACTTTCCACGGCGAGTGGAACTACGTCCTGCACCCCCAGTGGAACTACGTCCTGCACCCCAGCCGACCCCGGCCATCCCGGCAGCCCGCAGCGGCCGGCCACCGACGCCGTAGTGGGACCCGGCCATGCTGTCCGATCCCGCACTGACCGGCCTGGCCCCGCACCAACTGCAGCACCTCACCGAAACCCTGGCCGCAAAAGGGGACACCCGCCGTGGACGCCCACCCCGGCTCACCTTCGCCGACCAGGTCCTGGCCACCGTGCTCCACCTGCGCGTCAACCTGGCCGCGGAACCCCTCGCCGTGCTCTTCAACAGCAGCCGCACCGCCATGCACCGCACCCTGCTGAAGATCAGACGCCTGCTCGAAGCACAGGGCATCACCATCGCGCCGGCCACCACCCCACCAGCCGCCCTGACAGCCCTCCAAGCCCAAGTCGCCACCCAAAGCAGCAACCCCAACAGCAAGATCAAGACGACAGTTTAATGACCGGCAGACCCTTAGCTACTCCGACTTCCTGGTCCTCGGAGAGAAAGCCACGAAGGCGTTCTTGGCTGCGGAGAGGAACCTCCTGACTGGCGTCTTCCCAAACGGGACGGTCGAGGAGCACTACGTCGTCAGCTTGGCCGTTGCTCGCTGCTGACGCCGAGGCGCACAGAGGGCTGGCCCGGGTCCGGTTTGACGCTTCCGCGGCGTCAATCCGG
>NZ_JBWKCY010000098.1:0-1478 GCF_056436245.1 Streptomyces sp. NPDC043812
CCAATACCGGTGATTTAGGTCTTTTTCTGGTGTTTGCTGGTTGTTTTGGTGGGCGGGATCAGTGTGATTGCCGTGGTGGGTGGTTGGGGTGGGTTGCGGTGGTGGGGGTGTTTGAGGTGCCAGTTGGTCATCTTGCGTTTGATGACGCGGGGGTTGGAGCGGTCTCTGCGGGGCGGGAGGAGTCGTTCGAGCAGTTCACGGGTGGTGTGTGTCAGGGCTCGGCTGAGTCGTGAGGGGGGAAAGTGCCGCCTGGCCGGTGACGTGGCGGCGGGCGATGCGAAGTGTGCGGGTGAAGGACAGCCGGTCGGGGTCGAGGCCGGCTTGGTGAGCGGTGTGGTGCATGACGTCCCGCAGGGCGTGGTGGACGAGGAGGAAGCCGTAGATTTCCTGCTCGACGCCGTCGGGGTGTTGCGAGCGGAGAACGAGGCGGTGTCCGCCCTGGTGGGTTTTGATCTCGTCCAGGGTGTTCTCGATCTCCCACCGCTGGTGGTAGAGGCCCGCCAGGTCGGTGGCGGGTGCCTGGTCCGGGTCACAGATGGTCGTGATCAGCCGGTAGACCGCCTCATCGCCGTCGCCGTCGCTGCCGAGGGTGTACTCGATGACACGGACCCGCGCCGGGTCATGTCGCCCGCGGTCGCCGGTGGCCACGATCTCGGACAGATAGGAGCCGTCGTCGAAGACCTCGACGACCGGGAGCACGATGTTCTTGCGGACGCGCCACAACAGGTCCGCACCCGTGCCCGAGGCGGCCTTCCACAGCTCGAAACCGGTGATGCCGCGGTCGGCCAGCAGCAGCATTCCCGTCTCCAGCCGGGGAAGGAGGTCGGGAATCAGATGCTGTTCGTGGACCGACAAGGGGCCGGTCGCCGCGGCGAACACCGCGTGTGTCCCGCATTCCACCAGCGCCGCAACCCTCACCTGCGGATACGCACTGCGCTGCTGTCCCCGGCCCGAGCCGGGACGGCCGAAGAAGCAGTCGTTCGCCTCGGTGTCCGGCACGTCGAACGTGGTGCCGTCCACCGCAACCAGCCGCCATCTGCGATACCAAGCACCAGCCGTGTCCGGGGCGGCCACCGGCCGGCACACCCGGTCGAACAGCATCATCAACGGTTCCGGCCCCAGCCGTCGGCGGGCTCTGCCGATCGCTGCGGTCGTCGGCACCCGCCACGGCTTCTCCCACCGCCGCACACGCTCCAGGCCCTGCGTCAGCAGCCGGGCCACTTCCTCATAGCCCTGCCCGGAGAAGAGACACATCGCCAGCACGAAATACACCACCACGCGGGCCGGCAGCAGCCGGGAACGCAGTTCCCGACGCCCGCACTCCACAATCACCTCATCCACCAGCTCGGGCGGAAACACCCGCGTCAACACACCCAGAGCGATCCGGTCCGACAACCGCTCACCCGACGACTTCACCTGTCCAGGCCTTGGCACACCACATCCAACGACCAACACCAGCCAAAGTCACCGGTATTGGG
>NZ_JBWKCY010000099.1:0-1377 GCF_056436245.1 Streptomyces sp. NPDC043812
ATCGACACGCTCGGCAAGCGGTACTTCGGTACCGACCGGGACTTCAAGTCCAACCTCGACCGCAGCGCCCGCCGCGCGGCCTGGCGGATGATCCGCCGGGAGGAAGGGCTGGACGACTTCTGAGACGAGCGGGGTCCGGTGCGCGCGTCGCACCGGACCCCGCTCGTCGTACGTCCGCGGTCAGCGGCCTGCGGCCATCCGTACAAAGCCGGCCCACGCCTCCGCCCCGATGGACAGCCTGGCTTCTGCGGGCCGCTTGGAGTCACGTACCAAGACAGCGTCGCTGGTCTCGGCGACCTCGATGCACTCGCCGCCCTCCGCGCCGCTGTAGCTGCTCTTGCGCCACGCCTCGCCCGTCTTCATAGCTCTCCCGGCACCTTCTCTACGAATCTCAGGGACTCTCGCGGAGTGAGAGCCTGGCTTCGGATGATCCCATAACGCGCTGAGATGGACCGCACCTCGTTCCGGTCAGTGACCAGGATGCTGCGACCTTGTACCTCCAAGTACGCGATCTGTTCCCCCTTATTCGGGGTGATCAACGTGAACGGGCCATCAACACCGGCGTTGTCTTCCTGATCGTTCGGCATGACCTGAATCTCGACGTTGCGCCGGTGTCCAATGGACAGGATGTTCTCAAGCACTCCACGCAGTACGTCTCGGCCGCCGAACGGCTTGCGCAGCACGGCCTCTTCGATGACGAAGCTCACCAGTGGTGCCGGCCAACGAGCAAAGGTCTCCTGACGCGACAGACGTGCCGAGACACGCTGCTCGATCGTGTCCTCATCCAGCAACGGTCGCCGCATCGCCAGCAGGGCTCGCGTGTATTCCTCGGTCTGGAGAAGCCCTGGAACTGCCTGGACCGCGTAGAGGAAGAGCTCGTGGGCGTCCGCTTCCAGCCGCGCCGCGTCCCTGAAGAAGGACGGGTACTGAGCCTTCGCCACCTCCTCCTTCAGGGCCGTCAGCAACCCCCAGGCCCCCAACACCTCATCCGCCTTCTCAATGAACTGAGGCTGCGGAATCCGCCTCCCCTGCTCAATAGAAGCGACCGTTTCCCCCGAGTACCCCACCCGCTTCCCGAACTCCGCCCGCTCCAGCCCCGCCCGCGTCCGCAGCAGCTTCAACTGCCGCCCGAACGCGGTCACCACGCCCGTCCCGGGCTCGTCCTCTGGCCGCCGCTGCTGCCGTACCGTCTCCTCGTCCCGCACCTCGGTCACCGCTGTGCCGCCTCTCCCCGCGTACCGCTCCGTACACCGCCCGCGCCCGCTCCGTACGAAGGCCCGGTAGCGGCGCGTCACCACTGGTCACGCTAGGCCACAGCGCGCCACCGTGAGTGCATGACCGCAACACAATCACCCGTCACGGTGCACCAGTTCACGA
>NZ_JBWKCY010000100.1:0-1330 GCF_056436245.1 Streptomyces sp. NPDC043812
TGAACCGTTCCGGGTTCGGTAGAGACTTCAGATTGTGGTTGTGACCTGGGGTTTCGGGGTTGCGCGGTAGTAGCTGGTCTCGTATTCGACGGGTGGGATGTGCCCTATTTCACCGTGAAGCCGGCGGTGGCAGTACCAGTCGATCCACTCGGCGGTGGCGAGTTCGACCTGGGAAAGGGTTCGCCAGGGCCGTCCGGGCTTGATCAGTTCGGTTTTGAACAGGCCGATCGTGGACTCCATGAGGGCGTTGTCGTAGGCGTCGCCGACCGAGCCGATCGAGGCGGCGATGCCGGCGGCGTCCAGGTGCTCGGCGAGCCGGAAACTCGTGTACTGCGACCCGGCATCGGAATGATGTATCAACTCGCCTCGCTGGTAGGGCTGTTCGTCGCGGTCGCGTTGCCACAGGGCCATGTCCAGGGCGTCCAGGACGAGCCTGGTCTCCTTCGACGTGGCGGCTGACCAGCCGACAATCCGGCGGGAGAAGATGTCGACGACGAACGCGACGTAGACGACTCCGGACCAGGTCCTGACGTGGGTGAAGTCGGCGACCCAGCAGCGGTTGGGGGCCGGCGCGGCGAAGTTGCGGTCCAGTAGATCCGGTGCCCGCTCGACGCTGCTGGCCGGGATCGTGGTGATGAGCTTCTTTCCGCGGACAGCGCCGGCGATGCCGAGCTCGCGCATCAGCCGTTCGACGGTGCACCGGGCCACGATGTGGCCTTGGCGGTGCAGCTCACGCCAGACCTTCCTGGCCCCGTAGACACGGTAGTTGACCTCGAAAATCTGCTGGATGAGCGGCTTCAGCTCGGCGTCTCGGACGGTGCGGGCCGACGGGGACCGGAGTCGCTTGCGGTGGGCGTAATAGGTGGAGGGGGCGATCTTGCAGTCGTGCTCGGTGAGCACGCGGCAGATCGGCTCGACACCGCCGAAGCGGGCCCGGTGCTCGTCGATGAACGCTACGAGCGTGTGTGTGGCCGGTCGAGCTCGGCCGCGAAGAAACTTGCCGCGGCCTTCAGGATGTCGTTGGCCCGCTTCAGCTCGGCGATCTCCTTCTTCATGGCCTTGATCTGCGCGGACTCCTCCGTGGTCGTCCCCGGACGCTGCCCGGAGTTGATCTCCTCGCGCTTCACCCAGTTCCGCAAGGTCTCAGCCGAGCCGATGCCGAGCTTCTGGGCGACCGCCCTGAGCGCAGCCGACTCGTTCGGGTAATCACCGCGGACCTCGGCGACCATGCGGACCGCTCGTTTGCGCAGCTCAGAAGGGTAGGAGGAGGGGCGTGCCATGACTCAATCCTTTCACGGAATAGAGTCTCTACCGAACCCGGAACGGTTCA
>NZ_JBWKCY010000101.1:0-1301 GCF_056436245.1 Streptomyces sp. NPDC043812
GGCTGATGAACCCCGGTACGGAGCGGTGCGAAGTGCGGGTGCACTCCACCAAGCCGGGCGCGGCGGCCGTCGAGCAGGGGTGGGAGCTGACGCCGTACGGGGGCCGTCTGCGCCCGCTGAGCGAGGCGGAGGCGCGCGAGCGGTACGCCGCCGAGCAGGACGCCGAGGCCGCCCCGATCTTCCGCAGCGCGTTCCCGCTGCACTTCGAGTCCAGCCAGCTGTAGCGCCACGGGCCGGGCGGTGGTTGGCCCCGCCGCCCGGCCCGCACCATCCCGGATCACCCCCAGCGAGAGGAATCGTCATGGACAAGATCGCCGAGCGTGCGTTTGACCTTCGGACCAGTCTGGTCAACGGACTTGGCCCCGGTCACCACCTGCTGACGTGCGGAGGCCGCGCCCCCGCCAACCCCAACGGCATCGCGCACGTCACGGGCGTCGCGCCGGTGATCGTTGTGCACGGCCACCGCCCGAAGCTGGTCACGCCGACGGGGACGGATGAGCTGTGTCTCGCGCTGTAAGTCGCTCTGTCTAACGGCGGCGGTTTGGTGACCCGGACCAGGATTCCGGGCAAGGAGCGGGACATTGTGCGCGGCTGGGCGGTGAAGGACGCGTGGGCGCACCCCCTGACTGCCGCCGAGGTGTTCGACGAGTTCTGTAAGGACGCCGAGGGAGAGCCGGTGCCGCCGCAGCCGGACACCGACTACCACGCCGGTTTCCCGCTGGTCGCCCTCTCGTAGCGGCGCACCACGCCCGCAGGCCGGGCGGCGGTTGGCCCCGCCGCCCGGCCCCCAAGCCCCGACAGCGAGGAGGACCCGTGCCGTTCTACCCGGACTTTCCCACCCACGAGCCCCGAGGCGGACGCACCTATTACACGGTGATCGCCACTCTGTCCGGAGCGGACGAGGAGCGCGAAATCGGCGAGTGGCAAGGGGACCCCGAGAAGGCCGGTGAGGCAGCAATCTCCGCCTACCTCCGCTACCACCGGCGCGCCCATGTGCAGGTGCTCGCCGACGGCGATGCGTTCGCCTACGTGACGCACCATCCGCGCACGCACGACAAGACCCCGTTCCTGTGTCAGTCCGGTTTCTGTGCCCACCACGCGTGCGGCGAGATTCCGCCCGAGCAGTGTTTCTGCCGCGACAGCTGACACACGTGCCGGGGGCGGCGGTTGGCCCCGCCGCCCCCGGCATCCCATCCCGCATCACACCCACCAGTGGAGGACACGCCCCATGAGCAGCAACACGGCCGCCGAGCAGCAGACCAGCACCCTTGCCGGATTGGGTCGACTGGTCGAGTTCGACC
>NZ_JBWKCY010000102.1:0-1250 GCF_056436245.1 Streptomyces sp. NPDC043812
AGTCCCGTTAGTTTGTGAGCGTGACCACGACGTGTGTGAAGCGGGCGTTCAAGTACCGCTTCCATCCGACCGATGCGCAGGCAGCCGAGCTGTCGCGCACCTTCGGATGCGTGCGGAAGGTCTACAACCTGGCACTCGCGGCCCGTACCGAAGCATGGGCGCGTCAGGAACGGGTCAACTACAACGCCACTTCGGCGATGCTGACGACGTGGAAGAAGACCGAGGAACTGGCCTACCTGTCCGAGGTTTCCTCGGTGCCGTTGCAGCAGACGCTTCGGCACTTGCAGACGGCGTTCACCAACTTCTTCGGCAAGCGGGCCAAGTACCCGCGCTTCACATCGCGGAAGAAGTCGCGGAAGTCGGCCGAGTACACCACCAGCGGTTTCCGCTTCCGCGACGGGAGACTGACGCTGGCGAAGATGACCGATCCGCTGGCCATCGTGTGGTCGCGGCCCCTCCCCGAAGGGGCATCGCCGTCCACCGTGACCGTCTCGCAGGACGCGGCGGGACGCTGGTTCGTCTGTCTGCTGTGTGACGACCCGACCGTGAAACCGCTCCCCCGGGCGGATGCGGCGGTCGGTGTGGATGTGGGCCTGGACCACCTGCTGACCCTCTCCACCGGCGAGAAGATCGCCAATCCCCGGCATGAACGCGCCGACCGTGCCCGCCTGGCGAAGGCTCAGCGTTTCCTTGCCCGCAAGGAAAAGGGCGAAGGCGCCAACCGGGCCAAGGCCCGACGCAAGGCAGCCAAGGTCTACGCCCGTATCGCCGACCGACGCCGTGACGGGCTCCACAAGCTGACCACCCGACTCGTTCGTGAAAACCAAACGATCGTGATCGAGGACCTGACCGTACGCAACATGGTCAAGAACCGCACCCTCGCCCGAGCCATCTCGGACGCGAGCTGGAGCGAGTTCCGCTCCATGCTGGAGTACAAAGCCGCTTGGTACGGGCGGGAAGTGATAGCAGTGGACCGCTTCTTCCCCTCCTCCAAGCTGTGCTCCACCTGCGGCACCCTGCAGGACAGGATGCCCCTGAACGTCCGTACCTGGACGTGCGACTGCGGCACGACCCACGACCGGGACGTGAACGCGGCCAGGAACCTTCTGGCGGCCGGGCTGGCCGTGTCTGTCTGTGGAGCTGGTGTAAGACCTCAACGGAGTACTCCGGGCGGGCAGTCGGCGACGAAGCAGAAACCCTCACGGCGCGAGCCGTGAGAATCCCCCTCCTTCAGGAGGGGGAGAAGTCAA
>NZ_JBWKCY010000103.1:0-1241 GCF_056436245.1 Streptomyces sp. NPDC043812
CGGATCATCCGCCAGGCCGCGCGGCGGGCGCTGCGGTCGAGGTTGGACTTGAAGTCCCGGTCGGTACCGAAGTACCGCTTGCCGAGCGTGTCGATCGTGGAGACATGATCCATCATGTTCTCCTCGAACTTCTTGTCGAAGACGATCCCGAAGTTCTCCTCGTCGTTGACGACGGCCGCGGCCCGGACCTTGGGGTCCTTCTTCGTCGCGTTGAAGGCCGGGAGGACGTCCTCCTCGGTGAACTCCGTACCGAACTTGGAGTTGAACTTCTCGATCAGCTCGGACAGCAGTGACTTGTCCGCGTCCTTCGCACCGCCGGCCCCGTCGCCGAAGCCCTTGAGCTCGGCGGGACCCTCGGGGTTGAGGGACACGTCGTGCTCGCCGGTCTTCTCGACGCGCAGGTGACTGAGGTCGACCTCGCCTATATCGACTCCGCCGTCCGCAAGCCGGGGGAGCCGGTTGAGGAGGTGGCGCCCGTAGAGGTGCAGGCGTTCCAACTCGGCGTCACGGTACGGGACGATCTGCGCGAGGAAGCCGTACTTGCGGACGTAGTCGTTGAGGTTGGCGCGGAACTCCTCGGCCGTCTCGACATCGTCCTCCTCCTCGCTCTCCAGCAGGGCGGTGAAGCGGGCCACAGCGGGGGAGAGGAGTCGATACAACTCGGCGTGCAGCTTCTCCCACTTGGACTGGACACCACCCGCCTTCTTCTCCGCCTGGAAGTACGCGGCGACGAACTCGTCCATGTCCTGCTCCGAGATGATCGGCGCGGACATGACGCGGCTCTGGGCCGTGTAGAGGAGGTTCGGGTCGGAGGGCAGGGTGTGCGCCTCCTCGAAGTACGGGCGGAAGGCTTCCTTGATGTCCTCGGCCTCGTTGGCGAAGTCGAGGACGGCGAGGTCGGCCTGGGACTTGCGCTCGGCGGTCCGGTTGAGGCGCGAGAGGGTCTGCACGGCGGCGATGCCGGTCAGCGTCTTGTTGACGTACATCGTCGTCAGGAGCGGCTGGTCGAAGCCGGTCTGGTACTTCTCGGCGACGACCAGGATCCGGTACTCCTGCTGCCCCTTGCCGCCGGCCTTCGCGGCCTTGTCGTCTGCACGGGTGTAGCCGAACGCCTTCGGCAGCGCGGCCTCGGAGATGCCGCCGTTCTCCTTGACCTCGGTGGTCTCCTCGCCGTCGATGGTGAGGGTGCCGGAGATCGCGACGAGCACGCCCAGGTCCGGGTACTTGGTGTCGTACTCGCG
>NZ_JBWKCY010000104.1:0-1207 GCF_056436245.1 Streptomyces sp. NPDC043812
TGCCGCCGGCACTGGACGCGAATCTGCTCAACATGGACCCGCCGGACCACACCCGCATCCGGCGGCTGGTCTCCCAGGCGTTCACCCCGCGCCGCGTAGCTCAACTGCGCGAGCCGATCCGGAACACAGCCGACCGCTTGTTGGACGCCATCGCCGCGCAGAACAGCGCCGATCTGATCGCCGCGTACGCCGCACCGCTGCCGATCACTGTGATCTGCGACCTGCTCGGCGTGGCCCCGGAGGACCGACGCGACTTCCGGGCATGGACCGACGCCCTGGTCGCCCCGAACCCGGCGCAGCCGTCCCGGGCGAAGGAAGCCGTGGGCAGCATGCTGGCGTTCTTCACCCGGCTCATCGCCCGCAAGCGTGCGGAGCCGGCCGATGACCTGCTCTCCGGCCTGATCGCGGTCCGCGACGAGGAGGACCGGTTGAGCGAAGACGAGTTGATGTCCCTGGCTTTCCTCGTCCTGTTCGCCGGTTACGAGAACACCGTCCACCTCATCGGCAACGCCACCCTTGCCTTGCTCAACAACCCCGACCAGCTTGCCGCGCTGCGCGCCCATCCCGACCGACTGGCCGGTGCTGTCGAGGAGTTGGCCCGTTTCGACGGCCCCGTACCGCTGGCCATCCGCCGCTTCCCCGTCGAGGACATCACCATCGGCGGCGTCGTGATCCCGGCGGGCGAGACTGTCCTGCTCTCGCTCGCGGCCGCCCACCGCGACCCGCAGCGCTTCACCGATCCGGACCGCCTCGACATCGGCCGCGACGCCACTGGCCACCTCGCCCTCGGCCATGGCATCCACTACTGTCTGGGCGCACCACTGGCCAGGGTGGAGACCGAGATCGCGCTGGCCGCGCTTCTGGAACGGTTTCCGCGGCTGGAACTCGACATCCCGTACGGCGAACTGCGGTGGCGACCTTCGATGCGAGCACGAGGGTTGCTCACCCTGCCCGTCCGCTACTGACCCACGGCGCTCGCGAAGCCGTGCGCGCTCGATGCAGCTGTCGACAACTGCCGTTGCAGGGGCCTGTAAGGCTCGACGACCTTCCCGTACCCAGTGATCCGCCTACATGCCCGGCCCGATCCGGAACGTCACGGCAGGTCCTCTCCGGGTGAGGGGCCGTTCTTCGACGCTGGTGGCACAACAGCCATGCGCGTCCTGGCCGGAGTGGCATCGCCTGTTGCGTGAGATCGCAGGCCAGTATG
>NZ_JBWKCY010000105.1:0-1139 GCF_056436245.1 Streptomyces sp. NPDC043812
CTACGAACGTAAAGCGGACCACTTCCTCGCCTTCACCAGCATCGCCTGCACCCTCATCTGCTACCGCAGACTCACCAAATGAGATGGCTTCTAAGGCTGACATCAACGACGGCGCACATCCGCATCCCTGAGTGAGCCTGCACGGCAGTCGGAGCCCCCGGTGCACGTGGGCAGAGGGCCGACGGCCGAACTCCGAATGCGGTGGTCCAGGGTGTCGCCTACGCGGCGTCCCACTCGTGTGCGTGGCCGCCCCGCCACTCGACCCACGATGGGTCGTCGATGATGAGCTCCGGATCCGTCACTCCGGCCTGCTCAAGGAACACCACCAGGTCGCGATCCGAGTGCGCGAGCCCGAGGATCTCGTCCCGGCCCGCTCGGCGCGCGGTGACCCGCCGACCGCCGGATGGCGACGGACGGTGAACAACGATCGGGGCCATGCCGTTAGCGTGCATCCGGCTCCCGGTCACAGCATCCCCAGCTCGGAGTCCGGTCGGCAGAACTGGCACGCCTCCACGCTCTCTGCCAGAAGCTGGCGAGCCTCTATCGGAGTCACCGGCTTCGTGCGCTTCGCCATACCGCAGTCGCCGACGTGGACCTCGAAGGGGCGTCGGTCCGTGCCGATGCCGTGAGAGATCACGAATCCGGGGTCTCGTGGCGCCGTGTGCCGGGCGCGCTGCGCGGCGTGGGTCGTGCGCCGTTCCTCGTCGGCAATCCATCGGTCCGTCTGCGCGAGCTGCTGCTCTTGAACGCGGCGCAGGAATCGGAGGAGAGCGAGACGAGGGATGTCGGACATGCGTTCGATTCTATGCCCGGTGTGCACCCGGCTACCAGACACGCTCGGTGTCCCGTCGCACCGAACATTCAGTGCGTCTCATCGCAGGCTGAGCGGCGTGCGCGGGGCTTCCTGGCCAGCGGAAACGCCTACCCGTCTGGGCCGTCTGTGGGCCGTCAGGGGACGCCCGGCAGCGACCAGCAACGACCGATGACGGCCACCGCGGGCGGCAAGGCCCGCAGGTCACCAGATTCCGTCTGCGACACTGGTAACACCATGCCCAAGCCCGGAGAACTCACTTTCGTCGCGCCCCGCGGAGCCAAGAAGCCGCCGCGGCATCTTGCCGACCTCACGCCCGCCGAGCGCA
>NZ_JBWKCY010000106.1:0-1138 GCF_056436245.1 Streptomyces sp. NPDC043812
GATCGACTTCCTGCACCTGCTACTGGGCTACTCCATCACCGGGGACGTCGGCGCGCAGGTGCTGCCCTTCCTGTGGGGCAAGGGCGCCAACGGCAAGTCCGTCCTCCTGGACGTCATGATCCAGGTCATGGGCGACTACGCCGACGCGGCCCCGCCCGGCTTCCTGATGGACAAGGGCAACTTCGCCGAGCACTCCACCGAGCTGACCGAGCTCCACGGCCGCCGCATCTTCGTCTGCAGCGAGCTCAAGCCCAACGACAAGTTCGACGAGGCACGGGTCAAACTCCTCACCGGCGGAGACAAGATCAAGGCCCGCAGGATGAGGCAGGACTACTTCAGCTTCACCCCGACCCACAAGCTATGGCTGCTCGGCAACCACCAACCCGAGGTCGGCACCGGCGGGCACGCCTTCTGGCGCCGTATCCGTCTGATCCCCTTCGAACGCGTCGTCCCCGCCGAACGGAAGATCGACAACCTGGCCGGTGAACTCGTCCAGGAAGAAGGCCCCGGCATCCTGCACTGGCTGATCCAGGGAGCCAGCCGCTACCTCACCACCCGGGACTCACTCACCGGACCCGCCTCCGTCCGCCTGGCCACCGCGGCGTACGAGACGACCGAGGACCACACCGGCAGGTTCCTGTCCGAGTGCTGCGTCCGCCAGGGCCCGGACACTGGCGACCTGCGCGTCGAGCAGGGCCTGCTCTACGCCACGTACACCGCCTGGTGCAGCTCGGAAGGCATCCGGGCCGACACCCCTCGCGCCTTCGCCGGCCGCATCCGTCAAGAGATCGGCCTGGCGTCCCCTGCGGAGATGCTGAAGTCCATGGGCAAGAAGTACTACCCCGCCCTTGCCCTGCTCCCGGGCGACGACACCGCCCGACCTGACGGACCGGCAGGTGGACGGGCATGAGGCAAGGCATCCTCCCCAGGATCTGGGCGTCGTCCTACCATGGGGGCGACCCACACCACCGCGTCCTCCACCTCCAATCGACCGGCGTCATCCACGCCACGACCGTCCAACCGCACAGCCACTTCACCGACAAGGAGCTGCGTCCATGAGCTCGCTGCTGCACGAAAGCCAGCTCGCACACGAAGCGAACGTGGTGTGGCTGGAAGACCTCGACGACCTCGACTACGT
>NZ_JBWKCY010000107.1:0-1124 GCF_056436245.1 Streptomyces sp. NPDC043812
AGAGGTCGTTTTCTCCCGTTGTTTTATCCTGTGATGCGGATTTGGTTCTGTGATGTCGGATCGCGCCACGAGATGGTGGTCTCGCCGGTGAGGCGGCGGGCCATGAGGTCGGTCATCGCGAGGTGGATCATGGCTTCGGAGCGAGCCGGGAGAGTCTCGTAGTCGCGGGCCAGGCGACGGTGGAGCATGAGCCAGCCGTAGGTTCGCTCCACGGTCCAGCGTTTCGGGATCGGGGTGAATCCCCTGGTCCCGGGGTTGCGCTGGACGATTTCGAGGTCGATGCCGAGGGTGGCGGCATGCTCCACGAAGTGCTTGCGGTAGCCGCCGTCCACCCACGCCTTGCGGATGGTGGGATGGGCGGTGGCAGCCTCCTCGAGGAGAGTCTGACCTGCGACGGAGTCCTGGACACTGGCCGCGGTGACCAGGACCGCCAGCAGAAGGCCGAGGGTGTCGGTGATGATGCTCCGTTTGCGGCCGACGATTTTCTTGCCGGCATCGGTGCCCTGGCTCGAGGCGGGGACGCTGGTGGAGGTCTTGACGCTCTGCGCGTCGATCACGCAGGCCGACGGGTTCGCGTTGCGGCCCTCCTTCTGGCGCACCAACTCCCGCAACAGACCGTTGAGCTGGGCGAACACGCCGCCCTTCTGCCACTTGGCGAAGTAGCCGTAGACGGTTTCCCAGGGCGGGAAGTCGTGGGGTAGGTAGCGCCACTGCACCCCGGTGCGGTCCACGTAAAGGATCGCGTTCATGATTTCGCGCAGCTCGTGCTCGGGCGGGCGGCCGATGTCCAGGGCGTGCCGGCGTCGCTCGGACCGCCAGGCGGACAGGACCGGCTCGATCAACTCCCAGCGGGCATCGGACAGATCACTCGGATACGGACGTCGCTCACTCATGATGTGGACGTACCGCGTGCAGCCGAGTGCGCCCAGGCGCACGGAATTACCTGTGGAAGCACAGCCCAGAAGCGGGCTTCCCGGGATGAGACAGGCGCAAGCCTCCTCCCGTCCCAACCGTCACCCCACCGACCCCACAAGAACCAATCAGTCCAACAGCCCCTTCAGCACCACACCACGGCACATCAGAAAACAAGCGATAGATGGGCATTAGAGATGAAAACGACCTCT
>NZ_JBWKCY010000108.1:0-1119 GCF_056436245.1 Streptomyces sp. NPDC043812
CGGGTTGGTGATCTTGTCGGGCGTGGCGCCGTCGGTGAGCGCCTTGGCGACGTCCGCCGGGGCGGCGTCCTGGTGCCCGGCGAGGTAGACCGCTGCGGCGCCGACGACGTGCGGAGTCGCCATCGAGGTGCCGGAGATGGTCTTGGTGCCCTCGTCGCTGTCGTTCCACGCCGAGGTGATGTCCGAGCCCGGCGCGTAGATGTCCACGATCTCGCCGTAGTTGGAGAACTCGGACTGCGCGTCCTCCTTCGTCGACGAGGCGACCGTGATCGCCTCCTGGACGCGGGCCGGGGAGCCCTGGCTCGCGTCGCTCGACTCGTTGCCCGCCGCGACACCGAAGGTGACGCCGGAGGCGATCGCCTTGCGGACCGCCTCGTCCAGGGCCTCGTCGGCGCCGCCGCCGAGGCTCATGTTGGCGACGGAGGGACCCTGGTGGTTCTGGGTGACCCAGTCGATGCCGGCGACGACCTGCTCCGTGGTGCCGGAGCCGTTGTCGTCGAGCACCCGCACGGCGACGATCTTCGCCTTCTTGGCGACACCGTGCGCGGTTCCGGCGATGGTGCCGGCGACGTGCGTGCCGTGGCCGTTGCCGTCGTCGGCCGAATCGTCGTTGTCCACGGCGTCGAAGCCGTGGGTGGCGCGACCCTCGAAGTCCTTGTGGGAGATGCGGACTCCGGTGTCGATCACGTACGCGGTGACGCCCTCACCCGCGGTGTCCGGGTAGGTGTACTTGCTGTCACCGGCGGTGTCGGCCTGGTCGACGCGGTCCAGGCCCCACGACGGCGGGTTGTCCTGGGTGGCGTTGATGGTGAACTTCTTGTTCTGCACGACCTTGGCGACGGCCGGGTCGGCGGCGAGTCGCTTGGCCTCGGTCTCCGAAAGGCCGCTGGCCGAGAAGCCGTTGATGGCGGAGCTGTAGTTGCGCTGCAGCTTGCCGCCGTACTCGTTGGCCAGATCCTTCTTGTCGGCCTTCTCGTCGAGCATCACGATGTAGCTGCCCGCGACGGCGCCTTCGGCATTCGCGCCGTAGATCTTGCCCTCGGCGGGCGCGGCAGCACCGGCGAAGGACGTGTTGAGAAGCGTTACACCGGCTGCGGCTGCCACGGCCGTTATGGCCGC
>NZ_JBWKCY010000109.1:0-1084 GCF_056436245.1 Streptomyces sp. NPDC043812
CTTGGTGGTGACGGTCAGACGGGGCGCTGCTGGTTCGCGATGTACTGCTTGACAACGGTCAGGGGTGCCCCGCCGCACGATCCGGCGAAGTAGGAACCGGACCAGAAGTGTCCGCCCCACAGGTACCGGCGGACATGGCTGTCGTACTCCTGGCGGAGCCGCCGGGAGCTGACGCCCTTGAGGGAGTTGACCAGCTTGGAGAGCTGGACCTTCGGCGGGTAGTGCACGAGCAGGTGGACGTGGTCCTGTTCGCCGTTGAACTCCTTCAGCTCGGCCTCGAAGTCGGCGCAGACCTCCCGCATGATCTCTTCGGTGCGGGTCAGCATGGCGTCGGTGAACGCCTTCCGCCGGTACTTCGTGACAAAAACCAAGTGAACGTGCAGGTTGTAGACAACATGGCGACCGGTTCTGACATCGGGATTAGGGTTCCAGCGCGGTGACATAGACCAATGCTAAGGTCTCGATTGTGAGTCGAGACACCCTGGTCAAGCGGCAGTTCGGGCATCGTGCCCGGCTTGCGCTGTCGCCTGCCGAGGTGTTGAGGACTGATGGCCAGGCGCACGCGGCCCGCACCATGTGGAACCTGCTTCACGCCTGGTGGCAGATGATGCCGAAGGAAAAGCGGACTCTCGGACACGCGGATGCCGCGATCCGCCAGGCCCGCAAGGACATCGACTTCCTGGCCGTCCTCCCCGCCCAGGCCGCGCAGGCAGTACTCAAGACGTACTTCCAGGCGTGGAAGAACTGCTGGGACGGCCGCGCTGACGCCCCGAACTTCAAGGGCCGCCTCCGCACGATGATGTCGGTGGACATCCCGCAGGGCCGGGACCTGAACATCGTCCGCGTGCACCGCCGGTGGGGGCAGGTCAACATTCCCAAGGTGGGCCGTGTCCGGTTCCGGTGGACCAGGGACCTGCCCGTGGGCAAGCACGCAGGCGCCCAAAACCGGATCACCGGGGCCCGGCTGATCAAGGACGGGCTCGGCTGGCACATCGCCTTCCGTGTCCAGACCTTGGAGGCCAAACCTGAGCCCCACCAGGGGCCGGACGTCGGCATCGACGTGGGCGTCACCGTGCCCATCGCC
>NZ_JBWKCY010000110.1:0-1027 GCF_056436245.1 Streptomyces sp. NPDC043812
GAACCCCGGGAAGAACTGCGGGCTCACACCTTGCGGCTGCGCCGCCCCCTGCCCCTGCGGCTGCCCCTGCTGCGCACCCAGGCTGCTGATGATGCCCTGCGCGGCGCTGGCTATCACCGGCGCCAGAGCAGCGAGTATGGGGAGGAACTGCGGGTCGATCTGCTGGGGTTGGGGCGACGAGGGCTGGGGCGAGGCCTGTCCCGCGCTCTGGGCGTTGAAGGGCATTCCCTGCCCGAGCACGTTGCCGAGGGCCTGGGCAGCGGTGGCCTGACCGCCGTTGGGAGTCGTCATGGTGTCCGTCCTCTCTCTGTGCCACTGAGTCGACCCAGGGCACGTCTTTCATCCCCTTTTGGGGCACTTCGACGCTATATACGCCTCCGATTCGCCGCAACAGCAGATAGTTGACGGAGCAACAATTTTATTTGAATTCACAGCAGTTGATGAAAAAACGTTTCCTCTTTAAAGAATTCCTCGGCATCCAACCAGGCTCTCTACTGCGTCAACGCCCTTCACTCAGACACCGATTGGGCGTACTGCAATTTCAGTTTGGTCCGATATCGAAATAGGGAGTTGCGCACGTGCCCGACGAGGCATCAGCAAATCGGCCCGAATGGCCCCTGCTCGTGCGCGGACGCGTCACGCCGCTGTCACGCCGCCGTCACGCCGGCCGCGCGACGCTGGCCGTGCGCACCGATCCCTGCCCTGGAGAACGGAGCGACCCAGGAGACTTCTTCACGGTCGCCTTCCCGTGACGGCAGCGTGCACGGCAGCACTGCTGGCTGCCCCGCTGATGGCGCCCGACGTCGGGCAGGCGCACTCCGTCTCGTCCGCTCCGACGGCACCGTGCTTCACGGACGGCTTTCCGCCCAGAGGCGGCGGGACCCCAACCGGACGCTCACCGCAACGATTCAAGTGGGGCAACAGCCCCTACCTCGGTGCGCGCTACGACCGGTGTGCCGACACCGTGAAGGTCTACTACGGCGGTTACGCAGCGCGCAGCGGATTCGGGGGCATGACCGGCTACAAC